>JACVXV010000184.1 GCA_015661205.1 Candidatus Brocadiaceae bacterium
CTTGCATTTAAAATATTTCCTAAATCCTTTAGTTGTCGTAGGATAGCTCTTGCTTTTTGTTTTGTTGGCGGGATATGAGGTCAGGAGGTCTGAAATTATCTATTGGCAACGAGAAAATCGTTCTCTTCCTTACTTATAAGATGCCCATTATGGGTGTAACAGCCGTAGCCCACTGCGTAAGCGATTTGTCAATGAGAAATATGCAATATTGCCCTGGAGGGACGACACAATTCGGAGCCTGACAAGGCCAAGCATCATAGACGGGCGTGCAGGTACGGACTCTAGAGGCACCTGCCAGGGAGTCTCTGCAGCCCATACCACCCAATACCACATAAACAACGCAGCCGTATCTTGTTTACTACCTCAAGCCTTGCAACCACACCTTCCCGTAAGCCCGCATAAATAAAATGAAAATCCTATACAATAAATTTACTATTGTTTTGTTCCGTCATTTGTTGTAATAGTATAACGTTTTTACTTTTTTATACTGAATCAGAACCCACAAAAAATGGCCATGAAAAATATTTGTTATGAAACGCCAAAAAACAATAAAGAGGTTTTTGTCGACCCGGAGATAAGCCGTATTCCAGGTATGGCGCTGGAAAACAAGGAGACGTTGCAACGATGCCGGATTGCCGTCAATGGCATTCCGTTTCAAACCGTGCGCGACAAAACCCGCGAAGAATTGTTACGCAGGGCGGTGCAGTACACGAACGAGATCAGAACTTTACTGCGGAAAGAACCCTATAAATGGGATTTCACCTCTAGGCCAGTCGAAGACGTTCCCATTATCCAAACCGGACATGAACCCATTTTTTACCATCCCGGTATATGGGTCAAGAACCACCTTGCCCATCATATAGCCAAAAGGGTGAATGGTATTGGTATCAATATGATCGTAGACAATGACGCCTGTACTATGGGCTTTCTCTATGCGCCCATCCTGTCTGAAAATTTGCTGCACGTTCAAAAAATAGCGCTGGTAGACGGCAAGGACAGGGTGGCATACGAAGAGATTGTGTTTGACGATGGTAAGGAATTGCTTAGATTTAGAGACGAAGTGCTTGCGCTTCTGAAAAAAAACGCGTTAAACGCCGATGCTTTAAGCGGTAAGCCGATGGGGAAAGGAGCTACAATCCAACCCTTGTACAAAAATACAAAAACAGTGATTGCCGATATGCAGGTAGCGTTTGAAGGTTATATGTCTCACGTTGTGGCGTGCCGCGAACGCGGGTGCGTTGACATGGTGGGGTTGTTAACTGCCGCAAGGGTTACCATGGAAGAGGATTTTCAGATAAAAAACCTCGAAATCCCTGTTTCCTGGGTGTGCAATACCGATGGGTTTTACCACTTCTTTTTGCATGTCTTGCACAACGCAGTGCGGTTCGCACGCATATACAATGCAAAACTGTCCGAATACCGCAGTATCCACAATATCCGCTCAAAGGCAAATCCGCTGCCGGACCTGAACGTTGGCAATAACGTAACCGAACTGCCCTTTTGGGTATGGAAACAAGGGGAAGAGCGGAAAAGGTGCTACCTGCTGAATGAAGGCGATCTCTTAACAATTACCGACGGAACACACGTCGTTGCAATCCTGAAAAAAAATGAAGCCGGAAGCGAAAACGTGCAAAAGCTAAAGGCGTTGCAGGAAGACCGGATTAAGCTGCGTCCACGGGCAATTACCACAACCATGTTCTCCCGGTTGCTCTTTTCGGACGTCTTTATTCATGGAATCGGGGGGGCTAAATACGACACCATTACCGACGAAATTATCCGGGAGTTCTTCGGGATATCCCCGCCTTCCTACGTTACAAGCTCCGCCACCCTGTTTTTGCCGCTTAACGCCTTAGAGAGGGATGCCGGGGAGCTTCAACGTGTACAGCACGAACTGAGGGACATGCCGCATAATCCAGAACGATACGCATCGGAAGAGATATTGAACGATACCGGCTTTGCGAATCGGGTCGAAGAGAAAAAAAGGTTACTCGCTATAATAGAGTGCTGCAGTATGGACGAGAAGAAGGCCTATTTCAATCAAACCAAGGCATTGAATAAACTACTGCTTGATCAGATACGCACAGAATTCCTTAATAAGCAAAACGAACGGAATGCCCTGATGAATGGACTTGCCTACGAAAACGCCGTAAAATTCCGCGAATATCCCGTCTGTATGTTCCCTACTGAGTTTATTCGGGGGTATTATACAAACGCTTTTTCCGAAGGGTAAAATAAAGATACGCGGCAGTAATGGAGCCAATAACCAGGCCGATGATAATCAGATTGGTTTTCAGGACTAGTACCGGGTAAAAGGCCTCTTTTATGTCAATTTCCACCAAAAGCGCCCAGGAAACGTCTTTGAGATTTTCAAGTGGCGTATATGCGCTAAGGACGGGGATGTTGCGATAGTCCCTTATTACCTTGACGTCCGAGTTACCCGCTACGGCATCGCGCTTGGCTTCAGTATTGATTTCGAGTTTCAAAATGGTGTTTTGGGAGAAGAATCTTGATTTGGAGCGCATAAAGCTGTCGCTGCCGAGGATGTATATTTCTCCTGTCTCACCCAGACCGTCTCGCTGTGATACGATAGGGTCGATTTGGGAATAGGATACCTCTACGATAACCACCCCTATGAGTTTATTGCTAAGGTCATATACCGGGGATGCCCCGAGAAATATAAAATCTTTTATCTCTTCGCACCAGGCCAAATCGGAAAATTTGATACTCGACAGTCCTTCCTTGAAAATTTCTCCGATTGCATAAGATGAGTATTCCCCTGTACGCAGATTGGTGCCGATATATTCATCCCTTTTGACTCCAAAGACAACGGATCCGTCGGCGTCTACCATAAATATGTTATTATATCCGTACTGTCTAAGGAAGTGCTCAACCAGCGGGCCATAATAGGTGTCTACCTGCTTGTATGCGGGATCGTTAAAGCCACCTGACTTAAAGGCATTTGAAAACCGTGGTAAACTTTGGACGATCAGAGGGTTTTTGGAGAGGATGCTAAGGTCACCGTATCTCTCATGGAAATAATTCTGGATTTGCATTTTCTTAATTTCCCTTACAGAAATCAAGTGGTTCATAACCTCGTTTTTAATGGAAGGAGCGAGGTATATGTAGGCCATAGGCCCCATGATAACCAGAAAAACCAGAATGGCGATACCTGACGCGATAAGTATTCTATTTATGGGTTTCAATTGCGGAGTTCCACCTTTTAAAAAAATCCATAGATTTTATAATACCTTCAACGGTTTTTCATGTAGCGCGAAGAGCCTCTTCGCGTTACAATCCGCCGAAACAAAACAAAATAACCCTAATATCTTACAAAGTAGATTCACTTTGTCAAGCCTTTTGAGAAGAAATCCGGTGCTGTTGGATAAGGAACAGTATATCTTCCCTGTTTCCATCGGTTATTTCAATGGTAAAATGGGTAATACGATTTTCCGTAAGGATACCGATAACCCTTCTCATGTCCATGTCAGAATTGCCGGAAAAATGCGAATGGGTATCGCCGCTCGGATATTTAAAGTCCCAGTTGTGCGGTGTTTCGTTTGTATTTAGATGTACGCCAATCACGTTACACTGCTTGCAAACGGCGTCCAGCCCTGCATAGAAATCAAATTTATTTAAAATAGAAGACGCCCATAGGTGTCCTGCGTCAAGCCAAATGGGGCAATCGAGATACATCAGGTGCGACGGCGTCTGATTGCCGTTGCCGATACCCGGAAAATCGTTTTCCAGGCAGAGGGTATAGGCGGGGTAGCTTTCCCTGAGCAGGCGCATATTTTTTTTAACGGTTTGTTGAAAACCTTTATATTCTTCCGTTTCCAGAAACCGGGGGTCCATCACCCGTGTATCGCCGAGGCGATATTTATTATCGATGGCGTCACGCAACACCTTGCCGTAATTGGCAGGGTCATTTTTGATGGGTTTATGGGTCATGAAGAAGCCATGAAATAACACAATGCTGCTACGAAGCTCCTTCATAATGAGTGCCGTATTCTGAAACCCGGAAAACACAACATCGAAATCGTCATGAGCCAGGTTAATAAAATAATCAGAAAAGACGGGGGCGTGAATGGTGAACCCGACGTCAAGCCCTTTGATTTTTTCGTATAACTCCCTTGTAACGGAATTATGCAGTTGAATGCCAAAGGTAAAGCCGTGCGATTCAATAAGTTCCCGGCATTGTGCAATTTTTTCCAGGACGTTACCCTGTCGAAAACAAATAGTGCTTAGTTCAATCTTGATGTCCATATAATAATAGTTTTGCAACGCCTCTTCAAGGTGGAACAACTACAGAATTTATTTATATGAAATACTATAACACGGCAAAGCCGTAAAGCAAAGTAACAAAAGGCTGATGTTTTTCTCAGGATTTGTCAAAATGCCGCTATTTTTTATGTGCGTTTTTCTACAACGGAAGGTAAAATAACCCCGTTGTTCATCTATGCTTATCATAAAAAGGCATTAGACCTTTTTTCGACAACTTTGTAGCGCAGGCCTTCATGGCCGGCAACGGCTTGGAACGCACGCCAGGCGGGGGATGAGTCCCATACGTGTTAAGTTAAGCCCTATTCGCCTCGTTTCCAAGCTCCGCAGACTGGGTCAAGCGATCATTACCGGAACAAGGTTAACAATGAGTTTACAAAAAGGGAAATATTCCCAAGGTGCTTTGTCTCGTGGTGAACTAAGATGAGTTTATCAATACAGGTAGTATTAGTTAATCCACCCTCTAACTGCGTAAATGATGATAGGGTTGAACCACCTTTAGGTCTTCTCTATCTAGCGTCTACTCTAAGGGAAATTGGTTATAAAAATGTCTCTGTTTGTGATTTGAGTGGATCTCTGTCAGAGTTGGAAATTAGAGAGGGAATGGAAAACGTTCCAAATGCTGACATATATGGCATAACCTGTTTTTGTACAAATTATACGTATGCTAAAGAAATTATTACCCGTATTAAAGCTAAAAATAAATGTGCTTATGTTGTTTTAGGTGGTCCAAACCCATCCGGGGTACCTGAATTTACCTATAACGATTCCGGAGCAGATGCCGTTATTGTTGGTGAAGGAGAAGACGTTTTCAAGGATTGCATAAATTCTTTTGTCAACGAATCAAGGTTGGTAGGCATACTAAATGGATTAGGGAGACGTGATATTGATTCTTATGCCTTTCCTGCAAGAGACCTTGTAGACCACACCACCTATTCCAGAAAATTAATGGGCAACCAGGTAATTTCCTTAATAAGTTCAAGGGGTTGTAAGCATCATCGTGTTCATTGTAATAGCGTAGTCATGGGTGGTGGAAATAAAACCGTGCGATATCGAAGCACAGTGAACATTATTGAAGAAATAAGAACACTAAGGGAATCGCATAAATATTTCAAGTTTAATGACGATCACTTTACGGGAAATCCTAATCTTGAAGAACTATTAACAAGGATGAAAGACCTGGATATTGTTTTTCGTGTCTTTGCCAGGTTAGAGGACCTAAATGAAAAAAACGCCCTTTTATTAAAGGAAGCCGGATGTGTTCATGTATCCGTTGGGTTGGAATCATTATATCCCCCCAATTTGAGAATCATAGGCAAAACATCACAGGTGGGGCATGAGGGTAATGTACGAATAGCCAAAACATACGGCCTCGTTGTTAGGTCTTCTTTCATGGTTGGCTTACCTTTCGATACGGATGAAATCATCGAACAGTCTTTTACAAAAGCTACGCAATTAGGTATTGATGAGTTTGCAGTGTACCCCATGATTCCCTACCCTGGAACCGCTATTGAGAAATTCCCTGAAAAATTTGGTTATACTTTGATTCATACAGACTTCGCTGACTACGTTCAAATGGGAAGAGATGGAAAAACCTGTTTTGCATTAAAACACAAGTATTTTGGTGCGCAAGACGTTGAGAGGTGGTTAAAAGTAGCCACACAAATACTAAAATCCGGTGGGGTACATCACATGAGTGAGAGTGAGGTAGCCGGATAAAATGGACTATAAAAAAGAAAGACATCGGATAAGAGAGATGGAAAGGATTTTCCACTTTTGTGGACACTCTTTCTTCGATGAAGTGTCTCCATTGGAAAGGTCGCTACTGGTGGAAAAATATTTTTCATGGATATCGGGAAATCCGGAGGTATTGGAAGCCTTTGAATCATATAGACCAACAAACGTTACTTTAACCTGGACATTCGAATCAAGAATCAGTGGATTAGCGGTTGTAATTGCCAACTATATTGCTGGCAGTAGTTTATTCGACAGGAATTTCAGATATCCTGACCTCGGGGAAATTATTTTGATACCAAATCGTATACCAAGCGCAAATTCGTACCCGGAAAAATGGTTTCCGTGCTGTTTAATT
>JACVXV010000051.1 GCA_015661205.1 Candidatus Brocadiaceae bacterium
TTTCTCTCATTTGTTTGTTCCATTTTTCCCTCCCTTGAAATAATTTAAGTATAGCTTATTTCAATTAGAGAAATTCCATTTCCGTCTGAAGCAGAACAACACCTATGCCATAGGTACCGCTCCTCACGGAGATATATTAGGTTTTTATCAAATAACTAAGGTGACGCTATTATGGAACTAAACCGAAAACCACTTCTTCTTATCGTAGATGACGAGCCTGCGAATCTCCATGTGCTTGTGGAGTCGCTGGGCAACGACTATGTAATAAAAGCCGCGACAAACGGGACTGACGCGATAGGTATTGCACAGGACGCCGACAAACCCGATTTGATACTGCTTGACGTGATGATGCCTGAGATAAGCGGCTACGAAGTATGCAAAACGCTGAAAGAAGACGAGACGACAAAAGATATTCCGGTAATATTTGTCACGGCAATGGAACTCCCGGAATGGGAGGTGTGCGGGTTAGAACTGGGCGCTGTTGATTACATTTGCAAACCCATAAATATAGGGGTATTGAAGGCCAGGGTTAGCACACATATCAAATTGAAACAGTTGCAGGAACAATTGGTAAAATTATCCAACCAGGACAAACTCACCGGGATATCAAACCGGAGACATTTCGACGAATATTTTGACGTCGAGTGGCGCCGGAATATGAGGAACCAAACCCCGTTGACGATAATAATGGCGGATATTGACTATTTCAAACGTTTTAACGACACCTACGGTCATCTGGCTGGCGACGTATGTCTGGTAAAAGTGGCCGAGGTGTTGAATTCGGTTCTCCAGCGTCCCGGCGATTTGGCCGCCAGATACGGCGGGGAAGAATTCGTCGGGGTGTTAAGCAATACGAACGCAGCCGGCGCGCATCAAATTGCCGAGGCTTTTCGGAGTGGAGTAGAAAAGCTCGCAGTACCGCACAGCGGCTCCCCGCTGGGGTGTGTTACCGCAAGTTGCGGGGTGGCGGCGATGGTACCCGACGCCGCCGTTTTGCCGTCGGAATTGATCGCCCTGGCGGATAAGCATCTTTACGTTGCAAAGGATTCAGGGCGCAACGTCGTCATTTCTTCGCGGGAGCGTGGGAACGAGTTGGTGTAGGGACACGGCGCCCGTGTCCCTGCGTGTGAACACAAATAAGCCGACAAAGGCATAATTTAACGAGTCCGGTAGGTTGGGTTGAGGCACGAAACCCAACGGAGTATTGAATACCATGATCGTTAGCTGCCGGGATAACAGCTTGTGCCGTGTTCGTAGACGTCGAGTCCGGTGCGTTCGACATTGACAGGAACCCTTAATCCGAACAGACGTTTGAAGGTGTAGAAAAATGCGAAGCCCACGGAAAAACACCAGGCGATCAAGGTAACACAGGCGATAAATTGCGCCAGCAACTGCCACCCGGAGCCAGTGATCAGGCCATGCACCCCTCCGTACGTCCCGTCGGAAAAGATACCGACGGAGAGGAGTCCCCAGAGTCCGTTTGCTCCATGAACCGAAATGGCCCCTACCGGATCGTCTATTTTTAACTTGTTTTCTATAAAATAGAGGGAATACCTTGTGATTAGACTTGCAATCATACCAATTACGATTGCAGCCCAGTGCGGCACATAAGCGCCTGACGCCGTGATGGCGACACAACCGGCCAGTGCGCCGTTACAGATCATTATTACGTCCGATTTTTTGGGTTTATAGTAGGAAACGTAGAGGAGGGTAATTGCCCCCGATGCGGCTGCTAAAAAGGTGTTTACGGCAATAACGGAAACCCGGAGGTCCGTAACGGCAAGGGTGCATCCCGCATTAAAGCCAAACCATCCGAAAATCAGGGTTAACGTCCCGATGACGATATAAAGGAGATTATGTCCGTGTATTACGTTTGGGCTGCCGTCGGGATTATATTTCCCAAATCGCGGCCCGACAACCCACGCGGCTATAAATGCAAGCAAACCACCCATTCCATGCACTACCCCTGAACCGGCAAAGTCTCTTGCCCCGGCTCCAATAGGTAGCATCTCCAACCACCCTTTACCCCACATCCAGTGGCCAAAGACGGGATACAGTATACTACACAGAAAAACGCTATAAAACACGTGCGCATGGAATTTAAACCGCTCTGCAACGGCGCCGGTAACAATGGTACAGGCGGTGGCGGCAAACATAATTTGAAACATCCAAAGGACGGACGTTGACACATCGTATGCGTCCCCAAGCAACAAAAACCCACTATATCCGATAAATTGATTTCCGCTTGAGAGTCCCGGGGCTATTTTTGAACCGCCAAACATAATGGCAAAACCAACGAGCCAAAAAACCAACGCGCCGACACAAAAATCCACGAAGCTCATGGCCAGATAATTCAGCGTATTCTTCTTTTGGACAAAACCCGCGCCGAGGAAGCTAAAACCCGCCTGCATATTAAAAACCAAAAAGGCGCTGATTAACGTCCAGGCAAAGTTTACCGAGAATTTTAGGCCCTGGATGCTGTCGGAATAGGTATGATTACCATTCGGGTCTCCTGCAAAGGCGTCCGATGCCAGGGTAAAAGAGATGCAGCTTATCAGTAGAATGGTGATTGGAAAGGCGCGCTTTTTCAATGATATATTCCGTATAAAATGGTAACTACTAAGGTCGATAGGCTGAAGGGAAAATCATGTGTAATCACACAAAACTTCCGGCAGGTGAAGGCTTTTAACCTTCAGCCTTCAGCCCAAACACCTGGGTAGTTACATAAAATTGCTGATGTTGCCCCGCTTTCGCGAGACAACATCAGCAGAAAAAAAACCCTACAAAACGCTTACCCTAAACAGCCGCATCGCCTGCTTCCTTCGTGCGGATGCGGTACACGTTTTCGACGTTGAAAATAAATATCTTTCCATCGCCAATGCTGCCCGTTTGGGATTCATTGATGATTGTGTTGACAATTTTTTCCACGTCCTCGTCTTTAACAACAATTTCCACCTTGATCTTCGATAACAGGTCAACACGGTACCTTCTTCCGCGCCATACCTCACTGATACCCTTCTGGCAGCCGTGACCTTTTACTTCCGTGACGGTCATGCCCGGATATCCCAACTCTGTCAGGGCGTCCCTGACAATGTTAAACTTCTCCGGCCTCACTATCGCTTCAATTTTTTTCATATCAATTCTCCATCATACAAACACTGTAAAAACGGTTAATTCATCACAATTATCTCTTCTTCTTTTCCGGCTTTACCAAAGCATATACCCAACGGCCAAGCTTCTCCGAGTATATCTTTTCACGTGTTGCGTCACTGCTGATCGACTTCTCAAGCAAAGACATTTGTTCCCTTTCCTGCTCTCTTTCTTCAGCAACGAATCCTCCGGAAAGAGACACAAGGGTTTCTTCTACCGGGTAACAAGGAGTACCGTGAATGTGCTTATCTACGCCTTCAAATTCCACAAGATCTGAAACCCTAAGTCCGATATGGTATTTGATTACAAAGAATACGCCACAACCCCATGCGAATGCCCATGCCAGCGCAACAACGGTTCCGATGAACTGTGCCAGCAATTGCCATCCCGAACCGGTGATCAACCCGCTAACACCGCCATACGTGCCATCCGCAAAGAGACCTACTGCGAGCATACCCCACATACCATTTGCAGCGTGTACGGCCACAGCGCCAAGGGGATCATCAACCTTCATCTTAACTTCAACGAGCCATACCGCGCCCCTCATAATCAAAGCGGCAAGCACACCAATTACTACTGAAGCCCACGGAGCGACATAAGCGCAAGGCGCCGTGATGGCCACCAAACCGGCAAGCGCGCCGTTGCATATATATGGCACATCTATGTAGCCCGTCATGCTCCAAGACAAGAACAGCATTATCGTAGCGCCTGCTGCCGCCGCGATAAAGGTATTGGCTGCAACTACGGACATACGCAAATCAGTCGCAGCAAGGGTGCTGCCAGCGTTAAACCCGAACCATCCGAAGGCAAGAATAAGGGTTCCTATTACAACGTAGGCCAGGTTGTGACCTGGAATCGGGTTTGGAGTACCGTCAGGATTATATTTTCCCTTCCTTGGACCAAGTACCCATGCCCCAACAAACGCCATAACACCACCCACCGTATGCACGCAAGCGCAACCGGCAAAGTCTTTTACCCCGGCGCCAAAAGGAAGTGTGCTTAACCAGCCACCGCCCCATACCCAATGCCCGTAAATCGGATAAATCAAACCGCACATCAGGAAGCTATAAATAAGATATGCCCCGAATTTCAACCTCTCCGCCACAGCGCCGGCGATGATTGAAACCGTTTTTGTAGCAAACACCATCTGGAAAAGCCAGAACATGATTGTTTGAACGTCATACGATCCTCCCAAGAGCATATAACCGTCTGAACCAATCCAGGCATTACCATTGTCCAGTCCTGGCGCCAACTTTGAACCGCCAAACATCAGCGCAAACCCAAAGAAGTAAAACACCATAGCGCCAAAGGTGGAGTCTATAAAGCAGTGCGCCATATAACTGAGCATGTTCTTCTGCCGTAAAAAACCACCCAGGAATGCAAATCCTGCTTGCATGCTAAACACTAAAAAAGCGCCCAGCAACGTCCATGTGAAGTTAACTGAAAGCTTAAGTCCTGCAATACTGTCCGAATAAGTCTGAGATCCGTTTGGATCCCCCGCATGAACCGACCCGGCTGCTAACATGAACAATCCTGCAGCCGCAATCGTTACACCGATAAGAATTATTATTTTATTCAAAAGACATTTCATAATAATTATCCCTCTCCTTGCAAAATATTACCTCGTATGCAAATTAAATACAATACTTCAGAACACTCCCGGCAAAAGAACCCTATACAACACCACCTCCTTCCATAGTTAAGGATAATGTTGAAACTAAACAATGAGCTAATCTGGTCATCTTAGCAACCAGCATACCATTTCCAGTTATGCACGGCATTGTACTTAGATATTGATGGGGTTACTCCTCTTGCAATTGTCCATTGCGTAAATGTATATAATTTTTTCTTAAATCACGATATTTCTTTAATAGCGCTCATTTCCAGCAAAAAAGGCGCTGTTTATTGCATTTGCGCCATTTCAGGGAAAATCAACTATAAGTTGTGTATTGAAGACAAGTTATGGTTTTCATAATGAACATAACAGACCTTTTGCCTCTCTGGCGCATTTCAACCAATCATGCAAAACGGCTAAAATTACATTGGGGCACTTACGGCGGCTATTATCTGTTTAACACGTAGGACAAGGCTTTCGCCTTGCAACTGTCTGCATACGTACCAGGGATTGCAACCCTAAAGGGTCGCCCTACCGTGGCTTTGTATTTCCTAACCGTAAATTAGGCCTACGGCGACTTATTTGTGCTCACACGTAAGGACACGGGCACCGTGTCCCTACAACGGCAATGAAACTCCTAAGCGTTACATGAGACCTTGCGACTTTTTTATGCTCACACGAAGGGACACGGGCACCGTGTCCCTACACCAACTCGTTCCCACGCTCTGCGTCCAACAGGCACTTGGGTTGGGCTGAGTGAAGCGAAATCGCTCACAACTGGACTATTGTTTAAACAAACGCGCGAAGCAAAGTCTTCGATCAATTAAAATCCTTGTTTTCTTTTTATAGTTAGTTATAATCACAACCATTTCTCATTTCAAAAGACAATATCAGGATACAAAATTTGGAGACAATAATCCAGTATAATTACAGAGTTAAACATTTCAAAACAATGTATACTATTCACAAATACCAATTTAATGATTTTAAATGCCAGGCAAATCTGCACAAAGCCAACTACGCAGTCTTAGTTAATATGCCTGACTACGGGCTCAAGTATTCGCCGGACGCTGATTTTTCTGAAGAATATTATCTGTTAAAGGAACTCAGCCATCCCCAAATACCCACCGCTTACGATTTTGGACAAGGGGATTTGTTCAAAGGCGACAAATTATTAATTAGACAGAACTTTGTCGTGCTGCAGCACGTTAATGGATACGACCTGATCGACTACTTCAACGAAAAAAACGTAGAACAAACTGGAATTATTGATGAAATCATCAAGCTGTTTACGACCATCTGCGCCCCCCTGCAATATCTTCATACTAAAAACTACATTCATTGCGACTTAAAACCGGGACACCTAATCATCACGCAGAAAACAGGGTTAGTAAGCCTTGTTGATTTTGAACTGGCCATTAAGTTTGGCGACATTATCAAGGGTATAAGCAGGGAGTACGCATCGCCCGAACAGTTGCAGATGCTCGCCTATTTGAAAGACAGGCCACGCAAGGCGCATCATAAGGATATTTCGGCTACCATCCGGTTGGACGGCAAGACGGACCTGTATTCGGTAGGCCTTTTGCTCTATCAGGTATTAACAAAAAAGATATGGCAGACTGAACAAACCCCACCTTCTCAAATAAATCGTTCCGTGCCACAGGAACTGGAGGAAGTAATACTGTCACTCCTGGAAACAAACGTCGCCAACAGGATATCGTCGGCAGACGAGCTAAAAAAGGCCTTGAGCGGTATTTAAAACGGCATCTGCAGTTTACCTTTACCAATGAGTCCCGTTTTGGGGAAAACTACTGAAACCACAGATTACACAGATAAAAAACAGGACGGTTCCGCCGGTATTAAAAAAGTCGGGGACACGGCAATTTTGCCGGGTTGTTCGAAGTCCTTCTTAAAAAAAAAGAAGCCGGGGTTGTCTTCCATCGTTACCTGCGCTACATGAACTGTTACTAAACATCCAAACGAGTCTGTGGGATTTAGCAATCCAAAATCTGTGAAATCTGAGGTTTCAAGCGTTTTTACCGGTCTGAGGCGTCGCCTCGCCAACCATTTACTTTTACAAGAAAAACCCATGAAAAACATTATTATATCGGACATACACGGCAACGCGGATGCGCTGTTGGCCGTGCTAAAAGAGGTGGCTGAAAAGGAAGAAGGTGTCGATAGGGTATTAGTCGCAGGCGATATCGTCGGCTATGGCGCCTCGCCGAATGAATGTTGTGACATTGTGCGCTATCTGGTTTACGGCAGACGCAAAGTAGCTCTGGAACGCATCGAATCCATTGCAGCGCTATCCTATAGCGACGCCTCTCAACAAGAACTCCTGCTCAAAGCCCTGCTGTTGTTGGAAAACAAGGGAACGTCTATTGGCGGCAATCACGATAGGGAGGCGATTGGCGAACCGTCACTTACGTCCGAAATGAATCCCGTGGCAAAGGCGGCCGTAGATTGGACTGCCGGGGTATTGTCAAAAGAGAATGTAAAATTTTTAAGGCGGCTTTCGTTGCGGATGAAATTTGGAAAAGAGGATTTCGAGGTCGTGCACAGCACGCCTTCATACCCGCGGGGGTATGAATACGTCAAAAACGCGGGTGTGCTGAAATACAACTCGCTCTGGTCACAGCTTACCCTGGGCGGCCATACGCACCGGCCGTCGGCCTATATTTATACCAAAGAAGTAAGGACCGTGAACGCCTCCGTGCTTATGCCTTGCGACAGCTACGACATGCGGCTGATGCTTATCGAAAAACAATCGACAAACAAGGTCGAATCCTTTGCGATTGAGCAGGGCAAAGGTTGGAAATATTACGTGAACGTAGGCTCGGTAGGCCAACCGAGAGATGGAAACCCCCAAGCCAGTTACGTGCTATTTGACTCACAGTCAAAACAGTTAACCTTCAAGCGGGTGCCTTACAATACAGAGGCCGCTTCCAAGAAGATTCTGGAGGCAAAATTGCCGAATGAATTATCGCAAAGGGTGTTGAAGGGCGTGTAATTGGGAAAGAGTCACGGTAAGAATCCCACGCCGGGGACAGGGAGAAACAAAGGGAAAAGGGGCGCAATACTATAGCCAATTCATGGCTTATCGAGACGCTGAGTCTTCTTTCTGACGTCTCGTAGGGACAAAATATCGGTAGAAATAACAAACACATACAAATATAAATGCCGTAGGCATGATATATTTAAAGCCCAATTGTTTTTCTCCAATATATCGTTCCTACGGAACTAATACTGTTTCTCTACTTGTTTTCTACCAATATTTCGTTCCTAACGGAACTATGCTACGCATCAATTACGCAGCCGATAGGCCAAACGTCATCAATTGACATTTATAGTTTCCCCCCCCTGGAATTCATCCGTAAACGTGTGGAAAAATGGAGGAAATTTGGTTGCGGCTCTGCCGCTCTAGGGTAACTAATATTATGATGACGCAGATTACTGAAGAGACCTTTGAACAGGTGTTGCAACACCTTCTAAATCCACTTACGGCTACCGGCCTTAAAGACGCCACATTCATTGACCCTTATGGAATGGTTGGCGTCCTTGAGACCGGAGAACTCCTAAAGTCAAAAGGTATTAGAAAGACTGTCCAACTCCCACAGTCAAAGGAGGTCTTAAGATACCTTGAAAGGATGGACTTCTTCAGGTTCGCAGAAGATTATTTTGACCTCGAATTTTCCAATCCCCCCTCATCCCCCTTTGCAAAAGCGGCGAATTCGTTAACTCCTCCTTTGAAAAACAGGGAGCTAGCGGGGTTTTTAGGGCAAAAATATTTACGAAGCGGCTACTCCGACGTCCTCCTTGAAATCACGCCCATTGAAAGCTCAGGCGACATCCATTTCATCGTTGGCAAGGTCAAAGACCGCGCTAAAAGCATTCTTACAAAACACCTTCATTATGATGATAGGGCGATAAACGGCTTCATAGTTGCCATTTCAGAGGTCTGCCAAAACATCATTGAGCACAGTGAGAATACAGGGTATGTTGGTATCCAGAAATACCACTTCAATAGCTTAAACAAAAACGTAGTTAAGATTGCGGTAATGGACATTGGCATAGGGTTCAGAAAGTCGCTGTCAGAGAGGTTTTCGATAAAAGATGACATGGAGGCCATAGGAAAGGCACTTCTTAACGGTGCGTCACGACACGCAGACAAAGGCAGGGGCCACGGCCTTGCGGCAGTGAGACGCTTTGTAAATCAATGGAACGGCAAACTTTCCATCCGCTCAGGCACTGCAAGGTTTTCTATAATCCCCGAATGGGCGTGGGGAAAAGAAAAAGAGGCCAATCTTGCCGACTTCCCAGGCTCGCAGATCAATATCCTCCTGCCGGAAACTTGATCTACATGTAGGCGTTTTCCCCCTTGACAACCACCTATATTTATGATTCAATTGATTCCGTTGAACGGTATTAACAGATGAGGTTGTTTTTCCCATTTGGAAGTAACATTTGTCAAGGCTGAGGCGCGTCCCCTGATTCTGCCTCAATTAATTCAGTTGAATAATAGGAGGGAATTGACTATGGCTACAAATAAACCTTATGGTGATAATCACAGGCAAGGCGCAGTAAAAGATCGTTCACAAGTCCATAATCCGCACAATGATCGCTGGATTAAGCGAGACTCAGACACGGGACAGTTTATAGGCCAGAAGGCGGATACGGAGCCGTTTAAGGGCGTGAGGAAGGAAATGTAAAGAGTAGGGAATGGAATATGTGATTGACTTTTTAAAACAAGATCGAATCTCTGATAGAGGAGTTATCAATGCCCACGTTACAATTCAAAGGCAAGAACATCATCTGGAACCACCATCTTTCCATACCCTATCACACCTTGGACGAGGTTGAAAAACTTCACTTCCAGCCGGAAAAGGCGGACGGGAACCTCATCGTCGAAGGGGACAACCTTCTTGCGTTGAAAGCACTGCTTCCCCAATACGCCGGAAAGGTGAAGTGCATTTACATAGACCCGCCGTATAACACGGGAAATGAGGGCTGGGTGTATAACGACAATGTGAATAGCCCTATGCTGAAGGATTGGTTGGGCAAGGAAGTGGGCAAGGACGATCTGACCCGCCATGACAAATGGCTCTGCATGATGGTGCCGCGGCTGAAGCTCTTGAGGGAACTGCTGGCGGATGATGGGGCAATTTTTATTAGCATAGATTACAACGAAGAAGCAAACTTACGCTTATTAATGGATGAGATATATGGAGAAGAAAATTATAGAAATACTTTTGTTACTGCAAGGGTCAAGAAGAACATTCAGGAGAATGAAAAGGTAAGGGCCGTTAATTTTGGATACAATTCGGTGATATTTTATGCCAAGTCTGATAAATGTTTAATTGATCCGCCGCTGAAATTCCAGAAAAAATCTGAAAGATGGCATGCGTTTGATGCGCCAGGGATTCGTTTGACAATGGAATATGATTTGTTTGGACAACGCCCTCCAAAAGGCAGGCATTGGATGTATTCAGAGGATAACGCCAGAGATATGATTGAAAAAGGAATACTGAGGAAAAACCCCCAAACGGGCAGCATTCAGTACCTTCTTGCAGCTTCTGATTTCACGCTCCTTGATACTAATTGGACGGATATTCAAGAGTATGCGACTGAATGGAATTTTCCTTATGGCGAAAAAAATATTGAACTTATAAAGCGAATTATAAAAATGTTTAAAAGTGAGCGGAATGCTCTGGTCCTCGACTCCTTCGCCGGCTCCGGCACCACCATGCACGCCGTCATGGACTTAAACAAGGAAGACGGCGGAAACCGTAAGTGTATTATGATCCAAATGACCGAAGTAACAGGAGCCGAGCCTAATAAAAACATCTGTAAGGACATTACCTGCGAACGGGTAAAACGCGCTATTGATAAATACGGCTATGATTCAGGTTTTCAGTATTTCAAGGTTGGTATTCCCTTAGATGCGGAATCCCTTCTTTCGGGCAACCTGCCGACATTCAAGCAGTTCGCTGATTATGTATATTATCTCTGTACTGGTGAAAGCCTGAAAAACAAGTCCGCCACAAATGAAAGGTCTTACTTCGTGGGAGAACACGGCAATTCAGTCATTTATCTGGTGTACAAACAGGATTTTGACGAGCTTACCCGCATGGCTCTCAACCTGACTCTGGCCGAAAAAATCACCGCCGAGCACCCGAAGAAAAAAATCATCGTGTACGCCCCGGCCTGCTTTCTCAAAGAGGACTACATGAAAGAAAGGAATATTGATTATGCCGGCATTCCATATAATTTGTTTAAGAGAATATAGGAGGAAAATATGATAGCATTGCGACAAACGGTCTACCCTGTTAATCATAGAATAATCATTGATTTGCCGTTAGATTTTAATACGGAAAAAGTAGAAGTGATTGTTTTGGCAATTGAAGAACAGCAGAAAAAGCCTAATGCAATCAGAAAATTTGGCGCAGGGAAAGATCAAATCGTAATTCATGATTCTTTTTATGAACCATTAGAAGACTTTAAGGAGTATACATAATGGGTATTTTATTGGATACCAATGTTTTACTGTGGTATGTACACGGCGATAATAGATTAAAAAGTTCCTATTACGAAATTATCGACAATCCCAGTAGTAATGTTTATGTAAGTGCGGCAAGTATATGGGAAATTGCCATTAAGTATAGCCTTGGACAACTTGAATTATTGCCTGATATTGACAGATTTCTCGATACTCATGTCCTGAACGGAGCATACAAAGTTTTGCCTGTGAGTACTCTTCATGCGAAATACGTTTCCCGACTTCCCTTTTATCATCGTGATCCCTTTGACCGCTTGATTTATGCGCAAAGTGTAGTTTCAAAAATGGAATTTCTCTACACCGATGAAATTTTTAACAAGTATAGGGGCTTGTAATGTTTCTGAAAAAATATCAGGTCAAAGTTGTTTCTGAGTTAAAGGCTTTTTACGGCAAGTCGCGGGAAACAAAGGATTCCTTCGATACCGCCCGTAAAGCCCTTCCAGCGGAAATGCGCCATACCCTGAACTGGGTACAGACGACATTTCAGACGGCGGTCAAAGAATACAAAGACCGCTGTACCAACGGACTTGGTGAATACTATCCGCGCGTTATCATGAAAGTGCCGACTGGAGGAGGCAAGACGCTTCTTGCGGTGGAGGCGATCCGCGAATATCAAAACCTCTTTGCGCGCAAGCGAACCGGGCTTGTCGTCTGGATTGTACCCAGTGAAACCATTTATTCCCAAACCGTGCGGAAACTCCGCGACAAGGCAAATCCCTTGCGGCAGCTTCTTGACCAGGCAAGCGGCAACAAAACCCTGATCCTTGAAAAAGGCCAGCGCCTTACCACCCATGATATTGAGGAAAACCTTGTTATTCTCTTTGTGATGATACAGTCCATCAGCCGTCAGAACGGTAAGGAAGCTCTTAAGGTGTTTCAGGATTCCGGCGGGTTTGAAAGTTTTTTCCCGTCAGATAACCGGTATGACCTCCACGCGGAACTAATCAAGGCGTGTCCGAACCTAGACCTGCTTTCCCGAATCGGGCCTATCATCCGTACAAGCCTTGGAAATGCCATCCGCCTTTCCAAGCCCTTCATCATCATTGATGAAATCCATAAGGTCTTTTCCGATATGGCGCGTAAAACCATCGACGGGCTTAACCCTGAAATGGTTCTCGGCCTCACCGCCACGCCTAAAACGGAAATGAACGTCCTTGTCGCCATTACCGGTCTTGAACTAAAAGATGAGGATATGGTCAAGCTGGATATGCACATTATCCCGCCGTCTGGCCGGAAAGAAGACGATTGGAAGTCTATGCTTCGTGAAATCAAGGCGCACCGTGACACGCTCGAAAAGAAAGCCATTAAATATCGCCAAAATACGGGTTTATACATTCGGCCTATTGCGCTTTTGCAAGTCGAACGGACGGGAAAAGAACAACGCGGTAAAGGTTTTGTCCACAGCCATGACGTGAAAGATTTTTTACAAGAGATGGAAATACATCCTGATGAAATAGCCATCAAGTCAAGTTCACAAAATGATATTGAAGATGTAAACCTTTTCGCTCAAGACTGCAATATCCGTTACCTTATTACCAAAGAGGCCCTTCGTGAAGGATGGGACTGCTCCTTTGCATACCTGCTTGGCATTATTCCTAATGTCAATTCCGACACCGGCATTACCCAACTTGTCGGGCGTATCCTGCGCCAGCCCTTCGCCAGAAAAACAGGCGTAAAGGAACTGGATGAAAGCTATGTCTATTATTCTAAAGGCGATACCAGGTCAATCCTTGAGAAGGTAGACACCGGATTCAAAAAAGAAGGACTCGAAGACCTTGTTTCTAAAATAAAGGTTGAAGACAATGATACTATCAACCCAACCAAGAGGGTAAAAATCCGCAAGGAATTCAAAAGCAAGTTTGAATGCGCCTTTTATCTGCCCGTTTGGGTAATGATGGATGGGGGAGACTGGAAGCGCCGCTTTTCATATCAACTCGATATTAAGCCATTTATAGATTACTCATCATTCACAATAAATAATCAAGTTATTGACCGGCTTAAATCTTCATTCAACGACGAAACAAAAGAACGGCGGTCAATCATTGTAACATTGGATGCAGAGAGCAAGGTGGCTGCTAAGTATGAGCATTCAGAGGTCAACGGAACGAAAGAAATTAATATTGATTATCTGACCCGGCGATATGCTGAATTAACCGAAAACCCGTTCTATGCCAGAAAAATGGCCTATTCCCACACCGAAACATTGATTAAAGGCATCGGGAAAGAAACGGTTGAAGAGAACTTTGGTTATATCTCGGCATTCCTGTACAAAATTCTTTCAGAGGTAAAGGCAAAGGGAGAGGAAAGCCTTTTTCTGGAATATCTCAAAGCAAAGAAGATAGTCCTTGCGGTTGGGAATAACAAAGACATTGGTTTCAAAATTCCCGATGAAGACAATATCACAGTCGGTCGCTTGCCAAACCCTTACAAGTATTACCTCTTTGAAGACGTTGATCTTACCTCAATGAATAGCCTTGAACAAAAAGTCGGGGACATTCTTGATAAGCAGGAAAAGATTCTCTGGTGGTTCCGCAATAAAGTTTCAAAAAATTGGTATTCCATTCAAGGCTGGCAGGAGTACAAACTGCGCCCGGACTTTGTGGCCGCTAAAAAGAGCGAAAAGGGAGAACTGGAACTTGTTTATGTTCTTGAAAGCAAAGGCGAACATTTGTCCGGCAACGTTGATACGCTTTATAAACAAAAGGTGCTGGATATCATGACCGAACAGAAAAAACAAAAAGCGATATGTCGCTTTAAACAAATGAGCCTTCCCTTCGGACAAGTAAATGACAATGTAGAATTTTATCTCGTGGAACAGGGCAAGGAAGAAGCAGATGTAAAGAAGTTTTTCAAATAAGAACTCAAGCCGGCACATCAGCGGCACAGGCTTCCAGCCTGTGATGACAGGCAAGATGCCTGTCCTGCCACTGGGCAAGTAAGAATAAATCAGGAAAACAGAGTATGATCAAATACGACCTTTACAAACTCCTCAAGGATGAACTCGGCAACGGCTCGTCAGACCTTGTCACAAGGCCGTCCGGCAATAAGATCAGAGAGCGCATCGAGAAGGATATTACAAAAGAAAAAGACGGCGCTGTCGTCGCCCTTGATTTCTCAAAGATCGGGATTATAGACTTCTCCTGCGCCGACGAGATTGTGGCAAAGCTTGTTTCACGGCTGGTCAGCGGTGAATACGGCGATAGGTATATCATCCTCACCGGCCTTAATGAAAATCAAAAGGAAAACATTGAGGTCGCCCTTGAGAGGAAAGACCTGGCGGTTATGGGAGAGATGGGAAATAAGACACAAAGCCTTATAGGCAATCTGGACAATTATCTGAAACAAACGTTAAACCCTATCCTTGATAAAGGACAGATTACCGCCAAAGAGCTTTCGGATGCGCTGACCCTTCCGGCAAATACAAGCGGGACAAGACTTCTAAACCTTTACAAAAAAAGGCTTGTGAAGAGAACAGAGAACATGAGGGAGAGCGGGAGGGTGTGGGTGTATGAACAGCTATAGAAGTATAATTTTACGATGTGGAGGCAATGTAATAAGTCCGGGATTTTCCCGTTTGAGATGAGTCAGCGGCGTGCCATATCTTCGTATGTGAATACAAAATAGTTGCTGAATGCATTATGTAAACGCACAGGAAGTTCAAACGTACATGTAGTGGCAAGGCGCGCCTTGCCACTACGCTATTAAATATCGCCGAGGGCTTAAGGAATTTCAATGCCGTTGTAGGGGCGAAGCATTTGCTGATATAAAAATTTGGACGCAATCTTACCCTTTGGACTGCAAATGCTTCGCCCCTACGGGTAGCCACAAACAAAGTCGCCGTAGGCCTAATTAAGCTGTATCGGAGAAAGCGCCCTTTTTAATACCATGACTGACATAAACGACAAAATAAAAACCGCGTGGATCAGGCAATTGAGCGTAGACTGGAAGACGGTAAATTTCAATTCCTTTAACAACGCTATGCGCCCCCCAAGCTATGAAATATCACATTCAGGGGAGGCAATGGGCAGGTGGTTAGGCGGATGCCACCGGCGGCTCTCCATCAGCATCAACCTGATCAAAACGCATAGCTGGGAATGCGTACTGGAGGTGCTTTGCCATGAGATGGCGCACCAGTACGTGGAAGAGGTTTTGGGTATCCGCGATGAAGTTCCCCACGGGGAGGCATTTAAGAGGGTTTGCATTGAAAAGGGCTTTGACCCAACGGCTACGGGCAGCGTACACAACTGGATGGAAAAACGCAAAAACCGTTTTACCGCAACCCCGGAAAACCACCAGATATTGGATAAGGTGCATAAACTGCTGGCGCTTGCACAAAGCCCCAACGAAAACGAGGCGCAGACGGCCATGGCCAAGGCACATGAACTGTTGTTACGGCACAACCTGTCGCTCCTGGACACTCAAACGAAATGGAACTACCTCCATAAACAAATCGGCGAAATAGGCCGGAGAGACCCCGCGAAGTCCATAATCGGCTCAATACTTTGCAAATTCTTTTTCGTAGAGGCCATCTGGACGTTCGCGTACGACCAGCACAGCAACCAGCGAGGACGGATATTGGAGATTTACGGCACGCCGGAAAACGTCGAGATGGCGGAATACGTGTACCACTACCTCCAAAACATCTCTGAGCTTTTATGGCGGGAGTATAAAGAGAAAGGCAATATCGACGGAAACAGACACCGAAGGACCTTTATCTACGGCCTTCTAAACGGTTTTTACCATAAGCTGGATAGCAAGTCGCAGGAAAATGCGTCGCAAAAGCTGGTATGGAAGGGAGACCCCCGCCTCAAGGAATTTTATCACCAAAGAAACCCCAGGCGCACCCGCGCCTCTTCCCGGTACTCCAAGACCTGCCAGGACGCCTATAATTCCGGCGTATCACAGGGCAAGAAACTGGTTATCCACAAGGGCATCCGCGAAAGTGGCAACGGGGAAGTGCGGTGTCTGAATTGACGGATTAAAAAATGGAATATCGATTTGTTCTGCAAGCAAGTCGAACAGAACACGTAGATTATGTGTCTTAGGAAACTCCACGCCTTGTGCAAGAAGCACCGCCTTCACCGCTTTCCCGACCGCCTGTTGTGCATGAAAGCAGAGCATTTCCAACAACACATGCGAAGGTTTTGCACAGGCCAATTCCAGATCACTCAAGGCATAGCGTAACCAATGAATGGGACTTCCCACAAAAGATTCCTCATGCTGCATATACCTCTTTCCCTTCCCGAAGCGCATTCCTGTATATTAACCCAAGGTTATCTTTGTGCTTTTCCAAATCGTTTGAAGTGACAACGACTAAATCAAAAGGGATTTTGATACCCGCTATATGTTGGTACAAGAACTGCGCCGTTTTGCGTTGATGCACTCCTTCCGGCATTACCACAAGTAAATCAATTTTCGGTTGCGGCTGCGCTGCGCTATTCCTTAGTGCCAGTTGTAGCGCGAAGAGGCTCTTCGCTCTGATTTTTAATTTTTGCTGAAATCATGAAAAAGGGCTTGCAATCTCCCTCGTTTTTGCTATATTTGCCTTCCAAAGGTAATGAGGGATTTCTTATCGTCATACTCAATCGGAAAAGGCAGCATAATTATCAAACTCATGAAAGACAACTCAAATATGAAAACAGAACCAATACATACCGTTGATGCGCTTCTTGAAGAAAATCGTGTTTTTAAACCGGAAAAGTCTTTTTTGTCACAGGCAAACGTTAAAGACGCAGGGATTTACAAAGACGCACAGAAAAATCCCAAAAAATACTGGGAGAATTGGGCAAAGAAACTCGATTGGTTTCAAAAATGGAATAAAATCCTTGAATGGAAACCGCCTTTTGCCCAATGGTTTATCGGGGGAAAGCTGAACGCCTGCTACAACTGCGTTGACCGCCATGTCAAAGGCCCAAACAAAAACAAGGCCGCTTTGATTTGGGAGGGCGAGCCGGGCGAGCAAAGGATTTTAACCTACTGGGAGGTTTACCGTGAGGTCAATAAATTCGCGAATGCCTTAAAATCACTGGGGGTTAAAAAGGGCGACCGCGTCGCGATTTATCTGCCGATGATCCCTGAAGCGGTGATTTCCATGCTGGCGTGCGCACGCATCGGCGCGATCCACACCGTTGTCTTTGGCGGATTTAGCGCGGAGGCATTGAAAGATAGAATCAATGACGCCCAGGCAAAGGTTTTAATTACGGCGGATGGGAGTTATCGGCGCGGGACGGTTGTGCCGTTAAAAAATATGGCGGATAAGGCGATTGAAAATTGTCCGTCTATTCACCACGTTGTTATTGTCAGACGCGCCAATAACGAAATACACGTCAAAGAAGGCCGTGACCATTGGTTTCATCGTTTAATTCAAAAGGCTAAACATTATTGCGAGCCTGAAAAGATGGATTCCGAGGATATCTTGTTTACGCTTTACACGTCAGGAACAACCGGCAAACCAAAAGGCATTGTCCATACAACCGGCGGTTACATGACGGGGGTGTTGGCGACGACTAACATGGTTTTTGATTTAAAACCCGAAGACGTCTTCTGGTGTACGGCAGACGTTGGGTGGGTCACCGGACACAGTTACGTCGTTTACGGCCCCATGGCGAACGGCGCGACGCAGGTGATTTACGAAGGCGCGCCTGATTGGCCTGAACGAGACCGCTTTTGGAAGCTCATCGAAAAATACGGCGTCACTATTTTTTATACGGCTCCGACGGCGATTCGCGCGTTTATGAAATGGGGCGTTGAGTGGCCGAAGAGCTGCAATCTTTCTTCTTTAAGGCTTTTGGGGAGTGTGGGCGAGCCGATTAACCCGGAGGCGTGGATGTGGTACCATAAACACATAGGCGGCGGGCAATGCCCCGTGGTAGATACCTGGTGGCAGACGGAAACCGGCTCGATTATGATTGCGCCTTTACCGGGCATTATGCCAACCAAACCGGGTTCGGCAACAAAACCTCTACCGGGCATTGACGCAGTCGTTTTAAATGATGAGGGGGAAAAAGTTAAAACAGGGGGAGGATATTTGGCCATACGAAAGCCCTGGCCGTCGATGCTCCGCGGAATTTACGGCGACCCAGAACGGTTTAAAAAGACCTATTTCCGCAAATGGAAAGACATTTACTTTCCGGCGGACGGCTGCAAAATTGACGACGATGGCTACTATTGGCTTTTGGGCCGCGTCGATGATATTATGCTGGTTGCCGGTCATAACATATCAACGATGGAGGTGGAGAGCGCGCTGGTGAGCCATCATTCGGTTGCCGAATCCGCGGTTATCGGAATTACGGATGACGTCAAAGGCCAGGCGATTGCGGCCTTTGTGACCTTAAAGGAAGGACACGCGCCAAGCAAAGAAGTTGAAGAGAGGTTAAAGGCACACGTCGCGCATGCAATTGGCGCGATTGCGCGTCCGAGCAAGGTGCTTTTTGCCGAAGACCTTCCCAAAACCCGCAGCGGTAAAATCATGCGAAGATTACTGCGCGATATTGCCGAGGGACGCGCACTCGGTGACGTAACGACGTTGTCGGACGCCAACGTTATCGAAAAACTGAAAAAACGATACGAAGAAGAAAGTTGAAATAACCCAACCCGAACAAGTCGGAAGAGAGAATCAACATCATATGATATTCTTTCGTTGTTTCAACACCTAAACGTTTCTTGTGACTCAAAGATTCTTTTATTTGATTAAGTTCGGCTTGGTTGCGTAATTAATGCGTAGCAAAGTTCCGTTAGGAACGATATATTGGTAGAAAAACAATTGGGTTTTAAATATATCATGCCTACGGCATTTTATGTTTGTATGCTCTTGTTATTTCTACTATTTTGTCCCTACGGGACATTTAAAAAAAGACACAGCGTTTCAATCGAAAGCCCTGAATGGGCTATAGTATTGCGCCACTTTGGGCGCTATCGTAGCAAATGCAACCAGGCTGAATTTGTCCATTTTTTTCATTTCATAAATATGTATGGGACACAGGGGGTTGCTAAAAATACAAAACAAAGAAGTTTTTACAGAGTACTATTTTATGGCGTCATAAGCAAACACTCAACCAGCGGCAACGAGAGAACCGCCCGTAAATGTGGCGGACGAAACTGATGGCCGGCAAGGTGTGGGCCGGACTTCGGGATACAAGCGGTATCATATCCCCGTCAAGGAAATGCCCCCGCGGCGCAGGCTCCCCCTCCATTCCCTCGTGAAAGACCTGGAACGACCTGATTACGTCAAGGTCGCGCGCAGCGC
>JACVXV010000052.1 GCA_015661205.1 Candidatus Brocadiaceae bacterium
GTTTGGCGGCGACCAGGGCTGGCGTTATGCCGTCGGTAGCACCGGTACGCTCATCCTGGTCTATGCCGTCATTTATTTTTTACTGGCGCGCGATACGCCTGAAGGTTCGACCTATTTCAAACCGAACAAGACCGGCGGCCTGGAAGTGACCAGCAAGGGGGATTTTTATTTTGTGTAACCGGTAAAGATGATATGATTAATTATGAAAAGAGGCATGTCCGTCAATTTGCCGGCATATAGGGTAGGCACTGCCTACCCTATATGCCAAAGGTCTAATGTAACAAAAATTCCATGAATAAACTTTCTGCGTGTCTCATCGTAAAAAATGAAGAGTCGGTTCTTCCACGTTGTTTGGAGGGCATTCGCACGTTTGTTGATGAGATTGTCGTCGTTGACACGGGTTCGAATGACCATACGATAGAAATTGCCCACAGCTACGGCGCGTGTGTATATCATTTTCCTTGGACAGACGATTTCTCTGCCGCCAGGAATGAATCTTTGCGTTATGCTCTTGGCGAGTGGATTCTCTATATTGACGCTGACGAGGTTATAGACGCTGCAAATGCTGTAAAAATTCGTCAGGTAATAACGCGAGAGGACATTATGGCCGTCACGGTGCGGCAATGCATTCCTCAACAGGCGGATAACATTGCCACGTCTTATTACAGTGAATACTGCCGCATCTTTCGCCGGCATCCTGATATTCGCTTTGAGGGTGCAATACACGAGCAGATACTTCCTTCCATTGAGCGATTGGGGGGTATGGTACTGCGGAGTGACATTGTTGTCCATCACTGGGCTTATGCTATTGATGCGGTAAAGAAACAAAAGAGGGCAGAGAGGAATCTTCGTTGCTTATTGGCTGAGATGAAACACGTTCCTAACGATCCATTTCTCTACTTTAACCTGGGAATGACCTACCGCGAGCTTGGACAACGCGACGCTTCAATTGAAGCCCTCCACCGGACGCTAAGCATGGATGTTGGCAATATGAAGCGCGAACTTGCCGGCCAGGCGCATCTTACCCTTGCTAAGATATATTTCGACGTGGAAAACACTGCAAAAGTGGCATATCATGCGCAACAGGCAGGCATTTTTGACCCAGCAAATCCCTTACCGGATTATTTGCTGGCCACCCTGGCGGTGAATGAACGGCAGTATGAAAAGGCAATACGCCACCTGGAAGCAGCGATACGTATCACAAAGGGAGACGGAGGGATACTTCCCGGTGTAGAGTTGAATATGGCGCATGTTTATTTGGAGTTGGGGGGGTGCCGCAGTATGACCGGTGATCTTCCCGGCGCCGAAGAGGATTTTCTCCGTTCCCTTCAGTACAACCCTTCTTCAGCGACTCCTTATTTGTTATTGGGAAATGGCCGTCTTATGCGTGGCGACCGTAAAGGCGCCGGAGAGATGTTTGAACGTGCATTAGCTATAAATCCATCACTGGACAATGCACGGCAAGGTCTCGCTTTATGCCGGAATTCTGAATAACTAAGCCGGCATAAATAGCGTCTCTTTACAAAGTATTGAGAGGAAACAGGGGTGATTACCGACGAATATTTACAACGCGGCATTGATTTAGCCAGGAACGGGAAGCTGCTTGATGCCGTTACGATTTTTGAAGAGATTCTTCGCTCTTATCCGGATGAACCTCGCTCCCTCTTCAACGTAGCAGTGCTTTATGACAAGCTTGGACAGCGAAACAAAGCGCTGGATTTGTTGCAACGCAGTATCGCAATTGACCGTTCCTTTGCAAATCCGCATTATTACCTGGGCTACTTGTACCTGCAAATGGGCCGCTATAAGGAGGCATATCAATCATTTCGGAATACTATCGCCAGGGACGTTGAATTTACACCTGCATACGAGGGCGCCAGAATTGCAGCCTCGGCACTGGGATTGTCTGTCTCGGATGATAAAGCAGACGTTGTATTTTATACCGGCGGCACAACGGCTTTCAACGGTAGAACTCTGGAAGAAAAAGGACTTGGGGGAAGTGAGAGCGCCCTTATCTACGTGGCGCGATCCCTGGCTGCAAGCGGGATGAAAGTACGCGTCTTTTGTAACTGCGATAAACCGGGTGAGTACGATGGAATATGCTATGGCGATCTCGTTGATTTCCACCTTTACCGTCAACTCAATTCATTTCCAATAATCATTTCATCGCGCTCGTTGCGTCCATTCAAAATCGCTTTATCGGCACAGACGCGCATCCTGTGGATACACGATGACATAAATGTTAAATATTTAGAGGGAGAAGCGCCTAACACCCTTCCCATCGACCGTATCTTTGCCGTTAGCCGTTGGCAGAGGGATGAGTGGGCGCGCTACTTTCACGTTAAACAAGACCGGTTTTTCTTAACACGCAACGGTGTTGATTTAGCGATGTTTAAGCCGGGCGTAAAAAGGGAACGCCATCGCCTGGTGTACATTAGCCGTCCTGAGCGTGGGCTGGACGTTCTTTTGAAGCTTTTCCCCATGATTCGCAACCGCATACCATCTGCCGAGTTACACCTGTACACCTATTACTCTCCGGGTGAAAAATCCACAGATGAAATCTGGCGGCATACACAACAACCGGGGGTTTTCATCAAAGGATGTTTGGCAAAATCCTCTCTGGCAGAGGAAATATCCTCTGCTCGCCTGATGGTTTATCCCAGTACCTTCCGGGAAACATCCTGTATTGCTGCCATTGAGGCACAGGCATCCGGCACACCCGTTGTTGCCAGCACACTTGCGGCTCTGCCGGAAACAGTCTTGGATGGAGTGAGTGGTTGTCTTGTGCCAGGTGAACCGGGGACGGAGGAATTTGGGAGACGTTTCGCAGAAACCGTGACTTCCCTCCTGGACGATGATGTATCCTGGCAACGCCTTAGCCAAAATGCGCGCTCTCGCAGTGAACAATTTTATAGTTGGGAGGGTATTGCTAAAGAGTGGGTTGAAGAGTTTCTAAGGATAGCCGCTGATAGAAACAAACATTGCTGAACTGCAAAGAGGTGATAAGCGTGCATTCAAACTACCACATCATTTGTTGAGGTACCTTTCTGTGACTGCTGATATTTCAATTTTAGCCTTTTTATGGTTTCTTCAGCCGGTATTTGGCGAATAACCTTATTCGTAGAAGCATCCATAACACGGGTAACAATAAGATTCAATTCTCTTTCAATAGAAAATTGAACTTTGGTATTAATCGCTGAATCTTTAGCTTCCGTTGGCTCAACCTTCTCAGAGGCAACCTTTTTCTTAGGTTCATCCGCCGTTTCTTTTGTTTCTTTTGTTTCTCTTGTTTCTTTTGCCTCTTTCATCTCTTTCATCTCATGCGGGTTCACCGTTTTTTTTGCATCCGCCGTGTTTTTTGCAATTTCGCTTTTAACGGCGTAAGCTGCTTGTATACCATAAACAGGGGCATTAGTAACATCGGTTGTCTTCATAATACACCAACCTTCTTAAAAGCGTTTAGAAAAAACGCACCAAATTGAAGAGTGTGAGAATACATACACATCTCTATATTATTTCGACCTCATCTAACAGCGGCTTACCCGGAGACGTCAAGATGCACGGCCAAACGGGCATCAGGGTCTCTCAAGGTATTCATAAGTGTCTTACTTTCGCGTATCTTTCTAAGATTTATGTTAATCTCGCTAATGCATTGGTTAAGCCTGGTAGTAATTTCCGTATTAAGAGAAAGTGTGCTATCAAGTTGCTTCTGAATTTGCTTGAGCAAGCCAATTATTCTTTCCTTCTGCGCCCCGTTTTTGATGGAATCTATGTACCCTTTAACGGATACACAATATTCCTGCACCAAAGCGAGCTTGTCGATAATGGTACCCCTTTCTTTCAATCTCTCTATTAATACCTCTTCATTGCTTCCCGCAGACAATAGCTCTTTAAACGCAGAGGTACTGTCAAGTAACAGCTTACAATCGTCACCCTGAACAGTAAGGTTCTGAATGATCTCATCAAAATCTTTCAGATTATCGCAACGTTCTGGTTTAGCCATAGTAACTCGCTAAGGAATTAGTCATGGATGCGATCTGGTTTCCCTGAAGCACGGTGCTATTCAACAAGTCCTGCATCTTATAAAGTTGCTGGCTATATTGCCTTTCCTTTATTGCCATTCGCTCTTCCATCCGTTTTATCCTGCCATCCAGAGACGTTACCCTGCTACTAAGAACGGATTTTGTCTCATCAATGATTGATCCCCTTGTTGTTGAGCTACTTTCCACGTATGGTTTTAAAAGGCTTTCTATCTTCTTGGCGATACCGTTGGTAGAATTAAAAATATTCTCAACCGATTTTGAGTTTGAAGCCATCGCATCGCTAAATTTGGAAGAATCAGACAGGATGGCAATCGATCCGCTGCCAAGGGTAATACCTATTTTGCTGAGATAATCAGGGTCTCCCCCGGTAAGTCCCGTTACCTGCTCCGTAAATTTCTGGAACAACTGCGCCCTTAAAGATGTAAAGGTTGAATTTCCAGCAAGGGGGCCGCGCGTCTTTGTGGCAATGTCTACACTTGATTTATCTTTTATATACGAGGTTACCGAATTAAATTGGTTAAAAAAATCGCTAATTTTCGCCTGCACAGCGCTTGTATCCTGCTTTACCGTTACCGTAGTATAGGTGTTGTCCGTGTAGTTGGAAACGTTAACATTTTTCAAATTATAGTTAATACCACTAATAGTAAAGGCGTTGGTGCTTTTTGAAATTTGGTCGCCACCCGCCGTGCTATTTATGGTAAAAAGCGCATCTGTCCCACTTGTTGGAGTTGCTCCCGATAATTTCAGGGTGCTCAGCAAGTTGCCGGTTACGTCGGCAAGGGTAACGGTGTCGGTACTCCCGGTATTTTTAGATTTAACGATCACCTTATCAAGTGAACTATCATAGAAGGCATTCACATTAGCTGTGGAACTGTTAATTCTCGATAATACATTGTCCAAGGTATCCGTGCTCGTATTGTAGGAGATAGATATTCCGTTGACTTTAAGGCTGCCCGAAGTTGTACTGGTCAAGGCTGTATCGAAATTAGCCTTCGATAACAACACCCCGCTTTGAATACCGGTGGCGCCATTTCCAGTAAACGTACCGGCAGTTATTTTCGCCTGCGCGAAGAACGGATTTGTGCCGGTCTCTGATATAACCAGATTAGTAGACATACTTTTCTGCTCTATAGTAAACTTATCAGCAGTCTTATCATAATAGATATTTGCATTAGCGGTAACATCACTGTTTACCGCATCCATAAACGTCTGAACTGTGCTGTAATTGGATAAAGTAAAAGCCTGCCCATTAATGGTTACTGTGCCATCTGGAGTGCTGGCAAACCCTGCATTGGCAAAGCTCTTCGTTACGTCTATCGTGCCGCTTCCCGGCGCTACCTTCGAACTACTCGTAGCCGCTGACTTTGATGTCAATTCACCTGTACTTTGTACCGTTGCGCCCGTAGCCAACTGCTTGACTCGGACGAGGAACGTCCCCGTGGTTGCACTGGTGTTAGCCGTTGCAGTTATCTTTGTTTCGTCACTTGAACTGCCGGCCCTCGCATTAAATACAGAACTGTTGGAAGTATCAGACAAGCTTCTCGCTGCAGTTAGAAGAGAGCTTACCCTTGTTTTTATTTCGCCATAAAGGTTAAGCGAACTATTAATGCCCGCTTTTTGTGAATTTAACGCCGATATTGGTCTTCGCTCTATGGACATAAACTGCGAAATTAGCGATCTAAGGCCTGAGTTGGACCCGTATGCGGATGTTATAGAGGGTAATGCCATGGGAGAAACCTCCTAATCAATACCGGGGATGGACGGCTATCCATCCCCAGTATGAAATGATTAATTTACCTGAAAAGACTCAGTATGGACTGAGGACCTGAATTTGCCTGAGCGAGCATTGCGCTAGCAGTTTGCTGCAATATTGTCATTTTTGTAGCGTTAAGCTGTTCGTATGCCATGTCGGCATCCTCAATACGGCTCCTTGCCGCTTCGGTGTTGGTCTTTGCTACCGTCAAGCTTGACTCCTGATAGCTCAACCTGTTCACCACAGAACCGATATAGCTCAATGCCTCAGAAACATCGGCAATAGCGGTATCAATCCTACCCATCAATGCTTGCGCTGATGCGGAAGAACCGACAAGCGATCCAGCAAGTGTACCGCCACCCAAACGTGTTGAGTTTGCGCCGCCAGGTGTTACGGCATCAAGGCGTAGGCCATAAGAACTGAAGCCCGCGTTTCCGCTATCAAGACTGACGTTGCCCGTCTTAAGCAGGTTAAACTGCAAAGTGTCATTCGTACTATTATTACCACCGCCAATCTGGAATTTAAACTGCGTCCCACCTGCGGTCGCGTTGGCAGACGCGGTACCCGCAAAGAGTGCCTTTGAGTTCCATGTCGCCTGCGTAGTTTCAAGGTTGATCTGCTTAGCCAATGCGGCAAGCTCAGCCTTGATGGACGTGCGTTCCGCCGTTCCCAGCGAATCATCGGACGCCTGGGTTGCCTTCGTCTTCATCTGTGTCAAAATATCGACGATGTTGTTCAAATGGCCTTCGGCAACTGCTACCAGGTTTTTAGCAGAACCGATGTTACTCAGCGCCTGCCCCAATCCCTCTGCCCTGGCGTTAAACTTCTTGGCAATAGTATAGCCTGCGGCGTCATCTGCGGCCGTATTGATCTTTTTGCCCGTAGCCAAACGCAACTGGGCAACGGCCATCCGCCCATTGACGTCGTTCAACGACTTCAGGGCATTTAGTGCATTAATATTAGTGTTAATTCTTGTACTCATGCTCAAACCTCCTTGTTTTTAGTTTCCTCCGTATTCCATAACGGAAAAAAACAGACCCTTACAATACTATTTCACATTGATTTTAAGATAGACGAGCCTGTAGACTTTTTTTGGTACCTGTCACCTTTATCGGTAAATAGTTCTATAAATTTAATGTGATTTCTGCTGTTTTCGAAAAATTGTTTACATTATTTTATTAAAAATATTTCAACATCACACCTAACTCTATTGTCAACATATACTTGGCATCTAGTAATCTGAAAAAAGCATGTTGTTTGATTTTTCAAGGAAAATTTATAACAGTCCATTGCTAAGAATGCAGAAAACAGAGAGAGTTGAAATATCGTGGTAGTATTCCAAAATAAAACTGGGGATGGATAGCGAATCCATCCCCAGCATGAAATAATGAAGTTGTTATCTGAAGAGACTCAGTATGGACTGAGGACCTGAATTTGCCTGAGCGAGCATTGCACTGGCTGTCTGCTGCAATATCGTCAGTTTTGTGGCGTTAAGCTGCTCGTATGCCATGTCGGCATCCTCAATACGGCTCCTTGCTGCCTCGGTGTTGGTCTTTGCTACCGTCAAGCTTGACTCCTGATAGCTCAACCTGTTCACTACGGAACCGATATAGCTCAATGCCTCAGAAACGTCGGCAATTGCGGTATCAATCCTACCCATCAATGCCTGTGCGGATGCGGAAGAGCCGACAAGCGAGCCGGCAAGCGTACCACCACCCAGGCGCGTTGAAGCAGCGCCGCCAGGTGTTACTGCATCAAGGCGTAGGCCATAAGAACTGAAGCCCACGTTTCCGCTATCAAGGCTGACGTTGCCCGTCTTAAGCAGGTTAAACTGCAACGTGTCATTCGTACTATTATTGCTACCACCGATCTGGAACTTAAATTGCGTGCCACCTGCAGTTGCGTTAGCAGAAGCGGTACCGGCAAAGAGCGCCTTCGCGTTCCACGTCGCCTGCGTAGTTTCAAGGTTGATCTGCTTTGACAATGCGGCAAGTTCTGCCTTGATTGACGTACGTTCTGCCGTACCGAGTGAATCATCGGACGCCTGGGTTGCCTTCGTCTTCATCTGTGTCAGAATATCAACAATGTTGTTTAAATGACCTTCAGCAACTGCTACCAGGTTTTTCGCTGAACCGATGTTGTTCAAGGCCTGCCCTAAGCCCTCTGCCCTGGCGGCAAACTTCTTTGCTATTGTATAGCCGGCAGCATCATCTGCGGCCGTATTAATCTTTTTGCCCGTCGCCAACCGCAATTGGGAGACAGCCATACGCCCGTTGACGTCATTCAACGACTTTAATGCGTTCAACGCATTAATATTGGTGTTAATTCTTGTACTCATGCTCAAACCTCCTTGTTTTTAGTTTCCCCCGTATTCCATAACGGAAAAAAACAAATACTTTCTAATACTTATCACAATGCTTTTTTTACAGACTAGCTTCACCTATAGGCTTTACTACGGTACCTGATTAGAATTATCGGGAAATTTTCTATAAATTCAATAAAATTTTTGGTTTTTTTTGATTTTATGCGCTTAATCGGTAAAACAAGTTTGAACAACCAAATCTTAACAGGTTGTATAACATACGTTTATGTTGAAAATAGAATGCTTAACCATCCTTAGCCACGAATATTACGATATAACTGGTTACCAAGAAGAACTGTGGAAAACTGAGGAAGGTGGAATATTGCGGTAATGTATTTCTAAAACAAAACTGGGGATGGATAGTGAATCCATCCCCAGCATGAAATAATGAAGCTGTTATCTGAATAGACTCAGTATGGACTGAGGACCTGAATTTGCCTGAGCGAGCATTGCGCTAGCTGTCTGCTGCAATATCGTCAGTTTTGTGGCGTTAAGCTGCTCGTATGCCATGTCGGCATCCTCAATACGGCTTCTTGCCGCCTCGGTGTTGGTCTTTGCTACCGTCAGGCTTGACTCCTGATAGGTCAACCTGTTCACCACGGAACCGATATAGCTCAATGCCTCAGAAACATCGGCAATTGCGGTATCAATCCTACCCATCAATGCCTGTGCAGATGCGGAAGAACCGACAAGCGAACCGGCAAGCGTACCACCACCCAAACGTGTTGAGTTTGCGCCGCCCGGTGATACAGCATCCAGACGTAGACCATAAGCCGAAAAGCCCACATTTCCGCTATCAAGACTGACGTTACCCGTCTTAAGCAGGTTAAACTGCAACGTGTCGTTCGTGCTGCTGTTTCCGCCACCAATCTGGAACTTGAACTGTGTGCCACCTGCAGTTGCGTTAGCAGAAGCGGTACCGGAAAAGAGTGCCTTCGAGTTCCATGTCGCCTGCGTAGTTTCAAGGTTAATCTGCTTTGACAATGCAGCAAGTTCTGCCTTGATCGATGTGCGTTCTGCCGTGCCAAGCGAATCATCGGACGCCTGGGTTGCCTTCGTCTTCATCTGAGTCAGAATATCAACAATGTTGTTTAAATGGCCTTCAGCAACTGCTATCAGGTTTTTGGCAGAACCAATGTTGTTTAATGCCTGTCCCAAACCCTCAGCCCTGGCGTTAAACTTCTTGGCAATAGTATAACCAGCAGCATCATCTGCGGCCGTGTTAATCTTTTTGCCCGTAGCCAAACGCAATTGAGCAACGGCCATACGCCCGTTGACGTCATTCAATGACTTCAAGGCGTTCAACGCATTAATGTTTGTGTTAATTCTAGTACTCATCTCTAACCCTCCTTGTTAAATGTTTCACGTATTCCATAACGTGAATAATTATAGGCTGTTTTCAAAACAGCCCAACCTGTCCCCTTTCATTCGACACATTTGAAGGCACCGTGAGGTTGTACGTCAATTATCGACCATATTATAAAAAACTTTATCATTATTATTCAAATAACGCTGATGCCCATAAAATCATGCTATTTCTGTCCACAGAGAAAATTGGCGAGGAGAAGTCGCGATACGATGAATGGAACACTTCAAACACGACTTATTAGTGAAGCAATAAATCGCGTATAAAAATTTTGGTGAAGCCAAATACCGTTAAGGGCAATCAGGTCCAGCGTAAAAGGTATAATTCTCATCATAAACACCTGCGCAAGTCAGTGTGCCTTTATTGTATTTTGCCTTTCCGTCCAGCTTTGTATTGCCTACGCGGGTTGTAACCCCAGTGTCATTATAGATTGTTCGTATTGCGCCTATTATCACTGAATGGTCTATTTTAACCGTTCCTGAGGTGCCATTATAAACGCCGATATTGGTTTTGGTTCCTTTCTTGGCAACGGCCCTTACATAGTTCATCGAAGGAGAAGATGCAGTGTTGCGGACGCCGATACTCATTGTTCCGCCATTAGCACCTGCTATTACGTTTGTCATATCAGGCGATGAAGACTTGTCATTGCCAACGCCAATATTTGTATCTGCTCCCCATGCATTAGCGTTTACATTAGACATGAAAGGTGATGATGAGACATTTTCAACCCCTACGCTGAGATTTCCGCCTGAAGCTGTTGCTGTCATGCCGGACATAAAAGGAGAAGACGAATTATTGCCGACGCCGCGATTCGTGCTGCCTGAGCCGCCGGTTGCGGACGCCATAACGTTCGCCATCGTTGGAGATGAGGATGAGGAGTTACTAACTCCATAATTTTCCAAGCCCCCATTTTCACCACCGGCTGATACATTCATCATGGCTGGAGAAGAAGAGAGTTCATTGTTGACACCATAACTATAACTTCCTCCAGATGCCGAGGCGGATACACCAGATATAATAGGTGATGAGGATGAGTGATTGTTTATGCCGACGTTCCTGTTGCTTCCGCCTGTGGCGTATGCAGTTACGTTTGTTATCTTTGGCGATGCGCCATCATTCGCAATGGCAATTGAATCGCTTCCACCGCCAGTTGATTCTACTTTAAGAAACCGTATTTCTGTATGGTCTGCGCCCCACACTACAGCAGGAGAGTTCCCATTGCCGATAATCACGGTTGTGTTCTCCCCTGAATCCTCTATATCAATATAACTCTGCATTCTGACACAATTCGAGCCGACATGATAAACTCCCGGCATTATTTTTAAGAGACATGGGGTTGTGTCCGACGGCGTACCGCACCAGGCTGGATAATTGTCCATTGCAGGAACAGGGTCGGTATAGTCGCCGCCTTCCAAAGCAACTACGACAACTTTACCATAGAAGCCTATCTTATTTGCCGTTACAGCGTCACTAGTGCCTAATTGCATAAATTAGGCACTAGTTCCCTCACACCTTCCGCACGCCAGCGCCATATTTTGCCACAACCTTGTCCACTGTCAGCAATGTCAATCCCTCCACGCGCGCTTGTGCGACAAGAATGCGGTCGAACGGGTCTTTGTGCAAAGGCGGGAGATCATTTACGGCGACGGTGTGTTCACTGGCGACGGGCTTTCGACCTCGCTACTACCCATCTGGTCAAAATCGTCCGGCACGGAAAACTCGCCCGCCATGAAGCCGAGGCGGCAGACGGTTCCCTCTTCCTCATGCCCCAGCGGGACGACCTTGACCATCGGCTTGCCCGCCTTGGCGATGATGAACGCCTCGCCCTGAGCGGCATGCTCGACCAGCTTGGAAAGCTGGATTTTTGCATCGCGGATGCTGACGGTAAGCATGGCGACGCGGAATATTACAATAAACAATACTTGACTAACCTATTAGTTTACTTTACTATAATTTTAAGGAGGTTTATCAATATGTATATAGTAAATATTCATGAGGCAAAAACGCATCTATCCGCAATACTTAAGCGTGTAGAAACCGGGGAGGATATTCTAATCGCAAAGGCAGGGAAGCCCATCGCCCGTGTTAGCCCTATACCATCTGCGGCAGGCAAAAGACAGCCAGGTAGTGCAAAAGGCAAAATTACTATGACTCAAAACTTCATAGAACCATTGCCGGAAAACATTTTAAAGGAATTTGAAAAATGAAGGCATTGCTTGATACCCATGTGTTTTTGTGGTGGGTGATGGATGACGAAAGATTGACTCCCTATATGCGGGAGTACATCGCAGATGAAGGACATGATTTGTTTTTGAGCTCAGCAAGTTGCTGGGAAATAGCGATTAAAACAAAAATGGGCAGGCTGAAACTTCCGGAAAATCCAGAAAAATTTATCCCCGATCAAATGATTGTCAATAATATCTCAGGACTGCCGATACAGTTAGTTCACGCCCTCCATGTTTACAACTTACCGTACCACCATAGAGACCCTTTTGATCGGATGCTTGTGGCACAGGCGAGTATAGAGAAGATCCCTATAATCACCAACGACCGTCTGATTACTAATTACGATGTCAAAACTCTATGGGATAAAAAGAGAAAGCACAACTAATGCCATTGACAGTGAGTCTTCTCTCAAAAAAGATTGGTTGAAATCCGAGGTGGGTGAGGCATGGCAAAATTTGTAAAAGATGATATCGTTGTTGTTCCTTATTTTAAGCCTGAAACGCAGGAAAACAGTATTGATTAAATTCCACAAAAGGAAAAAGATCGTGTAGGAAAAGGAGGATAAATAATGGGAAATGGAAAACCTGACCACCAGGTATTGATGAAAGAGGCGCTCCGGGAAATAAAGGATATGAGAACCCGGCTTAACGCGATGGAAAAGGACAAAACCGAGCCGATCGCTATCGTTGGAATGGGGTGCCGGTTTCCCGGCGGCGCTGATAATCCGGAAACGTTCTGGCGTTTGCTGCGTGATGGACGGGACGCCATTTCGGAAGTACCTGCAAACCGGTGGGACATTAATGCCTATTACGACCCCAACCCGGACGCCCCCGGAAAAATGTACACGCGTTATGGCGGGTTCATCGGCGCGGTGGACGTCTTCGACGGTAATTTCTTCAGTATAACGCCACGGGAATCGGCAAGCCTTGACCCGAAACAACGGGTGCTTCTGGAGGTGTGCTGGGAAAGCCTGGAAAATGCCCATCAGCCATCAGACCGGTTGTATAACACCCCCGTCGGCGTTTTTGTGGGAATCGGTAATTTTGACTATATTACCCTTCAGATGAGTTCGCTTGATATAACGGAGATCGACAACTATTTTACCACCGGCAGCTCTTTGTGTGTTGCGGCGGGACGCATTTCCTACATCCTGGGACTGACCGGTCCCTGTTTTGCCGTAGATACCGCATGCTCCTCTTCTCTTCTTGCCGTACATCTGGCGTGCCAGAGCCTGCGCGCGAAGGAATGCAATCTGGCGCTGGCGGGCGGAGTGAACATGCTTCTTTCACCGGAAATTTCTGTTAATTTTTGCAAAAACCGCATGTTGTCGGCGGACGGACGTTGTAAGGCCTTTGACGCATCGGGCGACGGATATGTGCGTGGGGAAGGTTGCGGGATGGTCGTCCTTAAGCGCCTCTCGGACGCACAGGCGGATGGAGATACGATCCTGGCTCTTATCCGCGGTTCGGCCGTCAACCAGGACGGCGCAAGCGGCGGCCTGACCGTTCCCAGCGGACCGTCCCAGGAACAGGTAATTCGCCAGGCGCTTGCCGGCGGGAAGGTGGAGCCGGATCAGGTGAGTTATATTGAGGCGCACGGCACGGGGACTTCTCTGGGAGACCCTATTGAAATCGGTTCTATTGGAAAGGTGTTTGGCAGACGTAAAGAGCCGCTGATTGTCGGTTCGGTAAAGACCAACATCGGGCATCTTGAATCCGCCGCGGGTATTTCGGGGCTTATGAAAGTGGTGCTTTCCCTTCAACACGAAGAGATACCGCCCAATCTGCATTTCAACAACCCGAATCCCCGTATTGCCTGGGGAGAACTCCCCTTGAAAATCCCCACAAAGCTCACGCCGTGGCCTGCCGGGGAAAATCCGCGAATTGCCGGGGTCAGCTCATTCGGCTTCAGCGGCACCAACGTTCACATCGTTTTGGAAGAGGCCCCGCGTAAAGACCGGATGCAAAAAATCTCCGGCGTCGAAAAACCTCTAACAGATTTAATCGACCGCCCCCTGCACCTGCTCACGTTGTCTGCAAAGACGGAAGAGGCATTGAACCAACTGTCTGAAAAATACGAGAAACATTTACTGGCAAATCCCTTGCTGACGCCGGGTGATATCGGTTACTCGGCCAATACCGGACGCACCCATTTTGCTCACCGGATTGCCGTGCTTGGCGCTTCCGCTGACCAACTGAGGGATAATTTGATTGCCTTGAGAAACAAGAACGGCGGCGGGGACGGCTATCGTGGCGTGTCTTCCGGTCAGATCAAACCTGCATTCCTCTTCACCGGCCAGGGTTCGCAATACGTCGGTATGGGGCTGGAACTGTACAAAAGCCATCCCCTCTTTCGTAAAACCATGGACCATTGCCAGGAAATCCTGAAGGACTACCTGGAGAAACCCTTGCTCGAAGTGTTGTATTCCGCCCCGGACTTTGATGGCTCGTCCCTGCTGCATGAAACCGCTTACACGCAACCGGCGCTTTTTGCCGTGGGGTATGCACTTGCCGAATTATGGAAGTCCTGGGGCATCAAGCCCGTAGCCGTTTTAGGCCATAGCGTCGGCGAATATACGGCGGCCTGCGTGGCGGGTGTGTTCAGCCTGGAAGACGGGCTGAAGCTCATCGCGGAACGCGCCCGTCTGATGGGGAACTTACTGGCGGACGGTGAGATGTTGGCGGTTTGGGCGAATGAAACTGAAATGGTAAAGGCGGTTGAACCTTATAACGGTACCGTCTCCATCGCTGCCGTCAACGGTCCGGAAAGTATTGTTCTATCAGGGAAACGCGGTGACGTTGAGGCATTGAAAACCCACCTGGAGGCCAAAGGAATTAAGACAAAACGGTTAAACGTTTCCCATGCCTTTCATTCCTCACTCATGGAACCCATGCTGGATGATTTCAGGCGTATCGCTGAGGGGATAACGTATGCCACGCCGAAGATACGTTTCATTTCCAACGTTACCGGCGAATTTGCCACAGCGGACGTTGCAAATGCCGAATATTGGGTGCACCACGTGCGCGAACCCGTTCGATTCGAGGCCGGCATGAATACGCTGCACCGTCAGGGCAACGAGATTTTCCTGGAAATCGGTCCGAACCCGGTACTGCTTGGGATGGGACGCCGATGTCTGCCAAAAGACGCCGGTGTCTGGCTTCCCACCCTTCGTCCAGCACTGGATTGGAGGCAAATGCTCAGGAGCCTGGGTGAATTGTACGTGCGCGGGGCGCACGTGGACTGGCTTGCCTTTGACAAGGAATACGCCCGACGCCACGTGGCGCTGCCGACCTATCCGTTCCAGCGGCAGCGGCATTGGTTTAAAACATCCGGTTTGCATGCGCCGTCGATAAAGGACAAAACCCGCGAGATACAACCGGCGGCCTGCAATCCTTTGCTCGGCAGGCGTTTGGCGTCCGCACTGAAAAACATCCAGTACGAATCACAAATTCGGCCAGATTCTCCGGTATTTCTCAACGACCACCGCCTCTTCGGAAAAGTAATCGTACCGGCTGCCGCATTCCTGGAAATAGCCCTGGCGGCGGGCGCAGACCTATTCAAATCAGACCACCTGGTTTTGGAGGACGTCATTATCCAGCAGGCTCTTGTTTTAGAAGAGAACGAGAGCAAAACGGTTCAGACGATTTTGTCTGCCGAGGGCATAGACCGTTATACCTTTCAAATTTATAGTCTTTCTGTGGATGAGGACAATAACGAACCCGTGTGGATGCTCCATGCTGCCGGAACGGTTCTTTCGGGAAACAAAGAGGAGAAACCGCTCAGGGTTGACCTGCAAGTATTACAAGGCCGGTATGAAGAAAAACCGTCCGCCGTTGATTATTATCAGCAATTCAAACAACGGGGAATAGATTATGGGCCGGATTTCCAGGGGATTGAACACCTGTGGCACAGTGAAGGCGAGGCCTTCGGACGTATTCAACTACCCAAGCCATTGGAAGAAAGTCCTGATCACATTGACCGGTACCATCTGCACCCGGTGCTTTTGGACTCAGGTTTCCAGCTTTTATTAACCACACTCCCTGATGAAACCGGGCAAGACACCTATATGCCGGTTGGCGTTAAACGATTGGTCTTTCTGCGCCGTCCCGGCGTGGGGTTGTGGGGACTGATACGACGGCAACCAGGCGAAAGTGCAAAAAATCAAACCGTGACGGCCTCACTGCGCCTGTATAACGATTCGGGCGAGACGGTAGTATCACTGGAAGGGCTATCTGGATTACGAACCAACCGCGATGCGTTGTTGAAAAACGTGCAGAAAGATTTGAGCCGCCGTTTGTATGAGATTGCCTGGGAAATTAGTTCTCCCGAAGTTTCTCAAAGTGCCCACGTTATGAAAGAAAAGCCGCGTAGTTGGCTCATATTTGCAGATAAGGGTGGGCTTGCGCTTGCGCTGTCCGAACGTTTGAGGGAGCTTGGTGATCGCTGTACGCTTGTTTTCCCCGGCGAGAGCTATGGGAAAGACGGCGGGTATTATCACGTCAATCCGGCGGACCCTTCCGACTTCAAACTACTGCTTCAGCATATTGAGCCCGTTACCGGAATTGTTCATTTGTGGAGCATGATAGGACGGGAGCTGGCTTCATCTTCCCATCCTGCGCTTTCCTCTGTCTTACATCTTGTTCAGGCTTTAGCCCATGCAAATCTGCGTCAAATGCCGCGACTCTGGCTGGTCAGCCGCGGGGCGCAGGCCGTAACGTCCGGGGATGTTTCCATCCGGGTAGAGCAATCGCCGTTGTGGGGGCTGGGGCGTGTGATAGCCTCGGAGCATCCGGATTTCCATGATGTCTGTTTAGACATCGATCCTTCAAAGGAGCCTAATGACGCCGGGAACCTGCTTGAAACATTGCAAAACACGGACGATGAAGACCAATTGGCATGGCGGAACGACGTGCGCTATGCAGCCAGATTGAAGCGCTACGTCCCGAAACCCGTGGAAGAAGAAACCTCCTTAAACCATCCTTTTCAGGTTACCACGTCCGATTATGGAATCCTGGAGAATCTAACCTTACGACCAATGACACGCCATGTACCGGCACCGGGGGAAGTAGAGATTGAAGTCCATGCCGCAGGACTCAATTTCCGGGACGTACTTCGCGCCTTGGGGATGTTTAATACACCGGCAAAAGGCCCCGCTCTTCCGGCAATTGGGAATATACCTTTTGGGATTGAGTGCGCCGGGAAGATATCAGCGGTAGGAAAAAACGTCACGGCATTCGAGGCGGGAGATGACGTCATGGCCGTGTTGTCCATAGGAAGTCTGGGTAGTTTCGTAAACGTGCGTTCGGAGTTCGTCACCCTGAAACCCGGCAATATGACCTTTGAGGAAGCGGCTACCATTCCGCTTGCATTTTTAACGGCATATTATGGGCTGAACCGTTTGGCAAAAATCAAGGCAGGGGATCGTGTCCTGATCCACGCCGCCGCGGGTGGTGTGGGTATGGCTGCCGTCCAGATTGCCCGACATGCCGGCGCGGAGGTGTTTGCTACCGCCAGTCCCGGGAAATGGAATTTCCTGAAAGCAATGGGTGTTCGGCACGTTATGAACTCCCGCTCGCTGGATTTTGCCGAAGAAATCATGAACGCCTCTGGCGGCCGTGGAATGGACATTGTTCTCAACAGCTTAAACGGGGAGTTTATCCCCAAAAGCCTTGAGATATGCGGTAAGGATGCACGGTTCATTGAAATTGGGAAAATCGGGATTTGGGAACGTCAACAGGTAAGTAATTCCAGGTCTGATATTTCCTACTTTCCTTTTGATCTGGGCGACGTGGCAACCGACAATCCGGGCTTGATTACAACCCTGTTCGATGAGTTGAAACAGTACCTGCATGATGGGTCACTACAGCCTTTACGGTATACCGTATTCCCCGTGCATGACGCGATAAGCGCATTCCGGCACATGGCACAGGCCAGGCACGTAGGAAAGGTGGTAATCGGTAACATGAAGCCTGAAACCCCAGGAAACGCGCAGGCATCCGGCTTCAAGGGGTTTGTTCCGAATGGCACCTATCTCATTAGTGGGGGACTTGGCGATTTGGGTATCGTGGTCGCGGAATGGATGGCCGGCCAGGGCGCGCGCCATTTGGTATTAACCGGAAGAAGCCCGGCGAAACCCCGTATCGTGGAAATTATCGGGAAGTTAAGGGACGATGGCATAGAGATTGTTGTAATTAATGGAGACATCTCGGTAGAAAAAGACGTTGATGCGCTTTTTGAAACCATAAGGAATACCTTGCCAAAACTGAAGGGGATCGTACATGCCGCCGGCGTTTTGGATGATGGAATGATCATCGAACAAAATTGGGACAGGTTTGTAAAGGTTATGTCGCCCAAGGTTAACGGCGCATGGAATCTGCACCGGTTTAGCCTGGGTACGAGCCTGGATTTCTTTGTAATGTTCTCCTCCGCGGCGTCACTGATGGGAAATCCGGGACAGGGACCATACGCCGCCGCCAACGCCTTCCTGGATGCACTGGCTCATTACCGGCGGGCGGAAGGGCTTCCTGCGTCAACCGTCAACTGGGGTCCCTGGTCCGAGGTCGGCATGGCCATTCAGCGGAACAGAGGCGACCGCCTTCTTGCCCAGGGAGTAAGGGGACTCAAGCCCGAAGAGTGTTTGCCGATCCTGGAAAAGATACTTCGCGAGGGACTGGCGCAGACGTGTGTGCTGGATATTGATTGGCAAAAATACATTCAACACATCGCCCATAGAGGCAAATTCAAATTATTTTCAAACATCATCGGAACAGATTACCGCGAACCCCAGGACGTTTCAAAGAAGAGCCGGAGTGAATTGATACAAAAGCTGAACGACGCGATGCCTGAGCGCAGACACCACGTTATACTCTCCTACATACAAGGCCTGGCAAAGAAGGTCATGGGATACGATGCGTCACAAGACATCTCGGTGGACAAACCGTTAATGGAACAAGGGTTCGATTCCCTTATGGCCGTGGAAATGAGAAACAGGCTGAATAAAGAGATATCAGTAAACTTACCGGTAACCTTACTGTTCGATTATCCCACGCTGGAAAAAATAGCAACGTTCATCCTGGAAGAAATCCTTTCATTCAAAACGCCAGAAGAAGCGCCTGAAAGCAAGGGAGATGATCAGGAAGCAACATCGACAAATAACGTGCTGAAAGAAATTGACGAATTGCTGGCGGGGTCGGAATGAATATGAATGCTTATCAGGCAAAATTCAGGAGTGACAGAAACAACACGCCCACATTAACTGAATTATCCACCTTCTTCACCATGTCAGACCGCGCAGATTGGCGTATTACCATCACCAACGCCAACAAATTACCTTCAGCCCTGCACGAGAGAACCCGGCAAAGCTGTGTCCTTTCAGACCGGTTTTGCCTGTTAAGCGCCGATTTTTTTAATCGTCTTAAGATTTTGCTCTCACAAAGAACCATCCCGCCGCCGGAGAAAATGGTTCCCCATGAAACGCAACGAGAGGCCATCAGCGCCACTTTGGCTCATTTCAAAGAAAATCCGCGCGGCCATGTAATACTTCCCTGCGGAACGGGCAAGACGCTTAGCGCCTTATGGATAGCCGAAGGTCTTGGGTGCAAAAGAATACTTGTTCTCGTCCCAAGCCTTGCCCTCTTATCTCAAACCCTGAGAGAATGGGCAGCAAACACC
>JACVXV010000185.1:0-4675 GCA_015661205.1 Candidatus Brocadiaceae bacterium
AATTAAACAGCACGGAAACCATTTTTCCGGGTACGAATTTGCGCTTGGTATACGATTTGGTATCAAAATAATTTCCCCGAGGTCAGGATATCTGAACTTGAAAAACAGATTATATCTCGTAACAAGGCCGTAACCAAAACGGATTTAACCACAAAGGGTGCAAGATTTGTGTAACAGCAACTTTTCAAATGCCTAAACAAAATTGTCATTTAACACGCTCATACAGAGTTTCTTCATGTACTATTTTCCGATTCCCTCCTAAAGGTATCAGCCTCTTTTGAAATTTCATCAACTAAATGGTCTATTTTATCCAATAATTTTAGGTATTTATTTTTCTTTTCGTTATTCTTGCTAAAAGCTGCCTTGACGGCCTTTTCACCAAAGTAAACTCCGTCGCATATTCTCTCTATTCCCGCATAAATCAAATTCAAAAAACCATAACTATATTCCTTGTAACATTCTTCATCATGCTCATCCAAAAGGACATCATCCCGGTATTTGACGTTAGCCATGACTTTAACCACAGCGGCAAAAGAATCGGATTTTTTGCCTGTGGTGAGTAAAAAGCGCACCAGGTTTAAATGACGCATAAACTCCGGCGGGTAAAAGTACATAGTCTTGCCCTCTGTCTTACAACAGGTGGCTTTTGGCAGTTGTCCAACCTTGATGTAGTGTTTTATCGTATTAATATTTAACTGCCATCTTTTTTTCTTTAATTCGTTTTGCATGTCTTCACGAAGCATTCCTGCCGTATACTTTTGTTCTATCGCATGGAGTTCCTCTTCTGAAAAATAAGAGAAACCTTCAGACAGGGCTTTTTTATACTCTTTTAGCTCCATTAATGCCACAACCAGGATATTGCGCCCGGCAGTTCCCGCCTTTGGGATGTCATCCAATTTAAGCTTTGTTTCCTTTTTACGTTCCGCCTTCATTGCAAAATCCCTATGAAATATCCATGAGCCATAGGCTCATAAAGAAGATTGAGAATATCAGCCACAGAGGTCTCAGAGAATACAGAGGTGTAAAAAATGAAAAGATTTTATTCTTCTCTGCAAACTCTGTGGCAAAAAAAAGATTTTCAGGTGAACAATTTCTTCAATGCAATTCACACTGGTATAATATTATCCATGGGTAATATAGTCAAGTAAAAAACGGGTGCATTCACAAAACCTTAGAACTGATTTTGGTTGTGGCCTCGTTACGGTATAATTATTGATTTCTCTGCTTACTCCGCGTCCTTTGCGGCGGTATTCATACTTTTTTATAATTGTATTGAAAAATACCGCTAAATTTGATTCTATAAATGCGACTTTTTTTAGGACAGGACGGTTATGATAGCGGTATTTTTTGCATTAAGCCAGGAGATTGCCTCGCTAAAATCACGAGTAAATATCTTAAAGAAGATACGGTATGCCCACGCAGCGGTCTATCAGTCGGAATTTTGCGGCTTTCCCATTATGCTGGTACAGGGGGGCGTAGGGCAAAATATGGCGGAGACGGTGCGCAACTTGTTGAATTCTTACAGGATTCAGGTAATGGTCTCCTCCGGCTTTGCAGGGAGCATAAATCCTTGCATCGGCGTTGGTGACTTAATTATCGGCAGGCGCATCTTCCATACCTCACAGGAGGAATTTAACGGAGAGATCGAGATTGATTCCACGCACACCTGTGACGACGCATTGGTTACTATGGCGTCCAGGCTAAGCAGCGCCGGCGGCTTCAAGGCGCATTGCGGGGACGTCCTGTGCGTAAATAAGGTGGTCAGTCAGGCAGCGGCAAAGAGGCAACTCGGCATCCGTACCTCCGCAATCTGCGTAGATATGGAATCCTCGATCATAGCGGCGCGAGCGCACGAGTTAGGCATCCCTTTCGTGTCGATACGCGCAATCTCCGACAGTGTGGACGAGGACATGGATGTAAGCGAATCGGTGATTACGAAAGGCGGAAACATAAACATCCCCGTTGCGGCATACCACCTGCTGAGCAAACCGCACCAAATCCCGGATATGAATCGGCTCCGCAGTCAAATCAAGCGCGCAAAAAGAACCTTGTCGAAATTCTTTCCGGATTTTATTACACAAACCTATAATTCTTTGTTAGCATGATTTTTTGGGATAATGATTATGAGCAAAAAAATTGGTATTGTCATGGGCAGCGATTCTGACCTCGCAACAATGCAAGAGGCCGTACAAATATTGAAGGAATTCGAGGTGGCCTTTGACGTACATATCATATCGGCCCACCGGTCGCCGGAAAGGGCGCATTCTTATGCAGTTGAGGCGGAGCAAGATTACGCCCTGATCATTGCGGGCGCGGGAGGTGCGGCGCACCTGGCCGGTGTGATTGCCAGCTTTACCCCGATTCCTGTTATCGGAGTGCCTATGTTAACGTCAGGCCTCGGCGGGTTGGATTCCCTTCTTTCGATGGTGCAAATGCCGTCGGGCATTCCGGTGCCTACTATGGGCATTGGAAAGTCAGGCGCTACAAATGCGGCGTTGCTGGCGGTACAGATATTGGGCGTGTCTGACCCAAAATTACGGGACAAAATGAATCAGTATAAAAAGAAGTTGGCGGACGGGGTTGCAAAAAAAGATATTGATGCCAGAAAAGCGCTGGGTTGTTGTTAGGTGGATAGGCTGAAGACTGAAGGTAAAAGACTTAGTTGTTCGAACTTTTGTGTGGTCGCGCATGATTTAGCCCGAAACCTTCAGTCTTCAGCCTAAACACCTTTGTGCGCAGACACGGGATTGAAAGTTTAAGGCAAAAGTAATATTATAAACCAAACAGAGGAGAAAAAATGTCACTAGCAACTATTGAATGGGTGGGCGGGGTCGATGGCTGTATTCGATTAATTGACCAGACCTTGTTGCCGACGGAATTAAAATACGTAAATTGTGACGACACGAAAAGTATCTGGCACGCGATTAAGACGCTCATGGTAAGGGGCGCTCCGGCGATTGGTATTGCCGGGGCAATGGGCGTTGTCTTAGGCGCTAAGGCCATCTGGACGGATGAAGTAGATGTGTTCTTAAAGGAACTGAATAAGGTTGTGGGCTATTTAGGGTCGTCCCGGCCAACGGCGGTTAACCTCTTTTGGGGAATTTCCCGTATGGAGCACACTGCGCATGAAAATAAGGGAAAAACCGTCAAACAGATAAAAGAACTGCTCCTTCAAGAGGCGATCAAGATACAAAATGAGGACAAGATTATCTGCCGGAAGATCGGAGAAAATGGCGCGGGATTCATCGCCAACGGCATCGGCGCCCTCACCCACTGTAACGCCGGTGGCCTCGCCACCGCCGATTACGGCACGGCGCTGGCCGTATTCTTCAAGGCACAGGAGCAGGGCAAACATTTCAAGGTGTACGCGGACGAAACCCGCCCACTTTTGCAAGGCTCACGGCTGACCGCCTGGGAGCTTATGCAGGCCGGGATCGACGTTACTCTGATTTGCGACAACATGGCGGCGCACGTGATGAAACTGGGAAAGATTCAATGCGTTGTGGTCGGCGCGGATAGAATCGCAGCCAACGGCGACGCGGCCAACAAGATCGGCACGTATGGCGTGTCCATCCTTGCGAAGGAGCATGGCATCCCCTTTTATGTCGCAGCGCCCGTTTCTACCTTTGATCTTAGTATCAAATCCGGAAGCGAGATACCCATTGAGGAACGCTCTCCGGAAGAAGTCACCAACGGATTCGGCAAGAGAACCGCACCGGAAGGGGTGAAGGTGTTTAACCCGGCCTTTGACGTTACGCCTGCGAAAAACATTACTGCCATTATTACGGAGAAGGGGGTAATTTATAAGCCTTCTCTTGAGAGTGTACAGGGTGTTTTGGGAAGGCGTGCATAGCGAGGTGAAGCCTGCGCTACTTCATAATAACCAAAGGTTTGAAAACCTGAAATCAAATTATTTATTTTTTTACAAATCTTGAGGAGATGGTTTTATGCGCACACAGAGCTATGGACTAAAAACATTTGTGACCATGAGCACACTTACCTGGCTGCTCATTGGCTGCGGCAGTGACCGTGTCAATATCGAATTTAAAACACCGCCGCAACTCTATAGCGACGACTCAAAAACAGACCCTGACAAGCTCAACAGAGAGCTTGAATACGACCTGAGAGAGGCGGAAAAGAAGCGCCGCCAAAAAGAACGTGATGCAGAGGCCGCCAAAGCAAAGGCCGAGGCGGAGCAAAAAGCCCGGGGAAGCCAGAAGGTTGAAGAAGGGGCAAGTGGTAACAAGACAACGGCGCCTTAGGGTCTTGTAGAAATAAGGAATCAATCATTACCGTGAAACTCTTATTTATGCTAGCCCTGAAGGGGCGAAATAGCTTAGCCCAGGGCAACGCCCTGGGGACACGAAAAAAACCAATAAGCCCTGAAAGGGCGTGATGCGGAATGAACCGTTATTTTGTACCCAATATCGCCCCTTCAGGGCTTGTTTTGTTAATAATGCTAAACCCAGGGCGCTGCCCTGGGCTGTCGTATTGCGCCCCTTTGGGGCTATTTTCTTTTTACAACCCCTCATAGAATGTCTCTTTTTAAACTAGCCTCACCATTTACCCCACAGGGCGACCAACCCCGCGCAATACAACAACTGATTGAGGGTTATAGAAACAACGCAAAGTACCAAACCCTGCTGGGGGTTACCGGCTCTAGAAAGACGTTTAC
>JACVXV010000185.1:4696-10954 GCA_015661205.1 Candidatus Brocadiaceae bacterium
AAAGACGTTTACCATGGCAAACGTCATTGCCGCGCTGAACAAGCCTACGCTGGTTATGACCCACAACAAGACCCTTGCCGCCCAACTCTACAGCGAGTTCAAGGGCTTCTTTCCTGAAAATGCCGTTGGATATTTTGTGAGTTACTACGATTATTATCAACCCGAGGCGTACATCCCGCAGCGCGACATATACATCGAAAAAGAGGCCACCATTAACCAGGAGATCGATCGCCTGCGCCTGGCCGCCACCAGCGCCCTTATGTCAAGGAAGGACGTTATCCTGGTCGCCAGCGTGTCCTGCATCTATGGTTTGGGGTCCCCGGAAGAATACCAGCAAATGTACGTCCACCTCTGCAAGGGCGATTCGATAGAGCGGAACAAACTGTTGCGAAGGCTTATCGATATCCAGTACGAGCGGAATGACATACAGTTTGTGCGCGGCGCCTTACGGGTGCGCGGGGACGTTGTGGAGGTATATCCCGCTTATGAGGAGTTTGCTTATCGCATAGAATTGTTTGGAGACGACATTGACCGGATTTCTATGATCAACCCCACAACCGGAAATTGTTTGCAAGAGGTGACGGAGGTTTCCATTTATCCTGCAAAGCACTTTGTTTTGCCGGAGGGAAAGATCGAAGGTATCGTCAAATCCATTGAATATGAGTTAAACGACCGCCTCAGGGAATTGCGCTCGAATGAAAAACTCCTCGAAGCCCAGCGGCTGGAGGCGCGGACGCGCTACGACATGGAAATGCTCCTGGAAATAGGCTATTGCCATGGCATTGAAAATTATTCGCGCCATCTGAGCGGGCGCGCGCCTGGAGAAACGCCCTACACCCTTTTCGATTATTTCCCCCGAGACTTTTTTCTCATCATAGACGAGTCCCACGTCTCCGTTCCGCAGATTGCGGGCATGTACCACGGCGACCGCTCACGGAAGAAGACCCTTGTGGAATTCGGTTTTCGCTTACCCTCCGCAATGGACAACCGTCCCTTAACCTTTGCAGAGTGGGAGGCGAAGATACATCAAATCATGTTTGTATCAGCGACGCCGGCCGCTTACGAGTTGGAAAAGTGTCATGGCGCGGTGGTCGAACAGATTATTCGTCCAACGGGTCTTATCGACCCGGTAATTTACGTAAAACCGGCCAAGAACCAGGTAGAGGACTTGCTGATACAGATTAAAAAACGCGCCCAAAGTAACGAACGGGTACTGGTAACCACCTTAACCAAACGGCTGGCCGAAGACCTGAGCGAGTATATCAAGGAAGAAGGACTCAAGGGCATGTACCTCCATTCCGAGATAAACGCCATCGAAAGGGTGGCAATATTAAGGGATTTAAGGTTGGGGAAGTTTGACGTGCTGGTGGGCGTGAATCTTTTACGGGAAGGGCTGGATTTGCCGGAGGTATCGCTTGTGGCGATCCTCGACGCAGATAAGGAGGGCTTTTTGCGCTCTGAGACATCTCTGATTCAGACCATTGGCCGCACGGCCAGGAACGTGAACGCGGAGGTAATTTTATATGCGGACACGATTACCGGCTCCATGAAACGCGCCATGGACGAAACCAACCGCCGCCGCGCGATTCAAACGGCACACAATACAAAGCACCATATCACCCCAAAGACCATACAAAAAGAGATTAGAAAGGGTATTGAAGACAACGCCGCGTCGCACAAGATTGTTTATGAGGCCGTTGCGGAGAGCGAGGAAGAATACATTACCCAGGAGTTTGTGAACGAGTTGGAAGAGGAGATGCTGAAGGCGGCAGAAGCGCTTGAATTCGAACGCGCGGCTGAGCTAAGGGATAAAATTGAACAAATACGCACCAAATACAGCATGACCGTTTCCACGTCCACTCACACGCCAAAACCTGCACGCCCCGGTAAGAAGACGACGCCAAAAAAGAAAGCACGTTAATATGGAGTGCATTGACCGTGTCAATGCAGGCAGTAAACACGGTTACTGCACTCCCAAAAAAACGTCAAACAATATTTTTCAATTCCGAAGGGATGTTATGATTATAGCAATGTCATTGTGCAACCGGCTTGAAAAGATTTTATTCGTCACACACAGAATCCGACGGACGCTCCGCGTAATAGGAGCTTCTTACCAGCGGGCCTGACGTTACCTGATTGAATCCCATCCGCTCGCCTTCCATCCTTAGCCGGTTAAATTCCGCAGGCGTGTAATAGCGGTGGATAGGCAGGGAGTCTTTATTCGGGCGCAGGTATTGCCCCAGGGTAAGCCTGTCACAGCCTGTGTCCCTTATATCTCGCATGGTTTGGAGCAATTCCTCCCACGTTTCACCGAAGCCCGCCATTAACCCCGATTTCGTTGTTACGTGCGCCCCCCCTTTGCGCGCATCCTGCAATAACGACAGCGAACGCGCGTAATCGGCGAATGGCCGTACACGGGGATAGAGGCGCGGTACGGTCTCCAGGTTATGGTTCAACACGTCCGGTTGCGCCTGAATCACGGCTTCCAGCGCCCCCGGCGACCCGGCAAAGTCCGGTATCAGCACCTCTACCTTGCAGTTCCGGCAACGCTCCCTGATAGCTTGAATCGTGAGCGCGTAAACCGACGCGCCGCCGTCGGGGAGATCATCTCTCGTTACCGATGTAATCACGGCATAGTTTAACTTCATCTCCATAACCGCGCCGGCAATGCGACGTGGTTCATCCCCATCAACGCCCGAAGGATGCCCCTTTTTCACGGCGCAGAATCCGCACTCCCTGGTACAAACGTCGCCGAGAATAAGAAACGTCGCCGTCCCGCGCTCAAAACATTCACCAATATTCGGGCACACGGCCTCTTCGCAAACGGTATGTAAATTTCTTTCACGCAAAACATTCTTTACCTGAAGAAATCCGCTGCCTGCCGGTAGTCTTACTTTTAACCAGTCAGGCCGCATGTTATTTTCACCCCTTCGGGGTTAAATGTTACGTTACGGTTATTGCCTATAATCATGTCATCCCTTCGGGATTTCTCTCGTTTCCAGGCGACAGCATTGGGAATGCGCCTCTACCAGAAGCCCCTGCTTCTATGTTTATTTTCTACCAATATTTTGTTCCTAACGGAACACTGCAGATTTAGTTGCGGCTTTGCCGCGCTATGAGGCCTATTCGTTATCCTGTATCTTAATTCTAGCACGATTCTTGAGCCTTCCGGAGGGGTTCACGACCACCTGCTCCCCTGCGGCAACACCCGCAATGATTTCAATCATATCACCAAGTTGAGCGCCTGTGGTAATGGGGGTTTCAATTGCCCGGTTTTCCTTAATGAGGAAAACGGCCTGCTGCCCATTACGGCTTATCATAATGCCCTTGTTTAAAACCACCCTCGGCCTTTGCTCTTCCGCGGTAACGGGTTTTTCCAGAAATGCGACCTTAGCGCTCATTTCAGGAAGGATGCGCGGGTCTTTCTCCAAAAATTTGACCTTAACCATGACCGATGCCTTGCTGCGGTCGGCTGTGGGTACGATCATGTATACCATCCCGCGGAAGCGGACGTCAGAGATGGCGTCCAACTGTATCTCGCAGGGTTGGCCGGCCTTGACTTTTCTCAGATTTGACTCAGAAACGTCCGCTTCTACCAGAAGGGAAGACATGTCGGCAATGGTCACAACGGCTGCCTTTGCGTTTGCAGCAGCGCCCATCGGTGTTACAATGTCGCCGATATCGGCGTTTTTGGTCAACACCACCGCATCAAAAGGGGCGCGGATAAAGGTGTATTTCAAAGAAACCTTTGCGGCGTGCAATGCAGCCCTGCCGGCGGCTATCGCGGCTTCCGCGGAGGTTACTGCGGCGCAGGCCCTTTTGTAACGGGCTTCAGCTACGTCAAATTCCGACTGGGCAACAATTCCCTGTGCGCGAAGTTCCCGTTGGCGGTTATAATGCAACCCCGCGTCGTCCATCTCTGTCTTTGCCATTACCAGATTAGAAACGGCGCCATTCAGGTTTGCCATTGCCTGCTCACGGACAGCTACGGCATCTTCACATTCCAGCCTTGCTATTGTTTGTCCCTTTGTTACCGTGCTTCCTTCTTCTACGCCAAGCCATATCAGACGTCCGGTTGCCTTAGAAGCCACCGCTGCCTTGCGCTGCGCAACGACGTAGCCGCTGGCATGTAATAACGTAAACGCCTGGGCAGGGTACATCTGCGAGACGGTTGCTACCTTCACCTTAACAACGGGGTCAAAGGCCAACCGGTAAAACACAAAACCCAGGAGAAGCAAAAAGGCTGCTCCGACAATCTGCACGGACGTTTTCTTATGCGCACGGCGATGCTGCATCGTCCGCGTTTTATCGATTTTTAATTTTGATATGTCGTTCTGTAGCACTACCGGTTCCTAATCCGAATGAGCTTGGCCTTGATTTGCCTCGCTCCCAAGCTCCAGCTTGGGAACGGGACTACAATAAAAGCCCTGCTTTGAGTCGAAAAATAAATCTTCCGAAGAAAAGCGAAGCAAGCGCTTCCGGTACAGGCGCATTCCCAAGCTGGAGCTTGGGAACAAGAGATGCGTAGCGAATAATACAATATTATTCAGAACGAGCTAGTTCCTGATTATCGGCGTCGTCTGCCGGCTTCACTGGTAATTCAAGCGCCGCCTTAAGCGCACGTTTTTGTTCGCGCTTCAGTTTCTTTTCTTCTTTCTTGCGGTTGACGGCTTTGGCGACTTGTTCGATGGGCGTGACTTGCTCCGGTTGAGTTTTGCCGAAAACGCTTGGAGTAACACTCCTCGATAAACAGGGGAAGCGGGAGCTTCCATTTTTCTTGCTTATGGTTGGCTAGTTTTCTGAAGCCCTTTGGGTTCATACCGAGATCGCGCGCCATTTGGACTTGGGCGTGAGAGAGATGATATGTCTTTCGGGCGTCAATCCACGCCTGGAGTTTGTCGGGAATTTTCTTTTTTTTCTTAGGCATAGTAATTGTAACACATTCCAATGGCAGCACGACACAGGCGTCAGCAAGGACGTTTACCTCGCACTCACTTTGTATAGCCTCCGTTGCCATCAAGAGTAATTTTCCATCTAATGCAGACATTGTTGCCGAGTGGCGAGTGACACCGCTACATATCCATACTATAACACAATTTTAAGTATAATCAACCAGGGTGCGCAATATAGTATTACCCGGTAAAAACTTTTTTTGTAAGTTATTTTACAATCCCCTTTAGGGAATGGGCATTTACTAAATTGCTTTTGTATTGCGGACGCATGTAGGTGAGAAGCGTTTGCTTGCTAACACAGTAATGTATTCACGCCAATTTTGGTAAATGCTTCGCCCCTACAACGGTATTGAAATTCCTACGGAACTAACCCTGTTTCCCTGTTTATTTTCTACCAAAGGTTTGGTAGCGGAAAAAGCGTAGAATCCGTACTACAGGATTTCCATGCGAACATTTTTATGCACAATCTTACGGCAATCCTGGCTTTTCCCGTCCATTCCTGTATTGAAATGGATGCCCAAAAAAAAGAACTTGATTATAAAATCAACTGGACACAGGCTTTGGCTAAAATGAGAAATTGTGGCGTTGTACTTTTCTTCAGAGAATGTATTTCGTCTCCCATTGAAAAACGCCACAAACTATTTCTTGAAAACAATTCCTCGGTAAGAAAGGGAAGGAAATTTCCAAGAAATATGCAACCATACAAAAAAATCTTTGCTTTTCCTTATAAACCGATTTCTTAACTCAATGACATTGGGTTGCAAACCTGAACCCGCCAAGTGAAGGACATTTCACGACTGGGCATTTACCAGTATCAATTGCTCTCCCCGGGCAAGGGCTTATTGCGATTACCACAAAGAGAGAGACCAAGGCCATTGTACCATCCTGCGAAACCTCGGTAGAAAATGGACCAAAATCCTTTTTGCAGTATGGTCACAGGGAACTTCTTACGATGAAACGCTGCATATTCAAAACCTCAAAGCAAGAAATGTCCCTTGGGCTATGGCTTTGTAATCCCTGTTTTTTTAAAGGATTTTTTAGCTCTTTTTTCTAAAAGAAAAAAAGAGCTCGACATAGAATGTCTACCAAACTGTTTTTTTACCATTCCTTCATCCACCTGAAATACCTTATTTTAACGGGCGTGACGGAGCGATCGACAATTGCCACTAATTTTTTTGCAGCGAAGATCTGCGTTGCGTCGCTATTGACAATCCGGGCGGTTACGTACACGGCAAACACGTTGCTGTGGGTGGTAATGAGGTTTGAGATGGCGGTGTAGATAAGGTCTTTTTCGTCCTTTTCATCA
>JACVXV010000053.1 GCA_015661205.1 Candidatus Brocadiaceae bacterium
CAATAAACTGCAAAACGGCCGCCTGTGCTATTCGGTCTCTTACCGCCGGGATACACAATGCCCTTGCCTCACCATTCCCCTTATCAACCAGCATTTTTAGAAGGGGAAGGGGTAAATACGTATGTTCTGATAGTTCTCTTAGCAATATTTTAAGGTTGATATCCAAATTGCCTTCGTAGTGTTCAACAGTAACTCCATCAGCGCCCGCACAACCGTGATTTTCCTTCACGGCCAGAAAGGACAGGGACAGGGCATTGAGAGTAATAGTTCGTTCATTCATATTCTAGAAAAGGACACGTAGGGCAAGGCTTTAGCCTTGCAATTATTTGAATACGTACCGGTGGTTGCACTCTGTTGCTTTGAAATGCTTATACATCAAGCAATACGCCTGTCACGGACATACCTTACGGACACGTCTCACGGTTATTCATCAGGCCATACAAATAACCCTGTCAGGGTTGGGCTGAAGCCACAATCCCTTATTCATCAGGTCAATGATTCCCACAGCGCCCCTTTTAACCGCTTTGTCTGCAACCACTTACAAGGCCATTTCCTGTAACCTCCCTTTTTTGACATAATTTTTAGTCCTCACCTCCTTAAAATTTCAGAAAATTTGTCCATAAGATATAACAACACATACACTTACCATTTTCCTGTAACCTACCCTCTTTTTTGCCTCTTTTTCAAGCTCCGCTAACCTATTGTCTTGCAATATCTTACGCAATAAATTCTCGGTTTTTGGCTATTTTCACTCAGTTTTCAACATTCCCTTAAAATGGGTTGTGGTCAAATATCACGACGTCACCGGTAACGGGAGACCGATACAACAGCTTCTTTGCCTTGCCATGCAAGGCATGTGCAACCGCCAGGTAAAGCCAGACAGGGGCTTTGCCTGTCAAAATCACCTCATTACCATCTCCGGCAAGGTTAATGGTTTTATCAATGTAGATTGGCAAGTCTGAGAGTTTAGCTGTGTCCGTAAACAGGGAGGAAAGGTCTATGGTACTCACATTTCCAATCTCCCGGTGTCAGAAGAAGCAAGAACAACATCGTAACTAAGCACATGCCATGGCTTGTTTGTTTGGACGTACTGGGCTTTTATTTTTAGATTAAACGTCATTGCTGCTCCAACAATACTGGTTGGTTTTTGTCCGCCTGTAATATCAATCATGGTGTCCTTTTCAGAATATCTCTTGCTTCTAAATTTCTGAAGCAAAATGTCCATTATATCGACTATTTCGTTGAAGTCTTCAAAATCGTACCCTTGCAAAGAAGCGGCTCTTTTTTTGAAAGATTCAAAATCGTAATATTTCAAAGGGTTGGTATCAGGCGGCGAAGATATGCATATAAGTTCTGTACAACCCGATTCCTGTGCAAGCACATAAAAAATCATCTTTTCTAGGGGAGGGTAATTCTTACAGATTTTTAGAAACAAGTTTACTTGCAGAATGGATTCCTTGGAACAGATAACCGTTACCGTTTCCAAGGTTTCCAAGTGGTGCCGTATAGCCCTAATAGGCATTTCCCATTGCCACTTTACTGGCGGATCTTTTTGCTTTAGCCTTTCACACTCTTCTATATCTTTATTTATGTCGTGTGTGAGCTTCAGTTCTTTAGGCACTCCTGCACTCATCACCTGATCGAGTGGAAGATTTGAAAGGAACAAGACAAGATGTTTTCTCTTTTCAGTTTCTTCTTTTGATAACCGTCTCGTGCGCGGAAGAAAAAAATCTTTTCTCTTCCAGCAAAGCAAGGCTACCATGCCTGCAAAGAAAACAATATATCCGATTCGTAAATACGAAACAACCCCCATTTTACCATTTGCCCATAATTCAAGTGTCTCTTCAACAGCATTAGCGGCTAAATTTGAGCTGAGAACGGTAATCGCTGCAATAAACCATGGGAACCATTCCTTAAAGCGTTTTTTTTGTCGCATGTTAGTGTCTCTCTTTTAAAGTTATCAGGCACGTCTGGAAGAGTTTGTCCCGCTTAGGATAAACCATTTTCCTGCCTCAAGTAAACCGGGCTTGCCTTGATAGCCCTTTCGTGACCGCACTACTTCTTTACCTTGTGTATCCATAAAAACCAGCTTATCTTTATAAATTTCTTTCAACCAGGCGGCATCTTCACCCTGTTTAGTTTTAGGCGGCGGTTCTTGAGGCGGAGCTACGGCCACCTCGTCAGGCCGGGCGGCATTTTCGCCCTGCTTTGTTTTAAACAGTGGTTCTTGCGGTTGAGATTCTGCCACATCATCTGTACCGGGTGGGCGTCCACCGTTTAAAGTAGTTCCAACGAAGACGCCTAATGCATTAATAGGGGCATTAAAAGGTTCCTTTTTATATTCACGATAATCCGGATATCTGATAGTGCCGTCTTCAGCCTTATTAAGTCGTAACACCTCGATTAGACCTTCGCTGAGTTCCTCCCGGCCGGCCTTGAGGGAGTACCAATCCCCAATGGCGCCAGTATTCCAATTTTCATATCGCTTGCATGCCTTTGTAATTGAACTCTTCTCTCTGCTAATGGTTATGCAACAACTTCCCAGGCCAATGGCCTTCCCAAGCCCTATTTTATGTCCCAACCCGTCAAGAAGTTCTATGGCCAAGAGCAATTTGCCTAACTCTTCTTTCGTTAAGTTTTCCCCATAGATTTGAAATGAAAAAGCACTTTCTACCGGGGCATATTCCTCAATGATGATAGAGCGGTTATTTGATGGGGTTTCTTTTACTGAAAAGCTGGGGGTTTTTCCTTGATGATAATAAAATTTGCGTCCGGCAACAGGGCTGCCTGGATGCCCGCATTTCCCATAGGTAGCATAATGATGAGGTTTGGGGCTCAAAAGCTCCTTAAGACAACACTTCTGTTGGGATAGTGTTCCTTCAACAAGCGCCGCATCGCTAAATGCAACTTTTCCCTGGCAATTAAGCGTATCACCTTTTATGGCGCCAAACAACCGGCAGGCGGGGCAAAGCGCTTCCAAACTATTGCATTTGCTGTTGAGATAATTACCGAGATCAGCGTATCTATAGGGAATTTTATCCTTACCTGAAGTCCCATTTGTGGCTGCAAAAGTTAAACAGGAGTCCGTGATTGCCTCATAGACAGAACGGATCATTCCTTTTATCGAAGCGCCTTGCAGGATTGGCGTTTTCCGGTTATTTCTCAGGAATTTTTTGTTTTTCACATCCTTTCGACTTTGATCGAGAGTAATGAGGGGGCTTAGCGCCTTTAATATACATGCTATTTTGCCGCTATAATGGTCATCTTTGAGACGGAGTTTTCCGGTGTAGCCAAGAGATCTGTCCGGCTCTTTACTTTTCAACGGCACAAAATTATATGGATTGATCGTAGTCATTGTTTCCCCTCCTCATCCGCACTTTTCATATCTAAACAGACACAACGAAGAAACTCACCTTTTGATTCGTGATGATAATGTCGAACTATGAGGCAGGGAGACGTGCCTTTCTCTTTTGCCTTTTCTGATTGAATAGGATATGTCTGTGCTTTAGGGATATCACGGGCGTAGAAGATGGGACTGCCGCCCGGATTACCTTTCGGATCTTTTTCTGGATCAACCCATTCACCCCAAAGGATCAGGGGAGAATCCTTCTCTTTGGTAATTTCCAGCACGCCCTCAAAAGCTTCCGGCAGTTTCCCTTCATCCAGAATAAACACGGCATGTAGCGTATTCGTTTTACCCGCATTACGTTGCCAGCGATATTCGCCCTTATCGCCAAAAATTCTCCCGGCAGGCCAGGTATCAAGCATATTCCAATCAGGCGCCTGCTCCAGGTAAACGAGCTTTGCCTCAACTGTTCCTTCCAGCCATGCATAGCTGAAGACGTCCGGCGGCAGGCCGGGATGATTATTTAACTTTGTGGTAAAGCCAATAACTGGACTCATGTGGTCTTCTCCGGTGCTTGCCGAACAAGCTCTTTAACATAGCCGTTAAAGGCCGGGGCTGTTTTTGCCCAAAAGTCAGGGATGTTGGTAACGGTAACGGTTTTATACAAAGAAAATCCGTCATTCTTCTGAACGGGAGGATTGCCAAATGGTGGCGCTTCGTAGGGGTGTATACCGTAATCAGCCCTTTCTGCTTCATTGCTCATGAGGCTACCTATATGATTAATGTGTGTTAGGGCTTCAGGATAGCTCAAGGTGATTTCTGTAATTTCTCCTTTGACCAGGCCAAACCCCTTGGTTTTCCCAAAGCCAATGGGTACGAGTCCTTCTTCAAAATCCCGGAAGACGTAGGCCAGGAGTCCCATCTGCCAGAGTTCAAAATTGGTGACCGTAACCGTGGTAGTGAATGTGGTGTTTTCCAGGACGTGAAAGCGCATGTTTGCGCCCTTACCCTTACTGCCGCTGCCACCTCCGCCACCTGTAGAGACGCCGCCGGTAAACCGGTCGATACCAATCATGTCCCGATAGACGGAACTGTACCCCTTTTCAATATCAGCGTCCGTAAAGCGGATGCGACTGGCTAACCCGGCGCATCCAAAGAGCTTGCACGCGGGGCATGCCGCGGCGTATTTTTTGCGGGTGACGCCATCTTCTTTTTTCAATAGCTCGGAACATCCAAGGACTTGATCAAAAGGGTCGCATGCCGTGTAAGGATGAGATGCGCCTTCAGGCAGCAATGACCGAATGATACGTTCGGATTGGGCGCGAAAAGGGCCACGAATGGACGTGCCGGGGACGTAAAACGGCATTATGGGCGGTTTGTTACCGCATTGTCTTGATTCCGCTTCAATCTCTTTTTCGGTAGCACGGCTCATAAACAGACAATCAGGAAACCCATCTTCTTTTTTCCCTTCTTTGTAATAGGCGTATCGCTCATCCCGAATGAGCAGCGGTCATTCACATTTCAGCTTCCATTGAAAAGTAGCCTCGCACAGTTTTCTCTTTAGCATAGGACTCCCTCCTTCCATTCAATGGAATTATGGATTTCTTTTCCACGGGTAATTGCCGCCCACAGAGAGTTTGGATCTTCAAAACCGGTAACTTTGTAAAATTTCTTTGCCACTTCCCTCAGTTTAATCTCCCCCAATCCTCCCGCCCGCTTGCCGCCCACGTGTAACCCATGCTTAAGCAGGCTAAGGATCAGGTTAAGCAGCTTTTTGTCGTTGTCGGTAACATTCTCGGCCTTCATTTTAAGCAGGAAGGCAAGGCTGTTTTTTACGGGTTCAATAACCTCATAGTCAAACTTTGCGCCATCCTTTGCCGCTCCCGTGTCCCTATCGATACCAACGCCATCACGGACGTGCGTAGGTATTTCTTTCCCTTCCATACCCACAGGCAGGGCGTCCTCAATAGTCAAGCGTGAGGCGTACACGGTAGAACCAAAGAGTTTGCAGACGTCACAAAGTTCCTTTTCTGCAAATGCAGCGATTCGCTCATTCTTTGTGTTTTTTTCATGGATATCCTGGTTTCTTTCATCCTTGTCAAATTCATGCAGGAATTTCCTGGCTTTCTCGGCGCAACAATCCTTCTCGAAGAGTGTGCAGCTTTGGAGGCCTGCCGTTGCTTTTCCGACTGATGCAAGGATGCGTTCTACCTCTGACCGGATAGCGCCACGAAGGCTACTCCCGGGGATATAGGGAGTCTTGTCGAAAGTCCGTATGAAAGGCGCGTCCGTTTCGTCCGAGGCATTTCCGGAAGAAATGCGAAGCGCCGTTACCAGTTCCAGTTCTCCTTCAAAACAATAACGGTTGTGCAGTTGCTGATGACCAAATGGAATATTCATGACAATAACTCCTCCCTTAAAGGCATATCCTCTTCTTTAAAAACCTTACGATAACGGTATTGACCATAAACATTGCTCCAGAAACGGCGCAGGGCTGATAGCCGGTCGTCCCCGGCAATTTCAGGGCTATTATAAAGATATCTTCCCTCGTTAATCCAGTCCAGCAAGGTTGAGCCTAACGACTCTTTGCCTCCAGCGCCGGTTGGTGTAATCAGCCATGAAGCAGATTTGCCGGAACGCTCTTTTTGTTTTTTCATTTTTGCCACCTGTCCGTTTAAAAACTTGCCTACCGCTTTTTTAACGTCTTCAAGAGACCCTGGAGTGTGGATGCATTCATTGACGGCGGACATCTGAGACGATGACAGATTTTTTGGAACAAACCCCAGGTTGTAAAAAATCCGGGCATTTCTGAGGAGGTGTTGCTCCTGTTTTAAAAACGCCTCTTTCTGGCGTAGTGCGGTTGCCAATCGATCACTCATAAGACGGCCTCCTTTTCCTGTTTGATATGGAAGGTATGCCACAAAACGGCATGGCCAAATCCCTCCCCGTTGTTATCCCCAATCCAGCCCATACCGTTTTCATCAGGAATAAGGGGTTCTCTCCCACCTTTTGCCTTAAAGAGGAATACACTGCCGGCCTCGGTCAGCGCCAGGAAGTCAAGCGTTCCCGTTTCACATCCTTGTGTGTGCAGTAATTCGGCAGATTTTTTCTTGGCTATTTTCATCAGTTCACCGGCTAGGGACATTAGATCGCTTATGGGATAGTTGGTATGGGCGATGACCACACCGGCGGAGGTCGTAAGGCCTTTCTCGGCGAAAGGCTTAGGCAGTTTCCCGTTTTTAACATAATCCTCCTGCAGTTGTTTGGTCTTTTCCTGAAACCTTTCTATAAATAGAACAGCCACATCCATAGCGTTGTGGGATGGAACGGCCAACATCAAATCATCTCCACCAGCCATAATAAACTCGGCAGGAATGGAGCGATACATACCATCTGCCGTTTTCCATTCTTCGAAATCCACTACTTTTAGTATCACTTCAACGGCGGCTTCTCTGGTGGCCTGATCCACGATTTCAGAAAAAGCCTTATAAGCACGCTTTGCATCTTCATCCTTTGGAAACAGACGCCCAATTTCTTTTATTGTTTCACCCATGCGATTACCGTCAGCATAAATAAAGCCCATATAATTAGACGGCCTGGAGAATTGTCCGATATCATCAAAATCCTGCGGTAGAAAAACCTGGCAGTTGGCTTCTTCATTGTATTTGGCAAGGGTAGAGAAAATAAAATTATCTGTATACTTGAGCGCTAACGCAGAGGAGGATTTTAACACCTTGCTGCCTCTTTTCGTTGGTTTAATCTCTTTGTAAAGACCGTTTACATTCTCTCTTTTCAGAGAACAGGCACGGCATAACCAATGCTCACGATGCTCGGAAAGCGTCATTTCTGCCGGTTCAGAGCCACATGAAGTACAGGGTCTTATCCAGCGCCCTGCAAGCACGGGAACACCCTCCACTCTGCCCAATTTGTTCTGCTGGGTCATCATCACCCCACGGCTCACCCATTCTGCAAAAGATTCATCATTTATACGTTCCACAATCTCTACTGATACACGCGCATTTGTGGTTTCCCGACGGTAAAGTTCCAAAACCTCTTTCTTAAATTTTTCGGCGTCATGCTTGTTTTCAAAAAGGACACGACCGGAACCGCCGCCAAGATAAATCTCTTCATAGCGGACATGACCAAGTTCCTGGAGAATCCTTTTTGTCTCTTTCCGGTTCAAAGCATCCAAAAGGACACTACCCCCGCGCGTTTCTCGCATGATAGGAGAGGCAAAAAGGTAGGATTTTACTTTTTGGGTTTCAATTACTACGAGAAAACGTCTGGCAGTAATATCGTTCATAATTTTCTCTCCATAATAATATTTTCCTTAAATACTGCTTTAATGCGGAATTTATGCTTACAAACGAGTGCTGTAAATTACCTCATACTTCCCCAACCCAAACGAAGTCCCCTTCCCCACGTGGATATATTCCCCAAGCCTTAATAACGTCATGAATTCGGACAGGTCTCCCCCGTATGAAACATTGCCAAGTATGCCGCCCAGCGACATCCATTCCTCCTGGCGCGTTGAGTAACGACTCCAATCGTACCAATGGATATCCGACGCCGTTTGCTTTACTGCACGGGCATTTTCGATGAGTCCTCTAAAATCCATATCTAATTTCTTGCCGCAATGAAAATAGGAGAGTGAAGAGATACGGCGTAGGAGGTTCCTTAGAAGGACGTGGAATTCAAGACTGTCGGTTATTTGGCCGTCAAAACGGATGCGTAAGGGGGTGCGCAGGGAGATGGTTATTTTGTTTTTGAGATTTTCCTCACCAAAAATATCTTTTCCCTGTTTCCTTGAGGATATATTTTCTGTGTCTCTGGCCGCTCCATTTCCACCTCCTTCGTAAAGAGGGGTGCATGGGGAAGACGTTGCTTGATATCGGTTGATTACGGTATCGGTTTCTACCCCCTGTTTGTTAACAGGGACAAGGCCTTGATGGTTTAATTGGTGCGCTTGTATGACGGGGTAACGGTTGGTAAGCGCCTGGGTTTTATTGGTATAAATCTCTATGGCCTTGCCTTTCAGCCCGATGCCTTCAACCTGTACGAGGTCATATCTTCCCGGCCTGCACCAATCCCTTGTTTCCCTAATTCGGTAAAGGTGTAGATGAAGTAGGGCAGGTAGTCTATGGCGGTTCCAATGAGGATCAGGTGAAAGGGAAATGCCTCGCCTGGCGCAAAGACCTGTTTTTCGGTAACGGGGGGTTCGATGACAAACGGGTGAGGCACCTTGGGGTGGAGCCGAAGCATTTCGGCGTTGTCCGGCAGCGGGGTCTCGAAGATGTACGAATAGATGCATTTCTGTTTCAAAAGGCATGCGTCGCATGCCTTGCCTTTTACCACGCAGACGATCTTTTTGAAAGCGTACCCGAAACCGCCGCGAAAGACGGCGCCTTTGTAATCAGGAAGGCGTATCTGTTCATGTGCGCATACCGTAAACCTGAATTTTGCCAGTCGAAAGGATTCGAGCATAGAAGCCCCTGTAGAGGTTTTTGGAACTACAGAAACACCGGGAAAAGTGTGCATCGGTTTTGGTACTATAAGGGTATCTGAGGTGGAAATCAATAAGAAAATGAAGCTGGGGCTTATGGGGAACCCACCCCTGCGGCTGAGCCGCTATTCATTTCCTGGCGTTGCGAAGCCGCGACCAAATAACCTCTCTCTTTTCATTTCTAAACTTAATCTGTATGGAACACTGGGTTGTTAAAGAAACTTCCGAATAATCCGGGTTTTCAAGTATATTTTCACTCGTCTAAGGTTTTACTTCGTTAACGGAAAAGAGAAAACAGGATCACTAAAAAACCTCTTGACACGCTAAGGACATCCATTTATAATGCATGAATTACTATTTAGTAATTATTACATTATAGTTTTTGGGAGGGGTCTATATGAGCGCCAGGATTGGGCAAGCTGCACCGGATGTTTCATTGCAGGGTGTTGTTGACGGCAATTTTAAGAACGTTAGCCTTGATGATTACAAGGGTAAATGGGTGGTTCTGTTCTTTTACCCGCTGGATTTTACCTTTATCTGCCCTACGGAAATTACTGAATTTTCAAAGCGTAATGGTGAGTTTAAGGCGTTGAATGCCCAGATACTGGGAGTAAGCGTTGATAGTGTGTTCTCCCACAAGGCGTGGCTCAAAGAACTGGGAAATTTGAATTACCCGCTCCTGAGCGATATGACGAAAGAAGTCTCCAGAAAGTATGGCGTGCTGCTGGAAGAAAAGGGTATTGCTTTACGGGGTACCTTTATCATTGACCCGGAAGGAAAGCTGAGATACCAATTAGTGCATGACCTCGGTATTGGACGAAGTGTGGAAGAGATTCTCCGTGTGCTAGGGGCATTGCAGACAGGCGAGCTTTGCCCTGTTGAATGGAAGCCCGGTAAAAAGACACTGGGGAAGGGATAATACAAAGTGTTTGGGGGAGGTTGGATTGCTGCGCGAAATCCAACCTACTCACCCCTGTTCTGCTTCAGACGGAAATGGAATTTCTCTTATTGAAATAAGCTATGCTTAAATTATTTCAAAGGAGCCGCGTGCCTTTAAAAATCTATTCCCCAGCATCTTTCCCAAAATTTCTTTGAGCGATGGTGTGCTTGTTTCGCAGAGGGAATAGCGAACACGGGTGGAGGGTTTGTCCAGGGAAATGATCTTTCTTAGATTGATGGGCGTGCCGATGATTACTACGTCGCAGGGGGTGCGGTGTATCGTTACTCTTAATTCTTCAACTTGAGAAAGTCCATACCCCATTGCAGGCAGGATTTTTCCGATGTGGGGAAAGTGTTTGTACGTTACGGCGATGGACCCCACGGCGTAAGGTCTTGGATCCACAACCTCCTTTGCCCCGAACTTTTCCGCGGCAAGCATTCCGGCGCCGAAGGCCATGCCGCCGTGCGTCAAGGTCGGGCCGTCCTCAATTACCAGCGCGCGTTTTCCCTGTATGAGTTCCGGCCTTTCCGCGGTTATCGGCAGCGTTGCATCCACAATAACGGCCTTTTCGTTCAGTTGCCTTACGTGTTTTTTTACCAGCGCTATGTTTTCCGGGCTGGCAGAGTCTTCTTTCCCCACGATAACAACGTCCGCCAGGAGGAGATTCGTTTCTCCGGGAAAATAGGTAATTTCGTGTCCCGGACGGTGAGGATCGACGAGGGTAATGAATATGTCCGGTTGGTAAAAAGGCGTATCATTATTACCGCCATCCCACACAATTACATCCGCTTCACGTTCCGCCTCCGACAAAATCGCCTCATAGTCCACCCCCGCATAGACAACGGTGCCTTGTTCCAGGTGGGGTTCATACTCTTCTATTTCTTCGATGGTGCAATCATGTTTCTTCAGGTCATCATATGAAGCGAACCGTTGTAACCGTTGTCTTGCAAGGTCGCCATAAGGCATCGGGTGCCTTACAACAACCGCCCGTTTCCCCATTTCCTTGACGATCTCACATACCCTCCTCGACGTAGGGCTTTTGCCGCAACCGGTCCTAACGGCGCAGACAGCAATTACCGGCTTTTTCCCCTTCACCATCGTCTGCTGCGCCCCCAGAAGGGTAAATTGCGCCCCTGCCGCATTTACGAGGCAGGCCTTGTGCATAACGTATTCGTGTGACACGTCGCTGTATGAAAAGACCACCTCGCCGGCGCAGTATTCTTGTATGAGCGATGCTAGTTTTTGTTCGGGTTCGATAGGAATTCCACGCGGGTATAACCTGCCGGCCAGCAATGGTGGGTATTGCCGTCCTGCAATGTTAGGTATTTGTGTGGCGGTGAAGGCGACGACTTCATAAGCGGGGTTATCACGAAAGCAGACGTTGAAATTGTGGAAGTCCCGCCCTGCCGCCCCCATAATAATAACTTTTTTCCTGGTAATAGGAACATCAGGCATGATACGATTTCTCCCATCATTTAAGGTGGAAACAGGCGGTTGTATTCCAGCCATTTTTGAATATCGGCTGAAATGTTACCTCGTTTTTTTATCCATCGTTAACGCCGCAAAGGGGAAGGGTCTCGTCCGGTGAGTGAAGGAGCTTTTCGGCGGCATCTTGTATCGGTTCCATAGAGTTTTGAAATTTGGCAATGGGATTTACAATGGCAAGGCCCCGGCAATAGGTGACGAGCCCCCCGGCAATCTCCGTCAGGATTTTGTTAAAGGTGTTTCGCTTTTTGGCCCGTGCAAGTTTGACTTCCGGACATTTATCGCCGGTGATGGGAACTCTTTCATAACTGCCGAAATCCAGCCTTAATATATTGATCATACCGCCCTGCCCGGATAGTTGGTTTACAATTTCTGCCGATGGAAGCGAGGCGATGTAGGCCAGCGGATAGGTGTAATCCTTGTACCCTTCTTTGTTCACGTAAAAATCACTTCTTATCTCAAGGGTATCAAAAAAATCCCGTACCTTTGCAAAACACCCCTTGTTTACCAGGTCTTCGCTAATTTCTTTGCAGTGCTTGTTTGCTGCCCGCAATTTTCCCAGGATGATTGCGGTGGCGATTATCCGGGATTGCTGATAGGTTTTTATCTCTATTTGGATATAGTCGCTACTGACAAACTGCCATGAAAACAGGTTGCACGACCTTTCACCATAATAAGCGGAACCGGTGAATTTTATATTTACGGAAGATATTTCCAATTCAGGGAAGAGGATTTCAAGGGGGAGTATGATTTTGGAAATGGTCATCGCACCGGGAACGATGTTTCCCTTTCGGTGGATGAGATTGTTGTCATTTGTTACGTCAACGAACCGTTCGCCCTGCTCTTTGGAAATTCTATACTCATGTTTCAGCAAGAATCTATCCCACACCTGCATGCGGTGGTTATTCTGCGCATCCTTTTCCAACACAAGCGCCGGATGATGCGTTCTGGCCTTGGCGTCCCGAAAGCAAACTTTATCGGCCAGAAACCCATCTATACGGCTTGTTGGAATAGAAAATACAGGTGATTGTGCTCTACTCATAGGTATTACTGATTAAAAATATTGCAAAACTATCGTGTCCCCATTGGTTTAAAGATTGATGGTAACCGAAAACTGCAACGGGGTAATTTCCGATATAAAAAAGCTTAACTAGCGGAAAGTTGGTCGGTTAGGTTTGTATTTTTTGTTTTCCAACCGGACGATTTTCAGATTTTTCTGCGATAATTTGATTCTAGTAACTAATTAATCGTATGTCAAGCATATTCAAAAAGGATACAACAATTTTCTTTTAAGTCCCCAGCCGGAAGCCGCTTGTGGGGGTGTTGGTTTCAGGGGATGCTCGTTTTGGTTTTGCATTCATTTTTAACGGATGCTATAGTTGTAGGGGCGAAGCATTTGCCACATTTGGTGTGAATGCATTACCGTGTTAACATGCAAATGCTTCGCCCCTACGTGCATTGAACAGAAATCGCAAGGTGTTTTATGGGTGAATTTTCATTTATACAGTGGATTCGAAAGCGGCAGAGAAGGCGCAAAGGCACCCTTCTCGGCATAGGCGATGACTGTGCGGTGATAGATGTTTCCCCGGACAAGCTTTGCCTTATTACCACCGATATGCTGGTGGACGGCACGCACTTTGACCTCAAAAAATGCGCTATGCGCGACGTCGGCAGGAAGGCAATTGCGTGCAGTATCAGTGACGTGGCGGCGATGGGATGCCAGGCTACGGTTGCAGTAGTTTCCATTTGTTTTCCGGACCACACCACCGAAAAATTTGCAAGAGAACTCTACGAAGGTATGTGGAGTCTCACGGATAAATACAACATTGAGATTATCGGCGGTGACACGATCAGCGGACGCGGCCCGTTATGTATCAATGTCACAATGTTGGGGAACGATGGAGGGTTAAAACCTATCCGGCGTTCGGGCGCAAAGGCAGGAGACGTGATTTTGGTAACGGGGGAGTTCGGCGGCTCGATACTGGGGAAACACCTTTGTTTTGAACCACGGCAACAAGAGGGTGTTGTTTTAAATAAAAATTTCACCATCCATGCCATGATCGACATCAGCGACGGGCTGACGGCAGATTTAAACCATATCCTTAAAGAAAGCCGGACGGGCGCAATTCTCCACGAATGCCAGATACCCATCTCTCAGGCGGCTGTAGAACTGTCAAGAAAAACCGGATACACTCCGCTTCACCATGCGCTGTCCGACGGTGAGGACTACGAACTATTGTTGACCGTATCAAAGGGGCAGGCAAAGAGTGTCTTGGCATCCGGTTTGATTGAGGGGATACGGCGCATTGGAGAAATCGTGGATGGACAAGGCCTCCGGATGAAATACGCTGACGGCAAGATACGCCGCATAAGACCACGTGGCTATGAGCATCTTACATCCTAAAACAGGAAAATATTATTATCCGTGGAAGAAAAAGAATTCATTTTTGAAAGTACGGACGTTGAGCAAACGTTACGGCTTGGCAATCTGCTAGGCACGTTATTAGCGCCGGGAGACGTTATTGCTTTGGTGGGGGAATTGGGTGCGGGAAAGACAACCCTTGTGAAGGGTATTGCCGGGGGATTGGGCGTGACGGATAAACGCGCCGTAAAAAGCCCTACTTTCTCCCTGATGCACAGATATGAGGGACGCACCCCTATCCATCACTTTGACGTCTATCGGTTAAAAGGTACCCAGGAGATGTTTGCTCTTGGGAGTGACGAGGTGATTTACGGCGACGGTGTGGCTATTATTGAATGGGCAGATAAGGTGCCGGAATGCCTACCGGAAAAATACCTGGAGATAACCTTATCCCTCGTTTCAAACCACGAAAGAACGATAAAATTGCGTAGTTATGGAGAACACTATGACAAAATGATCGATACTATAAAAACAACAAAGCAACTTTTCTAAAAGTTGCCGGTATTTGTATAAACAAGTAAGGCCATTGCAACATCGCAATGGCCTTACACTCTAACTTCTAAGTACGTAGGTGTTAACCTCAGCCTACCTTACTTCTTTTCGCTCTTCTTCTCGTCCTTCTTCTCTTCCTTCTTTTCGTCTGATGCAACTGCTGACTTAACTACCATGCTGCTTACACCAGTGATTGACAATGCGGCAACAAAAGCGAGACCTAAACCAATTTTCTTCAACATGTACTTCTTCTCCTTACACCTTTAAGGAACCGAAGCCAAGCCACCAGGACGCTCCCGGTATAATATCTTGACTTCACACACAGGTAAGACAATTACTTCTTTTCGCTCTTCTTCTCGTCCTTCTTCTCGTCCTTCTTTTCGTTTGCAACGGCTGACTTAACTACCATGCTGCCTACACCGGTGATCATCAATGCGCCAACAAAAGCAAGACCTAAACCAATTTTCTTCAACATTTCCGCCTTCTCCTTACACCTTTAAGGAACCGAAGCCAAGCCACCAGGAACGCCCCCGGTATAGTATCTTGACTTCATAACTCGGTAAGCCAATTACTTCTTTTCGCTCTTCTTCTCGTCCTTCTTCTCTTCCTTCTTTTCGTTTGCAACTGCTGACTTAACTACCATGCTGCCAACACCGGTGATCATCAATGCGCCAACAAAAGCAAGACCCAAACCAATCTTCTTCAACATTTCCTTCTCCTCCTAACAACAACTTTAAGGAACCGGGGTCATGTCACCGAAAACGCTTTCGGTATAGCACACAACCACTGACGAACATATTATTATTTACAGGCGATTATTGCAAGAAAATTCCCGCAACCATCACAAAACACTGTATGCAAATACATACACATCGGATAGCAGGACAAACAAAATCTATTCGTTTTTGTAGCTGTCCGTATTGATGTTGTATTTTTTCACCAACTTGTAAATATCCGCCCTATAACGTTTTGCCATCTTTGACACGCTTGTAATGTTCCCCTTACAAATCTTGAGAAGGTTTTCCAGGTACTCGCGCTCAAATCTTTCCTTGGCGTCTTTGTAGGAATTAAAGGCGTTTTTAAGCATGTTGGTATCGGTAAAAATGTCTTCCGTTGTAATAATGTCTTTGTTGGTCATAATAACCGCGTGTTCTATCTTGTTTTGCAGTTCCCGTATATTGCCGGGCCAGTCGTAGAGGAGCATCCGCTGGATGGCTGCCGGGGTGAATCCGATGATATTCTTTTTTAGCGCCTCACAAAAATCCGTTAAAAAGTAGGTGGACAGCAACGGGATATCGTCCTTTCTTTCCCGTATGGGCGGAAGATAGAGCGGTGCAACGTGGATTTTATAAAATAAATCCTTTCGAAACGTCCCATTATTTACGGCCTCTTGCAAGTCCGTATCGGAGGAAAAGATGAACCGTACATTGATCTTAACTTTCTTTGTACCACCTATTGGCTTGAATTCGTTTTCTTGCAATACATCTAATAATTTAATTTGTAAAGACAAGGACATACTATCGATTCCGTCAAAAAAAAGCGTGCCGCCGTCGGCCTGTTTAAAAAGCCCTTCCATTGGTTTCCCGGCATTTTTAGAGGACGCCTTTGCCTGCCCAAACAATTCATTTTCCAGTAATTCTTCAGACATATCGCTGCAATTTACGGTGATAAAAGGCGCATGGGCGCGGGAACCGTTGTGATGGATTGTCCTTGCCACAAGATTCTTCCCCGTGCCGCTTTCCCCGTATATGGCAACAATACTGTCTGTTTGGGATATCCTGGTGATTTTTCCGAGTATTTCCTGGATTTGAGGTGATTTGCCGATAATGGGTTTACCTTTTTGCTGCTTGTTAAGCTGCTTTCGGAGTTGTTCCACCTCCTCGGTAAGCCGCTGTTTTTCAAGCGCATTTTTGATATGGAGTAATAAGTCATCGCTGTTGAATGGTTTGGTGAGATAGCTGTAAGCCCCCCGCTTCATGGCCTCAACGGCGCTCTCAATGCTACCGTGCGCCGTTAATATGATGATGGGAAGGTTCGGGGTGTGGCGGATAAGCTCTTCCATCAGCTCTATGCCGCTCTCGTCTTCCAGGCGCAAATCAACAATGGCAAGGTTGAATGCATCGGCGGCTAGCGCGGCTAGCGCCACCTTTCCGGTGCTTGCGATCAAAACGGAATACCCCCACGCCCTTAACCGCATCTGAATGACTTCCAGAATGTGGGCGTCGTCATCAATTACTAATATTTTTTCATTGCGCATGGATTAGTGTGTTGCGTTAAATTGTGTTCATTCGCGGTTGCGGGTAAAAAAGCTTCATAATGATTCATTCCTTGTTCAATATTCGTAATTCGGTACACCGTTAAACAGACACGAGATACCGGTGTTTTTCTTACTTTACACTTCCGTCCGGTTCTTCAATACTTACCGAATCGGTTCCAGGGGGCGTCCCCAGCACGTCCTCCGGTATGGTTTCTTCTATTTGGATATCAACCTCTTTCTTCTTCTCCTCCATCTGCACGTCCACTTCACGGAGCTGTTCAATATCCTTTTTAAGATTTTCGATGGTCATGGTAGCGGTATTGAGCTTGTCATGAAGCCTTCCGATCTCCTGATCTTTTGCAGAAAGGCGGTCCAGGAGGTCGCCAATCATTTTTTTATTATCTTGAATATCGGCACTGATGGTTTTGATTTCCGCGGTGCTGACACAGCCGGCGCCCAGAAGCAACATTGGAAACATAACCGCCAGGAAAAATCCCCCCTTTATTGTTTTTGCCCTATTTACCATATTTACTCCCATGTAGATTTTTCAATGAAAAACAAAGATGCTCTATAGGTTTTGGCCGTAATCAACTTTGCAGGGTAGGGTAAAATGGAAGGTACTGCCCTTCCCGTTATTATTTTCTACCCAAATATTACCCCCATGGTCAAGCACAATGTGCTTGGCTATAGAAAGACCCAGCCCTGTGCCCTTCATGCCTCCAATGCCTTTATTGTCAACCTGCTGGAATTTGTCAAATATCTTTTGGTGATATTCAACCGGTATTCCGATGCCTGTGTCCGATATGCTGACTTGCACGAAAGAATTGACGTTATTAATGCGTTTTTGCTCCAGAGAAACATGCGCGGCGACGGAAGGCGCGATTTCGTTGTGTGTTATCGTTATCATGCCGCCCGATGGCGTAAATTTGATGGCGTTGCTTAAGATGTTATCCATAACCTGCGCAATTTTATTGCGGTCAAGGAGTACCTCCGGCACGGGAGCTCCATTTACATACTGAATCTTGATATTCTTGCTTTCTGCCAATAATCGAATCTCATGAATACTTCTCAGTATTATATCTTTAATCATCGTGATCTGGAAGTTGTATCTCATTAAACCGGCTTCGACCCTTGAAATGTCCAGGAGATCGTTGATCATCATAATAAGCCGAAGGGTGCTTTCTTTTACAATGGTGAGAAGCCTGACCTGCTGATCAGATACCTGCCCCGCAACCTTATCGAGCATAAGTTCATTGGCTTCTCTGATAGCGGTTAAAGGGGTTTTCAAGTTATGAGAGATGTTGGAAATAAACTCCGCCTTCATCCGGTCAAGCTCCTTAAGCCTGTCGCACATGTGGTTAAAGGCCAGCCCCAACATACCAATTTCATCCCTGGATGCCACCTTTATATGGCAATCCAAATTCCCTTGCGCAATACCGTCCGTTGCGTCCTTTATCACCTTTATCGGATAACAGATACTGCGGGTAAAAAAGTAGGCAAAAATTGCCCCAAACAGAACCGCAAAGCCCGTAATAGCGGTGGATATTTGGGTAGATTTACGAACGGTCTTTTGAAACAGTTCGATCTTTTTAATTAATGCCGCTTGTTGGGTAACAATCAGCTTGTTGATAGATTCGGTTAACTGGTCGAATTTTTTCTTGTTTTCATGTTCATAACGTGGGTCTGGAGAAGCATTTTCATCTCCACCAACCAGAAGAAATTCCTTGGAGACCATGGCAACGTATTCGTGATAAAGATTTTTCAACTGGCTGACAAATGACCGGCTTTCAGCGTCCGTTGCCGTTTCGTCCAAAGATTTAAGCCGTTTGTCAAAATCCCGTTTTTTATCCTGAAAAAGGTCTAAAAAGGCATGATCTCCGGTTATGATATATTTTTTTTCATTTTTCACCTGTTCAAGGAGGATGTCAAACAGCTTTTCGCTGTTTTCCATATAAGGGATGTCACTCCTCATAATCGACGCCGAGTGCTTATTGAGGTGGTTAAGGCGAAAGATCAAGTAGAAATTCATTACCAGCATAAATAGGGCAATAACCGCATAACCAAAAACCATGCGTTTCCAGAGGCTGCTTTTTATCATAATGAAAAACTTCCTACCCTTTTTTGTTTTTTATCTTTTTGGCGTTTTCTGCAGGATTTGTATTTTATCAGCATTTTCAAGGCATTTAAAGGGAATTAATTCTTGTTCGCCTTTATGGATTTTGAGGTGTTTTTCGACCAGGCACAATGAAAGCACGGCATGCAATAACGAACAATTTGAACCGTTTCTTGCCGGCTTATATGGCTTAATCGGTTTTATTGGCCTGAACAGCTTCCACTACTTAAACGGTTATTTTGCTCTTCCAACCCGTCCGAGTTCTGAAAATTGAGTAAATTTTATTGCCATTTATCCGATAATAAACGATATACTTCAAAATGCCATTTTTTTAGGCGCTGGCGCTAGTGCTGAAGATTAATGTGAATGTATAGTGATAGAAGATGGTTTATTTATTCTCGCTATGGAATACGAGAAAACAATTAACAAGGAGAGTTGGACATGAGTACAAGAATTAACACGAATATTAATGCGTTGAATGCCTTGAAGTCATTGAATGATGTCAATGGGCGTATGGCCGTTGCTCAATTGCGTTTGGCTACGGGCAAAAAGATTAACACGGCCGAAGATGATGCTGCAGGTTATACTATTGCCAAGAAGTTTAACGCCAGGGCAGAGGGTTTGGGGCAGGCATTAAACAACATTGGTTCTGCCAAAAACCTGATAGCGGTTGCTGAAGGCCATTTAAACAACATTGTTGATATTCTGACACAGATGAAGACGAAGGCAACCCAGGCATCCGATGATTCACTCGGAACGGCAGAACGCACGTCGATCAAGGCAGAACTTGCTGCATTGTCACAGCAGATTAACCTTGAAACTACAC
>JACVXV010000054.1 GCA_015661205.1 Candidatus Brocadiaceae bacterium
TTTGAACAGTAACAGAAAAAACTACCGATAAAATGGGTATTTCATACCTTTTTACTGTACAAAGGCTGTCCATACAAAGTTCATTTGGCACAGTCTGTTCGCTTAATCCACCCTACAACTGATTGCGCCGCCAAGGGTACAAGGGTCAAGGGTTCACTGACCTGGCGAGGCGAAAGCCAACGCTGCGGCCGCGATCGCCGGGCGCGCCGTCGCTACGACCAGCCGACCGGCAGCCCCGCGCACCGCCGCTCCAACCGCCGCCGCGCATCACACGGTCGGAGCCCTGCTTCATTCCAAGCCAACTTTTATCGACCCACGCTTGTCCGTCATCAGGCGCACCCTTGTAATTGTTATGCCAGTCATCCTCCACCCACTCCCATACATTCCCGTGCATATCATACAAGCCAAAACCGTTCGGCTCTTTTTCCCCTACCGTATGGAGTTGACTCCCGGAGTTTACAGAATACCATCCCACCCTGTTAAAGTCTTCATCTGTGTCTCCACTATAATACCGTGTCTTACTCCCGGCACGGCAGGCATATTCCCACTCTGCCTCGCTTGGCAGGCGCAGACCGGCCCATGCCGCATAGCGTTGCGCATCTTCCCAACTCACCCCCACTACCGGTTGTTTCGTCTGGTTGAATTGCCGGTCTGCCCAAAACGCTGGTTCCTTTACATTAGGGTTTTCCTTGAGAAACCGCGCATACTCTTCGTTGGTTACGGGATAACGCCCCATGTAAAAGCCTGGCACTTGAACCTCATGTAAAGGACTTTCCGATTCATATCGGCCAGCTTCTTGCCATGGTGACCCCATGAGAAATACACCGCCAGGGATGTTTACCAGTTCGTATCCACCTGGTTTAGATATAAAGACCTCCTGCCCAGCCTGCATTGCGCGTTCTTTCAACCATGCGCGCACTTGCGGTGAGGGGTGTTTTTTCAGGTGTGCTTTCAAATTGATAACGGCGTCAGGGTCAAGCCGTTCCACGATACGCAACGCCACAAGCTGCCGCGCCCACAATTCCGTGTCTTTTTCCGGCGGCAACGCCAGCAATTCCAGGAAGGGCTTGGGCGTTATCTCCGCCGCGTCGTCCAGGCACACCTCAACCAACTCCGGGGATTTTGCAAACACAGGTTGTTTGACCACCTCACCGATTTGAGGACGGATTCAATAACCGGCTCCAATTCCGAACCCTTTGCGCGGGTGCGCCCCTCCTGCCCGTGCAGCCACAGCGCCACCGGTTGCAGCACGCGCGTGCCATTCTGCGCGCCGACGTCCACCGTCAGCTCTTTTGCCTTGCGCCAATGTTCCAGGAGGACTTTGACGCACTCGTCGTACAGTTGCGCCCGCTTCTTCGGCAAGTCGGCGCGGAACCGATGGACGAGGCAGATATTTGCCAGCAAAAGAGGGTTCCGGGTAAGCTCAAACACCCGCCTGGCGCGGAAATCAGGTTCCCGCAGCCGTTTTATGAGGTTGTCGGCCTTTTCGAGTGCAATGCCCCCGGCCTGCCCCGGATCTTTTGCCAAACCCTTTTCAACAATGGAGTACCAGTTCCGCACAAACCGCTCCACCTGCTCCTGGGTAAGCGGGCGGATATGCACCTCAAGGAAATCCGCCTTCAATTGGACGTTCGGGCTGTACCCCGCAAAACGGCAAGTCACCACAAACCGGCAGGTGGGGTGGGCGCGAATGGCGTCAGTTATCCAACGGACAACCCGTTCACGCTCGGAAAGGACGGCAATCTCGTCCAATCCGTCAAGGAGGAAGAGCAGGCCGCCCCTTTCCAGGAGGCGCTTGCCAAAGCCTTTGTCCGTTTGCAGGTGCGGGTTTTGGAGCTGCTCCTGAATAAAGGCGTCAAGCCCCTTGTCCAGGCTCTTTAATTCCCGCAAAGGGAGGAAGACCGGGATCATGTCATTGGGCAACCCTACCGTCTCATGCCCCTTTCGAATACACCACAAGAGCAACCGCTTCAAGTGGGTCGTCTTGCCGGAACCCGGATCTCCGAGGATGACGACACCCCGTTGTTTACGCATCTCCGCCTGGCGGAAGGCCTCTACGAGGGATATCTCTAATCCGCTGTCCCGCTCATTCAAACACCTTTCAGCATGATCCGAGTCGAGGAAAGCGTTTTCTTTAACGCCCTGGAGGTTGATTATGGCACGGAGGGGAATGAAGATGTCCGCCAGATCAATAGGCACCGTGATTTGCGTGGCAAATCCGGCAACGGGCAGGTTTGCGTGCAGGGATTCAGCCTTTTGGCAATAGGTGAGAATTTCTTTCGCCAGGTCTGTCACGGTGGGTTGGATCGGTGACACCGAACGAGGAGTTTCCTGTTTATCGGGAATACCCTCCTTGCCTTCCCGCCACTTGTTCAGGGAATCCAATACGATTGCACCAAGGGTTGTTTCATTAAAGATTGCAAGCAACTGATCCTTTGGTATCCTTTTCTTGAAGACCTCCAGTTTTTTCTGCTTATCCCATTTATCATCCCCTTCATCAAAATCCGTTTGTGGATTCACCGGAATTGATGGATTAATGAGAAACATCAACCGCTCCGTTGCCGCGTCGTATTCCATCTCGGTGACGGACTTTTTACCATCCGGCTCCCAGCCATACCGGTGTGCAATAATGCCCACAAGGACGTCTGCCTCCCTTGCATATCGCAAGCACTCGTCCACAACCGGCTTGGTAGATGCCGCAAACAGCTCCATCCCGTGCCACACCATGCCTGCCCTTGTAATAACATCCTCTACTATTCTGCGCCTTTCCTGATTATCAATAAAGGTGCCTGAGACAAACACCTTGCAGGTTTTGTTTTTAGTCAGAGAAGGGTACCTCAAAAAATAAATCACAATGAGATTTGCTTACACATACGGCAAAACCATATAAATAATTGGTCGCGTAGAATTATGGAAACCTTTAGCCAGAGTGACCTTGTAATCCCGCATAATCAAAGGGGGGGGTATTATGCCAGGTCTCTCTTTTTCTACGCGACCAAATATTGGGGAATGACTCCTTCTTACCGTGTCTACATTGTTGTTTTGTTTGCAGCAACACTACCGCTACGAAGACTGCCAACTGCACTCGACAAGCTTCTTCAGGGCCTCCCTTGCGCGACCGGTATCAATTGATTGTGCGGCGATTTCCAACCCTTCCGGAAAACCTTCGGCCAGGCCGCCAGCAATAATGGCGGCGGCTGCGTTCAGCAGTACAATATCCCGCTTGGGGCCTGGAATACCGTCAAATATTTCACGGATTGCCTGGGCGCTTTCTTCGGGAGAGGTCACCGTCAGGTCTGAAAGCGTGGCTATTTTTATGCCGAGCGTCTTGGGATCTAAATAATAGCTTTTTATCGTGTTTCCCGAAAGTTCACAGATTTTTGTTTTATTGGTGGTCGTTATTTCGTCCAGCCCATCCAACCCATGTACGACAAAGGCGTGCCGGTCGCCCAAGTTTTTCAAAACCTCTGAAAGGATAACGGTCAGGTGTTCGCTATAGACTCCGAGTATCCGGTGTGTGGCCCTTGCGGGGTTCGCCAGGGGGCCGAGTATGTTAAATACCGTGCGGATGCCTATCTCCTTTCGGGGGCCAGCGGCATGCTTCATTGCCTGGTGCAGGAGCGGTGCGAAGAGAAACCCGATATTAGCCTTGTCTATGCATTTTTCCACCATTCCGACGTCTGCCTCTATGTTTACCCCCAGTAGTTTTAGCACGTCGGCGCTTCCGCACCGGCTTGATGACGCCTTATTGCCGTGCTTGGCAACTTTCAGACCCGCCCCGGCGGCTATAATAGCAGCCGCTGTTGAAATATTAAAGGTGTCACGGGCGTCACCGCCCGTGCCGCAGGTATCAACGACCATTTCGTCTTTTACGGTGATTTTAACGGCCCTTCTTCTCATTGCAAGGGCGCACCCCGTTATTTCTTCGATGGTTTCGCCTTTCATACGCAAGGCCGTCAGAAACGCGGCAATCTGCGCCCCCGTTGCCGTTCCGTCCATGATTTGCGTCATGACGTCGAGGCTTTCATCCAGGCTTAGATTTTGACTTTTAACCAGTTTGTCAATACTCTCCCGTATATGCATAAATTCAGTTTTTCCCTTGACGTGAATCATAGATTAGGTTAGAATTTTTGTTTGAAATTTATTAAAAAAATCATTCGTAAGAAAGGATCGGCAGGACGATACATGGCCAAAATACAAATAACGACAGACGAGAATATCAGAGATGCTTTGCGCAGATTCAAGAAGATGTGTGATAAAGAAGGCATAATTAACCAGTCAAAGCGTATTGCCTATTTTGAAAAACCTTCGGAAAAGCGCCGTCGTGAGGAAAGCCGCAGGATTAAGAATATTAAAAGGTCTCAAAAGCTTGGGATAACCGGCGTAACCACCAACACCCGCACCACAAAGAGCAGCTATTCGCATTCACAGCACTTTTAAAGATACGGTTACCCGTGAATTTTAGGGGCATCACCCCACAGGATATCAAGGTCATAGAAGGATCGTTTTTCTCTGTCAAAGAGGTGGACAATCACGTTGCCATAATCCATCAGAATCCATGTGGCATCGGTATATCCTTCTATTCCGATGCCGTGAATGCCCCGTTCATGTAACGCTTGCTTGATATCATCTGCAATACTTTGCAATTGGCGTCCGTTTGAACCACTGCAGATAACAAAAAAGTCTGCAATCGAAGTTGTGTTTGCCACGTCGAAGATTTTAATGTCTTCCGCTTTTTTGTTATCTGCAATTTTCGCGCAAAGTATTGCAATGTCTGTTGCATTAGTCGTAATCGTTTTTATTTCCACGAAAAATCTATCTCGGCTTCATACCCATCTTTTTACTGTAATCTTCTTCATACTGTGAAGAAGGCGCATCCGATATACTGCTTCCGCAATAATAACAAAACCTCGAATACTTTGCATTTACATCCGCGCAGTTTTCACACCGATGATATAAGAGCGTGCCACACAAAATGCAAAAGTTTGCCCCTTTTACGTGGTGGTCATACTGACAATTGGTATTAGGACACACCCTGTCATCACTACCTTCCTCAATAATATCGCCAGGCATAAATTACCTCCTTAGTAAATAAAAACTATAGATAAAATACAACCACAGGGGCCGTAGAAGAGCGGGAGGACGTCCTCCCGCATTCTACGCCCACAGGTGGTTTACAATACTCTTTTATTGAATGTGCAAAAAGGCGCTTATTTTTGGGGAATACTTAATAATAATTCCCGAAAACACAACGGATACGACGGACATCAGCTTCAACAAGATGTTTAAGGATGGACCCGACGTGTCTTTGAATGGGTCTCCAACCGTATCACCGACAACGGCAGCCTTGTGCGCAGGAGAACCCTTCCCTCCTAATGCGCCGCCCTCAATGTATTTCTTTGCGTTATCCCAGGCGCCGCCTGCATTGGCCATGAAAACGGCCAGCAAGAACCCCGTTGTTAAACTCCCCGCCAACAGCCCGACTACTCCGGGTACGCCCAGGAGCAATCCGGTTACGATAGGCACCAGTAACGCTAAAAGCGAGGGGAGGAACATTTCGCGCTGCGCGCCCTTGGTGCTGATAGCCACACAGGCCGCGTAATCGGGTTTACCCGTTCCATCCATAATCCCTGCAATTTCTCTGAATTGCCTTCTTACTTCTTCCACCATGCTGCCCGCGGCGCGGCCTACGGCCTTCATCGTCAAGGCGCAGAAGATAAATGAAGCCAAGCCGCCGATAAACAGACCAACCAGCACCTTAGGATTAATAAGGGTAACGTCCAAAGATGCCATAATGTCCGATAGTTTTGCGGTAGCCAAATCCATCGAATTTCCGGCTACCTTGATGATGTGAACGCCGGACCTTTCTAGACCTACCTTAATTTGCTCAACAAAGGAGGCTATCAATGCCATGGCCGTGAGCGCAGCAGAACCTATGGCGAACCCTTTGCCGGTAGCCGCCGTCGTGTTTCCCAGTGCGTCAAGCGCATCGGTTCTTTCTCTGACGGAGTGGTCAAGCCCGCTCATTTCAGCGTTTCCGCCGGCGTTGTCCGCAATAGGGCCGTAGGCGTCGGTGGCCAACGTCAATCCCAACGTTGAAAGCATACCGACTGCCGCAATGGCAATCCCATAAAGACCGAGCGATATATTCGTATAACCGCCTGCAAATATGTAACTGAGCATGATGGCTATCGAAATGGTGACAACGGGGATAATGGTGGACATCATACCCGTTGCGATACCGTCAATAATAACCGTAGCCGGACCGGTCTTCGCTTGCTCGGCAATGCCTTTTGTCGGCGGATAGTTGGAGGACGTGTAGTATTCCGTGCCTTTACCGATAATTACACCGGCGATAAGACCCGTTACAATAGACCCCCAGACGCCAAAGTTATGAGGCAGCATATATTTGATAACAAAAGCGGATGTGATCAAAATAAGAATCGAACTGAGATTAATTCCCTTCCCCAGCGCCTTCAGAAGCTCTTTCTGCGAGGCCTCTTCTTTTGTTTTAACCGCATAAATACCTATGATGGAAAGCAATATGCCAACCCCTGCCAATACCATAGGCACAACCATACCGGCAATGCCAAGACCTGCCGTCACGCCCAACGCCGCGCACGCCAGCATTGAGTTGTAGTACGACTCGTAAAGGTCTGCGCCCATACCGGCCACGTCGCCGACGTTGTCGCCAACATTGTCCGCTATCGTTGCAGGATTCCTTGGATCATCTTCAGGAATACCGGCTTCCACCTTACCCACCAGGTCAGCGCCAACGTCTGCCGCCTTGGTGAATATACCGCCGCCTACCCTTGCGAACAATGCTTGTGAACTGGCGCCAATACCGAAGCACGGCAGCATCATAGCCATATCGAGCAGGGTAACGGAAGTGAATTTACGAAACACAAAGAACCACAGGGAAATGTCCAACAGCCCCACGCCCACAACAATTAGTCCCATTACAGCGCCGCTTCTAAATGCGATTTGGAGCCCCTGGTTCAGTGACTTCCTGGCGCCTTCGGCCGTTCTGGAACTGGCGTTTGTGGCCGTTTTCATGCCGAGAAAACCAGCAAGCCCGGACAAAAATCCGCTGGTTAAAAATGCAAACGGCACCACCTTGGATTGTGCGTGCAGCCCGAAAGATATGAAGAGCAGCACGATAAAAGCGCCGACAAAGAACAAGCTTACAACCTTATACTGCTGTTTTAAGTAAGCATAAGCCCCTTCCCTGACGTAAGCCGCGATTTCAATCATCTTTTGGTTGCCTTCGGGCGCCCTCATAACCTCCTTGTAGAACTTTTTTGCAAAACAAAGGGCTATAATAGCGCCTATTGGCGCAATCCACCACAGGCGAGGTATGGAATGCGAATCACCTTCCGCTACCTTGTGTGGCGCTACTTCCAACTCGAACACGGGTTTATTACCCTGTGACGAGTCTCCCATATCAAATACGGGTGTTTCCGCACTTGCCTTTACAGACGCCTGTGCATTATGGGAAAATACCCCCGATCTTGTTACACCCACGATCAAAATTGTAATCATCAAAAGCACCATTACGATGCTCATGCGCCCGTTCTTAAAAACCAGGTTCCATTTTTGTAAAAACCGATTCATCAACGTTATTTCTTCTCCTTTCTGCGATTAATCTACTTAACTACCTTTTATAAATTACAATAAACCAGCCATACCATTTGGTGGCACAGGCATCTTGCCTGTGCTTTTCTGTCTTTTGTTGTAAGGAAATTGCATATTATTGGTGGATACGGCGGCCTTAATCCACCCTACGCATTACCAATGCTGTTCCTTCATATTCGGCAAATATGCCTTTTTCTTTTCAAAGGCATTGATAAATTCATTGGCGTCAACGGCCGTATCTTCCGGGTGCCTCTTGTGATACTCTTTCCATTCGTCCAAGGCTAAACCGGCGTACCGAAGAGCCTCTTCGGTATTTCCTTCATTTTCGGCGCACAGCGAGGCATTTCCCAGCGCATGGCAGACCGTTCTTTCAATGGCCAGCGGGTTATGCCGTTTGGGGTTGTTTAAAAGGGACTTTCTCAGCCAGTAAAGAGACGCCTCAAAGTTGTCCACTCCCCTTGTTTGCAGTAATTGCTTCCGGTTATAGGCTGCAAACTTAAAATAGCGCTGGTCAAACAGGTGCAAGTGCATGTACCCCAGCTCAAAAAAGAGGTCGCCGCTGTGGACGTTCTTTTCCGCCCCTTTCCGGGCAAAGGCCAGCCCACTGTCAATCCATTTCCACTTGTTTTGCGGAGAATCCCACTCATGTGCTATATTATACGCCATATTCCACGCCTGAAATATCCACACGGCGGGGAAATTCGGCTGCAATTTGGCGATGAGATTGTTGACCGTCAGTAGTTCGTAATATTTCCTTTCCTCAAAGCGGGCAATTGCCCTTGCCCAGAGGAGGTCAACGACGATTCCGCGAATCCCCCCCAAAAGGAGCAGGGAAATACTTTCCGCAGGTTCATAGCGATTTTCGCTCGACGCCGGTGAATTGTGAAAGGAGACGATGTAGGTATTCACAAAAAAAATGGCGCAAATCAGCGTTATGAAAAGGATTTTTTTCTTGTGATACATCCCGGACACTCAAAAAAATTCCCTCTTTTTAAAAAGCAGGGACGATATGGCCAAACAAACCCCTGCATATAATGCAGTGTATCCAAACAAAAAACCGACCGTTTCCCACGGGATATCGATTCCCTTTAAGAGAAATTCCAAGCTGTCAAATTTTTTAAAGTCAGGCAGAATAGCGGAAAGCCACTCCAAAGGCTTTCTCACCAGGTAATCGAGAACGACAAGAAACGCATGAGGCCTTTCAACGTCGCCGGGGATAACCTCTTCATGCGCGTGGCTGTGCTGGATCAGCAAAGAAAAATCTTTGGCAAAGTCCAGTACGTGACCGCACAAAAAGACGACAAAAGTGGCCGCTATGTTAACGGGGGCGGACAGATACGTCGATCCCATCACACCAATGGCCACAATCAGGACGAATTTTAAGAACGTAATCGCCAGCGCCTTCGCATAATTGAAGGCAAATCTTTCCTGTACCAGATAGAGTTTGACGTTTCCCTGCGTAGCCCCAACATAGTGCGCCTTGTCTATCGGGAAAACGGAAACGTTTACCGCGTCGGATTTCTGTAAAATCTGCGGGTCTATCCTGACGGTTAACGGGACATCTTCAAGCGCGGATACTATCTGCTCTTTGCATAAACCCGTAGCCGGATTTTCAACCCGAACCGTCAGCGGAACCGCTTCATCCAGGCCACGGCTGTTTTCTATTTTTAGGGCAAGCTCTGCCTCGAAGGGTAAGCGTCCGTTTCCTTTGTTACCTAACCCTGAAAAGTGCCACACTGCCACCCCGGTGCTGCCACCCTCAATCCACTGAATGCCCTGCCTGGAGTGATGCAAATCCCCCTGAAAGGATAACTGCGACGCCCAAAACTCGCTCCGGGCCTTTACGATACCCGAATAATCTTGCGGTAACCGTAATGCAGCCCGGTGAATGACGGCTGCGTTAATAAGCCCCAAAACCACGACCATCAAAGCGGAAAGCGCGGAAAAACCCGCTATCTTACCCACCACAATTTTCAATCTCGAAACGGGCTTCGACAAAAGACCGTAGATGGTCTTGTCTTCTATTTCATTGGGCAACGATGAGGCAGAAAGCAGTATTATCCCAATGATGCACAAAAGCGCAACCACCTGAAAGAACACCACAAAGATCATCTTGACCTTCGCATCGGGTTCATCCGTTGTCGGGATGTAGGGCGAAATCGCCATAATGATTATGCCCAGCCCGATAAGCAGGTGTACGATCTTTTTTCGAATTGCCTCTCGAAAAGTATGTTTGGCGATCGTTAGTATCATCTTACCAAACGAAAAAATCCTTTATTTACTGTCCTGTATAACTTTTACAAAGAGCTCTTCCAACGTGGAAACCGGGTGTTTTACGGATAACACCTCGCCATCATTCCTTTTGATAAAAGACTCCACTTCCCGGATTGCGTCCTCCGGGAGGCTCTTTACGAGAAATTCGATAACGTCCCTTTTCGAAAGCAGGTCACGGACGTTGCCCATTACTTGTAAAACGCCCTTGTTGAGGATGGCGATCCTGTCGCAAATCGTTTGCACATCGGCCAGCAGGTGCGACGAGAGGAGGACGGTCTTTCCCTGCTCTTTAAATCTGAGGATAAGCTCCTTGATTTCACAACTCCCCATGGGGTCAAGACCGCTTGTCGGTTCGTCCAGGATAACCAATTCAGGGTCGTTTATGATGGCCTGTGCCAGGCCGATTCTCCGCTGCATCCCTTTTGAATACTGGCTCAGAGGCCGTTTCCGGTGGGGTTGCAGACCCACGTCGCCGATCAGCTTATCAATGCGCCTTCTTCTTTCTTCCCTTGGGATGTGAAAGAGCCTTGCGTAGAAATCCAATATTTCTTCCGCGTTGAGGAACTTGTATAAATATGACTCTTCGGGCAAAAACCCAATCTTGCTTTTAACCATCAAATCGGACGCGGGACGCCCCAACACCGAAGCTTTGCCGCTGGTGGGGAACAGGAGACCCAGCAGCAACTTTACCGTCGTCGTCTTGCCGGAACCATTCGGACCGAGCAATCCGAAAATTTCCCCGCGTTCAATAGTTACATTAAGATTTGTCAGCGCTGAGACACTTTTGCGCCTCCAGAAATCCTTGTATATCTTGGTAAGCCCTTCTGTTCTGACTGCGAAAGTATCCACAATATCCCAACCCGAACAAGTCGGAAAAGATAATCAACTTCATGTATTATTCTTTCGTTGTTGCAACAACGAAACGTTTCTTGCGACGCAAGGATTATTTTATTTAATTAAGTGCGGCTTGGTTATCAAAAAAACCGAGCGGCGAACACATGGCATTTCAATAAGTTCACACAAACGTATAGAGAACCCTTCCACCGTAAAATCACTGAAACAGGAAGGTATAAACGGTTAATACTTTAATCAAATTCGTTTGATAAGTCAAACACTATTTAAGGGTTAAACAATCACCTTATGCCGGTAAAAAACATACCGGAGGCAACGGTGTCGTGTAAAACAAAAACAGTCTCGTTTGATTAAAAAATTGCACTCTGAGCTAAAGTCTTCAGAGGATTATTACGAAAGTGCGATACAGACGGCATCTCTTATTAAACGACAAGTCCCAAATTTTTCCTAATATGTTTTGCCAACATGTTATCAATTTCAGTGTGCCTTGGAACAGGTTGCTTTTTACCCGTAAGAGGATTAATATAGATATCGTGTTTCGCTCCGGGCCGTAAAAACAAACACCCCTCTCTCATAAGTTGGCGGACAAATTCCTTCCGCTGCATAACATAATTTCTTTCGTCTGGTGTTCTTCCGGCACGTCATCCATAGCCATAAGAAGGTATGCGTCTTTAATGTTTTCCTCCAACGCCTCAAGCGTTTCCCCTTGCGTCATAATTTCCGGGTGTTCAAGCAACTTTCCAAGCCAGAATTTCTCGCCCTTCCAATAAACCATAGTCATCTTTGTTTTCATAACAGATTCCTCTATAAAACCAACAGGCTAATCCACCACAAAAATCAATCATTCCAATTTATTCATATTCCGCCTCTGAGTCAAACTTAATCTGCCAACGCCCTGTGCCGGTGTTTTTTTTGGGTTGTTTTTTCAACGTCTTTGCAGTATCTTTTACTAGCATATCTTTAGCTAAAACATTGGGTAAGGGAGGCATTGTTATGCTGCCGGTGATCACTTCAGCACGTGATATAAAACAAAAAATCAAGGATTTCAGGACGAATGCCCTCACCGTAGGTTTTGTTCCTACTATGGGCGCGTTGCATGAAGGCCACCTGAGCCTCGTGCGGCAGGCGAAAAGGGAAAACGACAAGGTGGTGGTCAGCATATTTGTTAATCCTTTACAGTTCGGGAAAAATGAGGATTTTAGCAAATATCCGAGAACCCTGGAGCGTGATTGCGAACTCCTTTCGGGCGTGGGGGCGGACATGGTGTTCCAGCCTGAACCGTCGGAGATGTACCCCCCCGGATTTTGCACCACGGTTGCCGTGGAACGCCTCGAAGAGCGGCTGTGCGGCAAATCACGCCCCGGCCATTTCCGGGGCGTCGCCGTAGTGGTGTTAAAATTATTGCATCTTGTTTCACCGGATATTGCCTATTTCGGGCAAAAGGACTTCCAGCAGACGGCCGTCATCAAAAGGATGGTTTCCGACCTCAGTGTAGACGTTACAATAAAGATTCTCCCCATCGTAAGGAACGCCGGAGGGCTTGCCCTCAGTTCCCGAAACGCATATCTCAGCGAAACGGAAAAGATTGACGCCCTTTGCCTGTACCAATCGCTGACAAAGGCGCAATCCATGGGAAAGGCCGGTATTTTCGATGCAAGGAAAATTGCCATGGAAATGGAAGAAATTATTCTAGCCAGGAGTAGCGCGATTATTGATTATATTTCAATTGTCCACCCGGAAACCCTTGAGGACGTACCGGAGGCGCGTAGCGGCAACGTGGTTGCCGTAGCGGTCAGGATAGGGAAGACGCGGCTTATTGATAATGTAATACTGTCCTAAATCGAGCGGGTTGGAAGGAAAGCAAGAAAACTCAGGCGCGGCATTCGTTAAAAGACGCAGCAGGACACGACCCTACCGGGGAGGCTTATTTTATACTGGTTTGCAGATTGGCACAATCGTATCGTGTTCAGTTGAGGTACGTTTTTTAAATAGAAACTGACAAGAGCATAGTAAAACCAAATATGAAATTTGAGTGGGATACCAAAAAAGCCGAAATGAACTTAAAAAAACATAAGGTGTCCTTTACTGAGGCTACCTCAGTTTTTGCAGACACTCTCGGCATAACTATTTACGACCCTGATCACTCAAAAGATGAAGAGCGATATATTACGATTGGGCATTCACAGCAAGGCCGCATCCTAATGGTCGCCCATACTGATAGAGGCGATAGGATTAGAATAATAAGCGCGAGAGAATTAACTAAAACAGAAAGAAAGGCTTATGAAGAAGGAAAATAAACCATGTCTGGAAGATGAATTGCGTCCGGAATACGACCTAAAGTCGTTATTGAAATCTGGAATTAGAGGGAAATATGCCCATCGTTTCCAGAAGGGTACCAATATTGTAATATTGGATCCTGATGTAGCTAAGGTATTTCCAAACGGTGAAGCAGTGAATGAGGCATTACGGCTGGTTATACAGTTGAGGAAGATTCCAAAGATCAAGCAGCCCGGTTCAGCCAGGTTGGGCTGAGACATGAAGCCCAACGAATTGTTGAGAGCTACGAATGGTTGATGTTGGGTTTCACTTACGTTCAACCCAACCTACTCGACTACATTTACCGGATAATGGGAAATGATCGGTCTACAATAAACGACAGGAGTATATTAATGAAGGCAGAATTTACAGCAATCATAGAGGTTGCACCCGAGGGCGGTTTCTGGGCTATCAGCCCGGAGGTGCCTGGCGCCAACGGACAGGGAGAGACAATAGAAGAAGCCAAGACTAGTTTGCGGCGGGCTATTGAGTTGATATTTGAGGACCGCAAGGCTGACATTCTCCGAGGGTTGCCTGAGGACGCTATTCAAGATACGGATACAAATATTTTATGAGAGGAAATACCTAATGGAGTTGATAAAATATTGCTTTGACTTTGTCATGCATTTGGATAAACACCTGCTTACCCTGGTCAGCGACTATGGTATGTGGGTGAATCTGCTGCTATTTGTGATTGTATTTGCCGAGACGGGCTTCGTAGCAACGCCCTTTCTGCCGGGGGACTCGCTGTTGTTTGCCGCCGGTGCTATTGCCGCCACCGGGGCGCTGAATATCTACGTAATCATTGCCATCCTCGTGATAGCCGCAATTGCCGGCGACACGGTAAACTACTGGGTCGGCCACTACATCGGCTCAAAGGTCTTCAAAAAACAGAAATCCTTGTTTTTTAACCCCGAATATCTCGACAGAACCAATAAATTCTTCGAAAAGTACGGCGGGAAGACGATTATCATCGCCCGTTTTGTCCCCATTATCCGCACCTTTGCCCCATTTATCGCGGGCGTCGGACGCATGTCCTACCTGCGCTTCGCCATATATAACGTCATCGGCGCGTGCTGCTGGGTTCCCATCCTTTCATTCATGGGTTATTTCATGGGAAACCTCTCCTTTGTGAAGCACAACTTCAGTTTTATGGTCATTGCAATCATCGTTATATCCCTCATCCCTGTCGTTGTTGAGTATTTCAAGTACAGTAAAGAGAAAAAAACCACGGCAAACGCGCACAACAGCGGGGAATAACGATGGCAGGCCATCTGCCAAATGGCCATTTGTGGAAGGGAAACGGTACGGAAGTGTCGTGAATTTCGTTTGTCCGCTCTTTTTGTTCCATCGGAACTTATGGTAATATGCAGGCAATTTATTGCCTGTGTGATAATAATATCTTTGATGAGTCCCATCGTTTTACAATCGTCTCTACTATCTTTATATTAGCGTGCATTGGCGTTCATTAGCGGTTCCCAAGGATTTCCCAGTCAAATGCTCTCTTGTCCTTTGACTTTCGACATTCGTTATTCCTTGTTCTATATTCGCTATTAAATTCCTTACTTCTCCGCGTTCTCCGCGCCCTCTGCGGTGAGCATTTACGATAAAAAACATTGGTACCCTCTAACACTTATGAAAAAATCCACCCTTACCCTCATCATCCTTGCAATTACCGGCGCATTTGCGCTTGGCGTCGTCACCCAGGCAATCAGACCCGCTGAAAAGGTCAACGCCCTCTGGCTGGTAGTAGCCGCAGCGTGTATCTTTATCATCGCGTATCGCCTTTACGGCTCGCTCCTCACGGCAAAGGTATTGTGCCTTGACGATTCAAGGACGACGCCCTCACGAAGGTTAAAGGACGGGCGGGACTACCATCCCACCCACAAATGGGTGCTTTTCGGCCACCACTTTGCCGCTATCGCAGGCGCAGGGCCGCTGATAGGCCCGGTGCTTGCGGCGCAGTTCGGCTACCTCCCCGGTTTTTTATGGATAGTAATCGGGGCGTCGCTGGGTGGCGCCGTGCATGACACGGTTATCCTCGCGGCGTCGGTGCGGCGCAACGGCAAATCCCTGGCGCAGATCGCCCGTGACGAGGTCGGCCCGGTAGCCGGAACCACCGCGGCGATAGCCATCCTGTTCATCATCGTCGTTGCCCTGGCAGGACTAGGCCTAGCCGTCGTCAACGCCCTCTCGCACAGCGCCTGGGGGGCGTTCACCATTGCGGCGACCATACCCATAGCGTTGTTTATGGGATTGTACCTTTATAAGATCAGGTATGGAAAGGTCATGGAGGTCAGCATCATCGGCGTTATCCTCCTGATATTGGCCGTTTTTTTCGGCGGCTACGTCCCCGGTTCCGCGCTCGAACCCTATTTTAATCTGGACAGAAATCTCCTGATCTTTCTCATGGCCGTATATGGCTTCATTGCGTCCGTCCTCCCCGTTTGGATGCTCCTTTGCCCCCGTGACTATCTTTCCACCTACATGAAAATAGGCACGGTCATACTCCTGGCGCTCGGGGTAATATGTATGGCGCCCAATATCAACATGCCCGCCTTCACACCATTTGTTCACGGCAACGGCCCGGTAATACCCGGCGCACTGTTCCCCTTTATGTTTATCACCATCGCGTGCGGCGCCATATCCGGTTTCCATGCCCTCGTCTCTTCGGGTACCACCCCAAAGATGATTGAAAACGAATCGGAAATAAAGATAATCGGCTTCGGCGCGATGCTTGCCGAGGGGTTTGTTTCTGTAATCGCCATAATTGCCGCAACGATATTGATTCCGGGCGACTATTTTGCGATAAATACCCATCTCACCGCCGAAAGCCTTGCGCAACTGGGCTTTCCCGTAAGGCATATCGCTGAACTATCAGCAGAGGTAGGCGTTGACGTTGCAGGCAGGCCTGGCGGCGCCGTTTCGCTTGCCGTTGGAATGGCTTCGATATTTTCAAATCTGCCCGGTATGAGGACGCTCATGCCCTATTGGTACAACTTTGCGCTCATGTTTGAGGCGCTTTTCATCCTTACCACCGTGGACACGGGGACGCGGGTCGCCCGCTTTATTGTCCAGGAATTGGGCAGTTATTGGTATAAACCGCTGGGGAAGACAAGTTGGATACCCGGTACCATACTATCGAGCCTTCTCGTGGTTGGCACATGGAGTTATCTCATCTATTCAGGGAGCGTTTCCACGATATGGCCGATGTTTGGCGTTGCAAACCAGCTCCTGGCGGCCATCGCCTTTTGTGTGGGAACCACTATCATCATAAAGATGGATAAGCTCAAATACGCCTGGATGACCTTCATCCCCATGATTTTTATGTTTGTGACAACCCTAACGGCCTCTTATCAACTCTTCATTGTCTTTCTCCACAAAGCTTTATCTGCAAAGGCGCCGGGTGATTCGTTTACCTTCATCCTTGACGCCACCCTCGTGGCCGCCATGGCAATCCTCGCCATAATTACCCTGCTCGACTCGATACTCAAGTGGTACGGCTTTTTATCGGGTAAAACATGCGCAATACAGCAATCCCGCGTATGACAAACGCGACTTAGCAAAACAATGCCTGAGACCGGTAATAAAACTTTTTTCTTTGCGTCCTTTGCGGCGTTGCGGTGCTGTAGCCGTAAAAAACAAATCACCATTTTTTCATTTCCTTGTCTGAACCAATCAAAATCATCCACCCGAAAACCGTTGAATTTATCGCTCAATTCTGGTAGTATCTTTGCTGCGGTTCGACAGTTACATTATTTCATAAACTATATCCATTTTAGGAAATACACAATGCAGTTAAAAATATGCGTTCGTTTAGCATCTGCTACTTTCGGCGTCTTGCTGCTTCTTATGCAATTTAATGCGGCTGCAGAAACCGCCAAAATCCCCTGGCAAATGTTTCGGGGGGATATCCGGCACACGGGGCAAAGCGATTATACGGGTGGGCAGACCAATGCCCTAAAATGGTCTTATAAGATTGAAACACGCGTGACTTCCTCCCCATCCGTGGGAAGGGACGGCGTTATTTATTTTGGTTCTATTGACGGCAGGCTTTACGCGGTTAACCCGGATGGCTCCACAAAATGGGCGTTTCAGGTAGGGAACGAGATAACGGCCTCCCCGGCGATAGGAGAGGATGGCACTATCTATATCGGTTGCAGAGATAAAAAAATGTATGCCATTACCCCGGAAGGGAAATCCAAATGGACGTATGCCGTTGGCGGCATTATCCTTTCTTCTGCCGCTATTACCAATGACACCCTCTATTTCGGCTCGGACGACAAAAACCTCTACGCCCTATCACTCGACGGCGTGTTGAAATGGAAATATACCGCTAAGAGCAACATAACGGCCTCCCCCACCGTGTGGACAGACGGCACCATCTATCTCTTTGAAACGAGCGGCGCATTGCACGCCTTGTCTCCTGATGGTATTGAAAAATGGATGAAACGGGTAGGCTCCGGTGTATATCACTCCTATTCTTCCCCTTCGATAGGGGCAGATGGCGTTGTGTACGTGGGTACGGATAACGGAAGACTCGTTGCCGTAAAACCGGACGGCATCATTAAATGGTACGTTAACACGGGAAAGGCCGTACATGGCACACCGGCAGTGGCAAAGGACGGAACGGTAATTTTCGGTTCGTATAACGGTTTTGTGTATGCCGTTAATCCCGACTGTAAGCTCAAGTGGAGTTTTAAGACTAACAATTGGGTGGAATCATCCCCCACAATCGACGGAAATGGAACTGTTTACATAGGCTCAAGCGACGGAAAACTGTATGCGATTAGTGCGGATGGCGTCCTCCTATGGTCATTTCAGACAAAAGACGCCATTGAGTCTTCGCCTGCAATTGGACCGGACGGCACAATCTATATAGGCTCAAATGACTACCACCTGTACGCTATCGGCTCGTCCCAGCAAACGTCGCCGCCGCCCTTGTTTGAGAAATAAATTCTCTGTTTACTATTCAGCTCTATGCACTTGCCGCTTTTAATCTTGCAATTGTTCATCGGTTTTGATAGGATTCCACAGTTTGAGCATCTGCAAGATGTAATATGCAGGATGCTCAATGTTCGGATATCCAGCATCCAGCAGCTAGAAAGAGGCCTTTTTCATTGATAGCCCCGAAGGGGCGCAATACTACAGCCCAGGGCAGCGCCCCGGGTTTGGCAATGTAAGCAAAGCAAAACAAGCCCTGAAAGGGCGACATTAGGTGTAAAATAATGGTTAGTTCTATATTACGCCCTTTCAGGGCTTAATGGTTTTATCTGATTACCCAGGGCGTTGCCCTGGGCTGTTCTATTTAGCCCCTTCAGGGCTAATTGAACTTATTTTTAAAGATAAACTGCGGGTAAATATTTTCAATGGGTATCTGGTATTAGAAAAGCCTCAATACTGTGACTATTTTAGGTGTGTGGCACATAGTTTTTGCACTCGGTCTCGTTATTGGGAGTTTCCTGAACGTTTGTATCTATCGGATTCCCAAAGGGCAGTCTTTGGTATTGCCCCGTTCGTTTTGTCCTTGTTGTAATACAGGCCTTGCATGGTATGATAATATACCGTTAGTAAGCTATTTACTGTTAAGGGGGCGCTGCAGGGCGTGCCGCGCCAAGATATCGATACGTTATCCGCTGGTGGAGTTATTAACCGGCTATCTCTGTGCGCATCTGTTTTACGTGTTTGCGCAAGGCAGAGGTGAACCGCTTGGTGTGTTTCTTATCTATTTCTTACTTGCTTGCGCCCTGATTGTAGCCACGTTTGTTGATCTGGAATTATTAATAATTCCTAATGAAATTACCATGGCAGGTATGCCGATCTCGCTTGCGTTGAGTGCGCTTTGCCCGGAATTACACCATGCGCCGGATACCTTAAGGAGTTTTTCGTTGTTCGGCATTTACCGGGTGGACGCATTGGCCGCTTCCGCTTTGGGGATTTTCACCGGCGGTGGGCTGGTGTACGCCTCTGTGCGTGTGTTCCGGACGAAGCAGCTGGCGTTCGGTCTGTTGGTGTTTTGGGTGCTGTTGGACTTCTGGTTCCAGGCGCGAGGCTTCGCCGGGATGGGGCGTCAGAAACTGGCAATAACCGTTTTTTTTGTTGCGCCGTTCTTCGGAATTTTCATGGCTGTCCCTGCTTTACTTGTGAAGAAAAGCCGTATGATTCCTTACGGCCCGTTTTTGTCGCTGGCAGCGATAGTCTGTATTATGATGCAAGACTATTTTATAGAACTTATCAACCGGTACATTCAATTATTTACCATCTTGTTTACAGGATTTCATTAGCATTGAGGGCAAAAACAAAAATACAAATAAATTGGACGCACAATAAAAATATCTCTTAATCAAATTTCTTAACCTATTTCAAAAACTTACTATCTCTTTACGGCAAAAGGAGGGAAAAAACGTATGCAAGAAAAACATTGTTTGGCGCGCAGCTTGTGTTTGTTGGGGTTCGCGGGGGTTTTGGCGGTGGGGGCCGGTTGTTCCGAGGTAAAACATTTACGGGTTGAAAATCAACAGCTCAGTGCAAACGTATCAAGCTTACAGCAAGAAAATGCAGAACTGTCATCAAGGGCTGACCAATATAAGAGTGAGTTGGATCGCCTTGAAAATTCCAGGCGCGAGCTTGAAGAGAAACTAAAAGGCACGGGCGCCACCGTAAAAATAAAGGAAGGTGTCGTTGCCATATCACTGCCGGGGGCTATATTATTCGATTCCGGCCAAACCATATTGAGATCACAATGTAAGGCGGTACTGAAGAAGATTGCCTCCATTGTAATAACTGAGGCGCCAAATGAAATGGTTAGGATTGAAGGACACACAGACAACGACCCCATTAGTAAACAGAAAGAAAAATTTAAATCAAACTGGGAACTATCCACCGCAAGGGCCGCGGCCGTGCTTCATTTCTTTGTAGAAGATTGCGGTATTCCTCCGACGCGGGTATACATCGCCGGTTTTGGACAATACCAACCTATAGCCGATAATGCTTCCACTGCCGGCAAGGCAAAAAACCGCCGCGTAGAATTCGTGATTATTCCAAAGGGAAGCGGTGGATAACGGTTAATATGATAGCCATCGTAGATTATGGAATGGGCAACCTTCGCAGCGTGGAGAAGGGATTTGAGCGTTTTGGTTTTGCCGTCAAGGTAACGGATAACCCCAAAGACCTTGCAGACGCTGAAAAGCTGGTGCTCCCTGGCGTAGGCGCCTTCCAGGACGCAATGGAAGGTCTCAGACAACGCAACCTCATTGCACCCATCAAGGACTGTATCCGTTCCGGCAAGCACTTCCTTGGAATATGCCTCGGCTTGCAATTGCTGTTTTCAAAGGGCTATGAAGACGGCGAACATGACGGCCTGGATATTATACCGGGCAAGGTGGTACGATTTGATTTTCCTGAAAATAAAGCGAATGGGAAATTAAAAATCCCCCACATCGGTTGGAATCAGATTAGCGCCAGGCATGAACCTGCGCCCATCCTGAAAAACGTGCCGCATAATGCTTACATGTATTTTGTTCATTCCTATTACGTCTGTCCCGATGATGCCGCCGTTATTGCAACGGAAACGGACTATGGCGTGCGCTTTACCTCAATGGTGTGGTATAAAAATATATTCGCAACGCAATTTCACCCCGAAAAAAGCCAACAGTGGGGACTTACCATTCTTAAAAATTTTGGAGACTTATAAATCTCAATGCTTATTATACCCGCAATCGATCTAAAGGACGGCAAATGCGTGCGCTTGACACAGGGGCAAAAGGGCGCAGAAACCGTTTTTTCCAACAACCCCGTTGACGTGGCAAAATCGTGGCAGGCGCAAGGGGCAAAGTATATCCACGTAGTTGACCTCGACGGGGCGTTTGAAGGCAAGCCGAAAAACCTTTCCATCGTCGAACAAATCGTCAAGAACACAAAGATACCCATCCAGTTTGGCGGTGGGTTACGGACTACACAAGACGTAAAAAGGGTGTTGGAACTGGGTGTAAACCGTGTAATTGTCGGTACCAGGGCGATAGATTCGCCTTCGTGGGTGGCCGAACTTTGCTCTAAGTTCCCCAAGCGCATTGCAATTGGAATCGATGTTAAAGACGGAAAGGTGGCCGTTAAGGGGTGGACTTCAGTCTGTGAGTGGACGGCGCCTGCCTTTGCTAAAGAAATGGAAAGGCTGTTACCGTCCGCAATAATTTATACCGACATATCAAAGGATGGTATGCTGCAAGGACCGAACATCCTTGGTTTACAGGAGCTTGTTGCAACGGTTGTAACGCCAATTATAGCTTCGGGCGGGGTGTCGTCGTTGGATGACGTCAAGGCGCTTAGCCAATTGCCTATAACCGGGATGATTGTCGGAAAGGCATTGTACACGGGACACATCAACCTCTCAGAGGCCAACAATCTTCTTGCCGGACGCAACCGCATAGTTTTCTGAAAGCATATATCAGGCCGCTCCTACGGAGCTTTTATGTTGTTTCAATTCCATTGCTACAAACAGACCGCCCCTCCGGGGCTATATGTATTGACATCCGGCGGCATTCGCACCGTTGTAAGCCACAAGCAGGCATTGGCACAGGTGAAAATTCCGGCAGACTAGTTTCCTGACTATGTGTTTTGCGACGGCAGGTTAACGCATTTAACGCCGTCCGGCCGCCATGAAGGAGAGATAACGCCCTTGTGGTGGTACCGCTCGATCAACGTTCCCCAGGTAATATGGAAATCCCCGTACCGGTCGTTGATCTTGTCCATAACGCGCACGGCGGCCTGTTTGTTCCTGTCTTTGACAAAGAGAGGGATTTGCGCAACGTTTCTCGTGAGGTTACTGACGCTCACACCGACGAGCCGAACCGGATGTTGCAGGCGAATGGCGTTCAGGACGTCCATGGCGATCTGGTAAATATCTAAGCCGCTATTGGTGCACGTTTCCACCGTTGTGCGCTTGGTAAAGGTGGTAAAGTCGGCGTAACGCAGGGTGAGCGCTACGGTGCGTCCGGTGTAGCCGTTGCGGCGCATACGCCTTCCTACCATCTCAGACAACTGGAGGACGTGCCGCCCCAGGGTTTCCGTGCTGTATGCGTCCTTATCAAGGGTCATACTGTGTCCGACTGATTTTGCATCAGGCTCATGCTCCGTAGGTATGACGGGGCTGTCATCGATGCCTTGCGCCATGAGTTTTAGCCGTTCTCCAATAATACCGAACCGGTTCTTCAATGCGTGCGCGGAAGTCCTTCCCAGTTCACCGCAGGTTCTTATTCCCATGTCCTTTAGGCTGGCTTCGAGCCGTGAGCCGATTCCGCAGAGTTCCTTTACCGG
>JACVXV010000055.1:0-18994 GCA_015661205.1 Candidatus Brocadiaceae bacterium
GTCGGTAAATTTGCCATTCATCTCGGAACGAAGGTCGTCAACCTTAGAGGAGAGGCCGTCAATACGGGCGTCCAGCCTCTTGATATCGCTCCTTATCTCGGTAAGCCCCTCCACAATCTCCCGGTCGGAAATGCGGGGAGCAACCTCCACGGCAATAGCGAGGCGCTGGAGGATAACGAAAGACGTGAATAGTATGAAGATACCGAATGCCTTATTCATGTCCTGAGCTTAATTTACGAATGGGGCGTTGTCAATAAAAATTTTTTAACCACGTACGGCTGTAGCGCGAAGAGGTTCTTCGCGCTCTGTGGAAAGACGTCGTTAGAGAACGAAGTGGCACTTCGTTCTACAAAGATACAAAACGCAAGGTAAAGATCAATGGCAATAAAAATTTCAGGCTATAAAATAAACGAAATACTCCACGACGGCGCGAAGACTATCGTGTGCCGGGGATGCAGGGAAGAAGACGGCGCGCCGGTGATTATTAAGGCGCTGAAGTCCGCATACCCAACACGAAAGGATCTGTCAAGGCTGCGCCATGAATATGATGTTTTGCAGGATTTAAATATACGGGGAATCGTCAAACCCTGTCGCCTGGAAAGGCACGAAAACGGCCTTGCCCTGATATCCGAGGATTTTCAGGGTGAATCCTTGCAAAAATTTCTGAAACGAAATACCGCCGGTATCCGGGAATTTCTTATCATCGCGTCCACCCTGTCTGAAATAGTGGGAGAGATTCACCAAAAGGGTATCATCCACAAGGATATAAAACCGGGAAATATCGTCATAAACCCCGATACAAAAGAGACCCGGATCATTGATTTTGGCTTGTCCACCCGTTTGCAAAGAGAGGAACAGCGGGATATGAACCCCGGCTCGCTGGAAGGCACCCTCGCCTATATGTCGCCTGAACAGACCGGGCGGATGAACCGTTCCATTGATTACCGCACCGATTTCTATTCCCTGGGCATAACTTTTTATGAGATGCTGACGGGAGACGTGCCGTTCCGGTCGGACGACCCGATGGAACTGGTGCATTGCCACATAGCAAAAATGCCCGTTTCACCTCACGAGGTAAATAAAGAGACGCCCGGCGTCGTGTCTGATATTGTTATGAAGCTGATACGTAAGAATGCAGAAGACCGATACCAGAGCGCACACGGACTGAAAAGAGACCTGGATAAATGCCTGCGGCAATGGGAAGAGACCGGGGTGGTGAGCGGATTCACTATAGGCATGCATGATATGTCGGAGCAGTTTCATATACCCCAAAAACTCTACGGCCGCGAACCGGAGGTGGCCATGCTTATGGAAGGGTTTGAGCGGGTATGCCGGGGGACGCCGGAGGTAATGCTTGTTTGTGGATATTCGGGCGTCGGCAAATCATCCCTTGTAAACGAGGTGCACAAACCGATAGTCGCAAAGAGGGGGTATTTCATTTCCGGCAAGTACGATCAGTATAAGCGGAATATCCCCTATAGCGGGGTGATTCAGGCGTTTCGGGGGTTAATACAACAGCTTTTAACGGAAAGCGAGGCGTGTCTGGCCGTCTGGAAGGAAGCGCTTCTGCACGCGCTCGGCCACAACGGTCAGGTGATTATAGACGTGATCCCTGACGTGGAACATGTCACAGGGAAGCAGCCTCCCGTGCCGCAACTGGGTCCGCAGGAGACACAAAACCGGTTTAATCAGGTGTTCCAGCAATTCATTGGTGTGCTTGCAACGGAGAGGCATCCCCTTGTCATCTTTCTTGATGATTTGCAGTGGGTGGATTTGGGTTCACTGAAGTTGCTGAAAACGGTGACGTCCCATCCGGACTGCCGCTATGTGTACCTGGTTGGCGCATACCGGGACAATGAAGTGGACGGCGCCCACGCGCTGACGCTGGCAGTGGATGGGTTTGGGAAGACGGGGGTCGTTATCAACAAGATAACGTTGTCGCCTCTTGGTAGTGGCCACATTTGCCAAATACTGTCGGATTCGCTCCATTGTGAGGGAGAAAAGGTGGCGACTCTGTCTGAACTCCTGTCACGGAAGACGGGCGGCAATCCGTTCTTTGTGAATCAGCTCCTTACAACCCTGCACGCAGAAGGGGCAATTGCCTTTGACTTTTCCCGGAACTGCTGGCAATGGGATACGGAACGCATAGAGCAAAAAGGGTATACCGATAATATCGTCGAATTGATGGCCGGTAAGATTCAAAAGTTCGGCGAAAATACCCAACACGCCTTGCAGTTGGCGGCCTGTATCGGCAATACATTCGACATCAGGACATTATCTGTGGTGCATGGAAAATCCGAAGAAGAAACCTCCGGTGATCTCTGGGACGCCGTGAAGGAGGGACTGATTGTACCGTTAGGGGACAATTATTATGATTGTAAAAACTCGAATACCGAATATCGAAATTCGAATTTCGGATTTCGTGCTTCGGATTTTATCTCTTCCGCCCCCCAATTCAAATTCCTCCACGACCGCGTTCAACAGGCGGCATATTCACTCATAACGGATGACCTGAAAATGGTGGTGCATCTTACCATAGGAAGGCGGCTATTAAAGAACGGCAGCGAGGTTGAAACGGAAGAAAACCTTTTTGACATTATTAATCACCTGAATACGGGAATTGAGCTTATCACAAGCCAGGAGGAGAGAAATGAACTTGCGCGGCTGAACCTCAGGGCAGGCAGGAAGGCAAAGGCGTCAACGGCCTACGAGGACGCCCTGCGGCATATAACAATCGGCATGGAACTGTTGGCAGAAAATAGCTGGCAGGACCAGTATGAGTTGTCGCTCTCACTGCATAATGAAGGGGCTGCGGCTGCTTGCCTGTGCGGGGATTTTCCAAGGATGGAAACGCTGGTTGCCCGTGTGCTGAAACATGCAAAGACCACCCTTGATTGCGTGAAGGCGTATGAAACAAGGATACGCAAAATAAATTGCTGGAGGCCCTGAATACGGCAGTCGAAATCGTGAATATGCTGGGTGTTTCGATACCGAAAAGACCGAAAAAGAGGCATATCCTGGCCGAAAAACTTAAGACAAAATGGGCGCTGCGCGGAAAGACGATAGAGTCATTGATTGACCTGCCGCATATAACAGACCCCTATAAGCAGGCTGCGCTGCAATTAATGTCCCTCGCCATTACTCCGGCCTATTTTACGTCTTCCACACTATTTGCCATTATCATAAATAAAATGGTGGCGTTGTCTGTCGTCCACGGTAATGCGCCCGTTTCAACCGTTGCGTATGTCTTTTACGGTATGCTGTTGTGCATAAACCCCAATACCATTGACGCCGGATATAGGTTTGGCAAACTGGCGCTGCAACTAAGGGAGAGATTTCAGGCAAGAGAACTCACGGCAATACTCTATGGGGTTTTTTACAACGTTGTATCCTCATTTAAAAGGCATCTAAATGAAATATTTGAACCGTTCCACGAAGGTCACCTGGTGGGGGTGGAAACAGGGTCGCTGGAATTTGCGTGTATTTGCCTCTCAGGCTATTGCGGTCACCTTTTCCTAGTTTCAAAGGAACTCGTACTGTCCTGTCAGGAGGTGGTAAGGTATTGTGAACGTATCAAGCATCTCCATCAAATCAAGTACATCTTTTTGTTAAAAATGAGCCAGCAGATTATATTAAACCTGCAGGAGAAGAGCTCCGACCCTTGCCGCCTGGTAGGCGACGCTTTCAATGAAGATGAAATAGTTCCCATACTTCATACGCACAACGATCATCACTCATTGGCAGATTTGTATATAATTAAACTATTACTCTCGTACACCTTCGGTAATTATCATCAGGCTCTGAAAAATATACGGGCAGTGAAAAAACATTACTTTGCCATACTTGGACATTATCATGTGGTCATTTACAACTTCTACCATTCGCTTACCCTCCTGGCGCTCTATCCGGAAACACAGGCACAAGAACAAAGACGCTCTCTCAAGGCCGTGATTTCAAACCAGAAGATATTGAAAAAGTGGGCGCACCATGCCCCGATGAATAACCTCCATAAGTATCATCTGGTGGAGGCGGAACTTGCCAGGGTGAAAGGGAAAGACGCGCAGGCGGCTGACCTCTACGATAAGGCAATTGCGCTGGCGAAGGAAAACGATTTCGTCAATGAAGAGGCGCTTGCCAATGAAGCGGCGGCAAGGTTTTATCTTTCAAAGGGGAAGGAAAAGGTTGCCAGGACGTACATCCAGGACGCCCGCTATTGCTATTACCGGTGGGGCGCGCACGCGAAGGTGAAGGATATAGAAGAACGGTATCCGCGGTTGTTCACGGAAACGCATAGAGATAGAAACCCGTCCGATTCTACGTCGCCGGGAACAACTTCAGGCGATACCACGTCGAAGGCGTTGGATTTGTCCACCGTGATAAAGGTTTCAGGGGCAATATCCGGGGAGATCGTGCTGGAGAAATTGCTGGTGAAACTGATGAAGATCATTATAGAGAATGCCGGGGCGCAGAAGGGTTTTCTCATCATGGAGAAGGAAGGCCGGCTGGTAATCGGGGCGGAGGGGCAGGCCGGGAGTGATGAAGTAAAAATACTGCAAGACGTGCCCGTTGAAGAGAGCGGGTCGCTCCCCCTGTCCGTCATCAATTACACGCAGAAGACGCGGGAGACGGTCGTTTTAAACGACGCCGCCCGCGAGGGGCTGTTCACCGGTGACCGGTACATCAAGGAAACCCAGCCGAAATCGTTGCTGTGTGCCTGTATGATATATCAGGGGAGAATGATCGGGATACTCTATCTTGAAAATAACCTGGCCTGCGGGGCATTTACGCCGGAGAGGGTGGAATTTCTGAAGATACTATCGTCTCAGATGGCTATATCCGTGGAAAATGCGCAGTTGTACGGCTACCTGGAACAGAAGGTGGAGGCAAGGACGCAGGAACTGGCGCGCACGCTGAAGGAGATGGAGGTGTTGAACGACGTGCTCCGTCAGGCAAAAAAGGTTGCGGACGAGGCAAGCAGCGCAAAGAGTGAATTTGTCGCAAATATAAGCCACGAAGTCCGCACCCCGCTGAACGCCGTCATCGGCCTGGCTGAGCTTGCCCTAAAAACCCAGGATACCGCGGCGCAAAAGGAATACATGGAGATGATAAAGGCCTCCGGGGAATCGCTGCTAAACCTGGCGAACGACGTGTTGGACCTTTCCAAGATAGAATCCGGAAAGTGGGAGTTGGAAAATATGGATTTTGGTTTGCGCGAAACGGTTCAGAAAGGGGTCGGGGCTTTGGCGTTTCAGGCGCGGATGAAGGGGTTGGACTTCCAGGTATCCATAGCGGCGGACGTCCCGGACAGATTGTATGGAGACCCACAAAGCCTGAGGCAGGTGCTAACCAATCTCATCGGTAACGCGGTGAAGTTTACGGAGAAGGGGGAGATCGTGCTGTCTGTATCTGTAGAGCGAAGTGCTACTTCGCTCATATCTGTAGAACGAAGTGCCACTTCGTTCATACCTGTAGAGCGAAGCAGCGCTTCGCTCTACAAAAACGCAATGAAGTTTACGGAAAAGGGGGATGCCGTACCGGACGCATCTGCAGAACGAAGCGCCACTTCGTTCACACCTGTAGAGCGAAGCGGCGCTTCGCTCTACAAACGTGAGCCGGTAATACTCCATTTCTCGGTAACAGACACCGGCATAGGGATTCCAGAGGAGAAACAGGGCCGGATATTTGAAAGCTTTACCCAAGCCGATAGTTCCGTAACGAGGAAGTATGGAGGCACCGGTCTCGGCGCCGCCATTTCCAAAAAACTGGTAGAGCTTATGGGCGGAGACATCTGGTTTGAAAGCAAACCCGGCGTGGGAAGCGCCTTCCATTTCAAGGTAACGTTTGCCCGGTGCGAACAGGAAAGAGCGCGTGGTGTTTGCCCCGCTGAGGATGCAATACGTCCGTTAAATATCCTGCTTGCCGAGGACAATGCCTTTAACCAAAGGGTGATCGCCGATACGTTGAAGATGAACGGCCACCAGGTAACGGTGGCCGGAAACGGGAAGGAGGCAATAGAACAATGGGAAAAGGGTACATACAACCTTGTCCTCATGGACGTACAGATGCCTGAAATGAGCGGTTTGGAGGCAACGGAGGAAATCCGCAGGAGGGAGGCGGAGCGGGGTGGGCACACCGTTATCATCGCCATTTCAGCAAATGTAATGAAAGAGGACAGGGAGAAATGTTTGCAGGCAGGGATGGACGACTATATCTCCAAACCGGTTGATACGAAAGCGCTTTTCGGTATTTTACAACAATGTAGCGCCGATCCCTTGTTAAAAATGCACTGTGCAGATGTAGAGCGAAGAGCCTCTTCGCTCTACTCAGACGACGCAATTGCGGCCATATTCAATCTCAACAGCATGCCCGGATTGAAGAACAACCGGGAAGCACTGGAGCAATATGCGCAGTCTTTTATGAAGGACATGAACGGCGAGATAGACGCTATGGAAAGGGCAATCCGGGAAGGTGATCATGAGCAGATCAGGAAGTCCGCCCACACCGTAAAGGGGATGTCGGGACATTTGAAGTCCGATCTGATAACGCGTATCGCCAGCGAAATCGAGCGTATGGTTATGGAGAACGACCTGAAAGCGGCGGGTGAAAAGTTTTCAGCGTTAAAAATGTATTTTGCGGATGTAGAGCGAAGCGCTGCTTCGCTTGGGGCGAAGTAGCACTTCGCCCTACATTCAATTTGCGAAGCAGCGCTTCGCACTACACGAACACGAACATGATAGACGACCAAATAAAATACTATAGACGCAATCTACCCCACTATCATCCTGCTAATGCAACGTTTTTTGTAACGTTCAGGCTCGCAGGTTCGCTTCCCTCTGAGGCTATTGCCCGTTTGAAAGAAGAACGCGTGCGGGACGAGGAGTTACTTCTCAAAATCGAAGATGAAAAGGTGCGAAAACAGAAGATGGCCGAACAACACGAACGGTATTTTAGCAAATTTGACGAAATGCTGGACAAGGCCGTAAACAGCCAGAGTTGGTTGAAGGACGAGCGGATAGCCGATATGGTTGCGGAGGCGATGTGTTTTCGCGATAAGAAGGTATATGATTTACTGGCTTACTGTATTATGCCGAATCATGTGCATGTGGTCTTTACTGTAGAGCGAAGTGCCACTTCGCTCTACAAGGCGCTTCAATCGTTAAAGGCATATACGGCAGGGAAAGCAAATAAGATACTTCTTAATAACGGCGCATTCTGGCAGCATGAGAGTTATGACCACGTGGTGCGTGATGGAAAAGAGCTGGAACGGATCATTGATTACGTTTTACATAATCCCGTTAAGGCGGGCTTAGTTTCAAGCCAGGAACAATGGAAATGGAATTACTGCAGGAAATAACGTTGTACATTGTTTATTGTATCTTGTAGAGCGAAGCGCTGCTTCGCTCATTAAATACAAAATATAGAACGAAGAGGCTCTTCGTTCTACACTGTAAAGCAGATAGTAGGGTGGGCACTGCCCACCAATAAACGGTACATGATTGGATTGTCGGTCGGCAATTGTTTTCAATCGTAAATGAACGGTTAATAAATCGTTAACCCAATTGGGAATCGCGGGTTTTGTCCTGGTGGGCATTGCCCACTCTACGTGACTGAGATGCACCGTGTGGTGAGAAAACGGTGTTGATTAAATTGCATGAAAGGGATAAACTACAAGAGGATTTTCGTGATGTTTTCATCGCTATATCTCAAAAAAGACGCCGTAATAGCCGCATTATAAGAAAAAAGCAAGCATAAATGGAGGTCATTGATTATGAGTGTTATGATCAAAACCGATGCGCCACCTTTGCAGCAGGACTCGTCAGGTGCATTGCGTGTCGGTCAGTCACGTGTCTTGTTAGAACTGGTAATCCGGTCATTTCAAGATGGTGCGACACCCGAGGCAATTGTACAACGATACCCTACGATAACTCTGGCCGACACATACGCAGTGATCGCATATTACCTGCGTTACAGAGAAACTGTCGAAAAGTATCTTGAAGAACGGGAGATACAAGCAAGGGAAGTTCGGAAGCGTATCGAGAACCGACAAGGAGATATAGGGGAGTTGCGTTATCGGTTGTTAGCTCAACACCGTATACGAGGATGAGTAATGTTACACTTGCTGAGCGATGAAAACTTCAACAATGATATAGTCCGTGGGTTATTATTACGACGTCCGGAATTAGATTTGGTTCGTGTTCAGGATGTTGGGTTGGAAGAAGCAGACGACATCACTATCCTGGCTTGGGCAGCAGAGAACAACCGCGTTCTCTTAACACACGATCGGGCTACGATACCAAATTTTGCGTATGCCCGGCTTACCGCAAAGGAACCGATGCCTGGTGTTTTTGTGTTGAATGATCGTCTTCCCGTTAGGCAGGCCATTGATGATCTGTTGCTCATTGATGCCTGGAGTGATCAAGAGGAGTGGAATGGGTTGGTATTGTATCTGCCGCTATAAAAACTTTTAAATTAGGTTGGGTTTTTGTCCTTTAAAAACCAACCTGATTTAACGGAGAACAACAACATGTCTCAAAAAACCATCCTCGTTGTAGATGACAAAGAAAGTGAACGGATGCTCCTGGAAGTCCATCTCCGGGAGTGGGGATTTATTCCCCTGCTTGCACAGGATGGAATTGAGGCGCTGGACGTTCTCAGAAAAAATCACGTTGACCTGATGGCGTCAGACCTGTCAATGCCCCGTATGGATGGCTTGCAGCTTTTGAGGGAAGTGATAGCGGCGGGATACGGCGATATCCCTTTTATCATGATGACTGCCAATGGCAGCATTGAGAGCGCCGTGACGGCCATCAAACAAGGGGCGGCGGATTACGTCCTGAAACCGGTCAATTTCGAAGACCTGCGCGCCTCCGTGAAGCATGCGCTGAGTTTCACCCGGCACAAAAAGGCAAAGGACGTCCAGGATGAGCCTTTGCCGGATTTCTACCGGTTTCACAACATCGCCACAAGGTCTCCCGGCATGATAAATATCCTCAAAATGGCAGAAAAGGTTGCAAAAACCATGTATACCGGCGTGGCCATTTACGGAGAAAGCGGTTCCGGCAAAGAGGTGCTTGCCAGGGCAATCCATCATGCGTCGGGGAAAAAGGACGGCAGTTTCGTCGCCGTTAATTGCGCCGCCATTCCCGCGGCGCTGCTTGAAAGCGAACTCTTCGGACACAAGAAAGGCTCGTTTACCTGGGCAGACAGCGACCGGCAAGGGAAACTCGACCTCGCTCAGCAAGGCACCATGCTGCTTGATGAGATCGGCGATATGCCCCTTGACCTCCAGTCCAAACTCTTGCGGGTATTACAGGAACGCACCTACGAAAAGATTGGTTCCAACCAGCCCATAAAGGCAAATTTCAGAATCATCGCCACTACTCACAGAGACCTTCAAAAAATGGTTACGGACGGACTGTTCCGGAAAGACCTCTACCACAGAATAAACCTGTTCCCCATCACCCTCCCTCCTTTAAGGGAACGGAAGGAAGACGTCCCCCTCTTGGCGGAACATTTTTTAGAAATATTCCGCCAGGATTTTGGCAGGCATCTTCCCGGCATTTCCCCGGAGGCGATGGACGTCCTCACCGGCTACCACTGGCCCGGCAATATCCGTGAATTAAAGAACTGCCTTGAACGGGCGGCAATCCTTGCCAACGAAGAACTTATCAGGCCGAATCATCTGAATATATTAGGTTCAAAGACAGAGGGTATTGTTATGAACGGCAACGAGCATATCAGCCTCACCATCACCTTAGGCGCCGGTGAGTTCTCCCTTGATGCGGCAGTAAGCCGTATTTTAGAGATTGCCCTGGAAAGGTGCGGCAATAATAAGGCGCGTGCCGCAGAATTCCTGAAGATAGACCGCAAGATGTTCTATCGCAGAGGCGGCAAAGAAGAATAGGGTGGGAAATAGGTGTGGGGTAGGTGATTATGCAAAACGCTTCCCATGGTAGGGGCAAAAACCGTTCGTCTCTTCATCAACCGCATGAAAAAACGTTTTCACCAAAGCTTGTAAAAACCTCTTTTTCCTGCAAGTTTTTTACCACCTCCCTTTATTAAGGCTGGTTTGAGTGCGGCCTTGTTATGACGTCAGGCGTCTTCGCGCATCGGAAGCCTATTTGCGGGCTTTGCGCATACGGCGGCACCCGATAACGCGCGGCGCATCGGGCATAATGGCCGAAGTAAAGCAACCCGCCGCCCCGAATAACCCTCTGTTGCCCGGTTTCAGGTCCTGTGGGATTCTTTGACGGGGACACAGGGTAGTAATTTTGGTCATAATAATCAGCGCACCACTCCCACGCGTTTCCGGCCATGTCGTAGCACCCATAAGGGCTTTTGCCGTCTGCAAACGAGCCTACCGGTTTTGTTTCTCTCAGTCCGGCTACGCCGGATTCCCATACGTTGCACTTGGCCTTGTCAAACTTATTGCCCCACGGCCACAACCGCTTGTCCGTGCCGCGCGCCGCCTTCTCCCATTCCGCCTCCGTCGGCAAGCGCTTTCCCGCCCACGTTGCATAAGCGACCGCATCGTCCCACGTAATGCCTACAACCGGCTGGTTTGGCCGGTTAAACCGGGAATCATTCAAGCATCGACCCATACGATAACCTGTTTGCTCTACGAATTTATTGAACTGCTCATTAGTCACTTCATACTTGTCGATAAAATACTCGTCCAGATAGACCACGTGCTCCGGTCCATCGTAAATGTTATACGCCAGCATAAAGCTCCAATCGTAGCGTGTGTTCTCACCCATATAAAACGTCCCTGCCGGTATTAATACCATATCAGGGTAAGTTTCTTCCGCGTGCTTTACTTCCGCAGCAAATAACCCTACGGCCATCTGAATACAAAAAAAACACGCTATAAAACAGATTTTAAAACCATTTTTGATAACCAAGCTTTAATATCTCCTTTTCGTTATTACCTCATATTTTGCAATATCCAACGGTGTATAACCGGATATGATTTCGCTGAAGTTTCTTACCTCACCGCTTTTAAACGTTTTAATCGAAAAATCCTGAGAAAACAAGACGGCGTCGGAGGCATTAAATACCCTGATTACAAACATCGCAATACTTCGGTCTTTTTCCGCTGTATTTTTAATCTCGCCCTTAATCTGAGAAGAAGAGCCGAATTGGGTAACGTTTGCGTTTCGCAGATAAAAGCCGTCGCCTATGTCCTTATATCCCTCTTCCTCCAGAGTGGCAACGTGTTGTTCCCTTACGCCCTCAACCGTCCCGGTGCCGGTTACCGTCGCTACTGCTGCGGTTTCCGTCCCCGGCGACGCCTGGGGAGCTGGGGTGGGCGTCAGCGCTGCCGTAGTAGCAACGGCAAAGCCGCCTTTCTCCAATTTCTTCGTACGTGTCTCCAAATCAGCAAGGGCTTTTATCTGTCCGTCAAGGCTTTTCGTTGCTGCATCCAAAGAAGCTACCCGGTTTTTCATAACTTCTTCTGCGGCAACAATCCTTTTCTCCTGATCGCTTAGCTTCTCCATTACCACTTTACTCAATTCCTCAAGAGCCTTTTTTACCGGTTCTATGGGTTTTTGCGTCTCCATAACCCTTTTTTCCAGAACGGCATTTTTTATTTCCTGGTCTTCAATGCGTTTGGTTAGGTCAGACATGTTCTTTTTAAACACGTCAAAGGTCTTACCAAAAGCCTCAATCAGTTGCTTGACCTCAGCGATAGAGGAGGATTTTTCCACGATATCGATCTTGGCAAGCACGGCGTTCATTTTTTCGTCCGTACCCTTTAATGTTTTGTCGAAATCCTTCAGCGGCGCCAGGCTTTGCTCCACCTCTTTTTGAAATGCCGAAAACTGGTTTTTTATGGAATCAAAACCCTTCATCCAATTTAAAAGGGCATTTTGGAAATCAGTCAATTCCCGTACAACGTCTTGCGCACCCCCCTTTTCATCCGGGTTATTAGCGCCCAACGTAACGAACAGCAAAAGGATACTCAATAATACAAAAAGTTTATTTTTCATGAATAGTTACACCCCTCCTTCAAATTGGGACTACGGCGGCTTTTTTCGATGTAGGGCGAAGTGCCACTTCGCCCGTGACGAAGCAATCGCTTCGTTCTACAACTTTGAAATTCCTGTACATCAAATTAGGCACTCGGCAGCTTTTATGTTTACACGCAGGGACACGACCACCGTGTCCCTACTTTGAATTTCCTATACGTTAATAACGCCACAAAACCACAGCGCTCTAGTTTAACAAAAACAAATATATATCGCAAACAATTATCTATGCGTTTTTTCGGAAGATTGGCATTCAACGAAAAAAGGCCTTTGTTAAAAATCTCTGTTGTTGACATAAGCGGTATTTGATGATATTTTCTGTTTATGATTTACCACGATGCTATTGTTGTTGGCGGAGGCTTGGCGGGTCTAAGGGCCGCTATTGAACTGAACCGCAATAACGTTAAGGTCGCCATTATTTCCAGAGTGCATCCGACTCGGTCTCACTCCGTCGCTGCTCAGGGGGGAATTAATGCACCGTTAGGGAACCATCCCCGCGGCGGCACCGACAATTGGGAAAAGCACGCCCTTGACACGGTCAAAGGAAGCGACTACCTGGCAGACCAGGACGCCGTTATCCGTATGACAAAAGACGCCGCCCGGCGTGTCGTCGAAATGGAACACTGGGGCTGCCCTTTCAGCCGCACAACCGAAGGGAAAATCGCCCAAAGGCCATTTGGCGGCGCAGGGTTTCCACGCGCCTGCTATGCGGCGGATAAGACGGGACACGCCCTTTTGCACACCTTATATCAGCAAACCATAAAACTAAAACACGCCGCGGAACGCAACGAGATGACCATTTACGAAGAATGGATGGTGACCGACCTGGTTGTCGAGGATGGCAACTGCGTGGGCGTAATAGCAATGGATATGGTAACCGGACGCCTGGAGGCTTTTCAGGCAGGGGTAGTAATTTTTGCCACGGGAGGCGCCGGACGTATTTACGGGAACAGCACAAACGCCCTCATCAATACCGGCATGGGAATAGCTATACCTTATTGGGCGGGCATACCCTTGAAAGACATGGAATTCATCCAGTTCCACCCAACAACCATCCTGGGAAAGAATATTTTAATCACCGAGGGGTGCCGCGGCGAAGGCGGTTATTTATTAAACAACAAAGGTGAACGTTTTTTAGCAAACTACGATGATTCGAAGAAGGACATGGAAATAGCGCCCCGTGACATCCTTGCAAGAAATATTGTGCGTGAAATCATGGCCGGTGGCGGATTTGACAATACTTACGTACACCTGGACCTCAGGCACCTGGGAGAAAAGAAAATCGTTGAAAGGCTGCCGGGCATACGGACTATTTGCATTGAATTCGCCGGTGTAGACCCCATAACCACCCCCATCCCCATCCAACCGGGACAGCACTATACAATGGGTGGAATCGATTGCAATACCGAGGGGGAGACTATCGTGAAAGGATTCTACGTAGCGGGCGAGGCGGCCTGCGTAAGCGTGCACGGGGCAAACCGGCTTGGCGGCAACTCTCTCCTGGATACCATCGTTTTTGGCGCAATCGCCGGTGGCAACGCAGCAAAGTATGCACAGGGTTTGACCGGGAAAAAAGGCGGCGGCGCACTCAATGATGCGGCAAAACGCGCAGAGCAGCGGATCGACGCGCTACTCAAATCGGAGGGAAGCGAGACGCCGGTGGACGTCAAAACAGCCCTCAATAAAATTATGGACAACAATGTAGGCATCTTCCGCGATGCCTCAAAACTAAAAGACGCCCTGAACGTGGTAAGAACCCTACAGGAAAAATATACGTGCATCAAGCTAAACTACACCGGCAAAAGGGTCAACCTCAGCCTGGGATGGGCATTGGAACTCAAAGGGAGCCTCGACGTGGCAGAGGCGGTTGTAGCGGGCGCTATCGCCCGCGAGGAGAGCCGCGGCTCTCACTTTCGCACGGACTTCCCCAAAAGAAATGACGCTAACTGGCTGAAACACACCCTGGCACATTTTAACACCGGAGGGGTAAAGCTCGGCTATAAGCCCGTGAACATAGGTCCGTTTGAACCGAAGGAAAGAAAGTATTGAGGCAATTAACTTGATTAGAGTAAGATTTCACGGAAGGGGAGGTCAGGGGGCGAAGGTTGCAAGCAGGGTGTTAGGCACCGCAGCCTTCTTTGAAGGATACTATGCTCAGGATTTTCCGCTCTACGGCGCGGAGAGGAGAGGCGCACCGATAGCGGCATTTACGCGCATCTCCGGTGAACCGATCCTTGAACGGGGCGTTATAGCGGAGCCGGATATTGTGATCGTGATGGACGAAACGCTGCTAAACGACACGCAAGCCCATGCGCTATCAGGGCTGCGGGAAGACTGCATCGTTTTTGTAAATACCGCCCATAACCCCCAGGAAACAAAAAACAAATACAAGATTCCCGCCCGGCTAATCACCCTTGATTTGACAAAAATCGCCCTCGCCATCCTGAACAAGCCCATCCTGAGCACCCTTGCCGGAGGCGTAGCGGCCAAAATAGCCCAACTCAAGGAAGATTCACTACGGAAGGCGGTAGAAAAAGAGACCTCCGAGATTCTGGCAGACAACACCTTCACTTCAAAAAATATCGAGGCCGCCATTTATTGTTTTCACGCAATCCATCCCCAAAAGATTACAACCAGGGTTGCCGCCGGCAAAGGCTCTCCAGTTTTGGCAACGGTACCTTTTGAGCCTGCCCTCATTTCCAGCCCTGCCATAAACGTTATTCAAAATTCACCGTTAAGAAAGACGGGTAACTGGCGGGTGTTTAAGCCCATCTGGAATCATGACCTCTGCACGAAATGCATGATTTGCGTTGCCCGGTGTCCCGATGGCTGCATTGCCGTTAACGAAGAAGACTACCCCGTCACCAATTACGACAACTGCAAGGGATGTATGATATGTGTTGAAGAATGCCCTGCAAAGGCGATAGAAAGGGTGCGGGAACACCATGAATAAGCGGGGTATTCAGCGACATCCTGTTTAATATGTAGGGCAATGCTTCAGCCTTACAATTCTCTGAATATACTCCAGGGGTAGCAACCCTAAAGGGTCGCCCTACAACAGGCCCGAAGGGCTGAAAGGATATAGCCAGGGGTGAAGCCCCTGGTAAATGTAATAATACGACAAGCCCTGAAGGGGCGACAAAAAAGGATGTCCAACATGGCTGTGACACCTGCCTTTCCTGGAATCTACCATTGTTTTTTGTCACGAAAACTAAATGAAGCAGGAGCTTCTGGTACAGGCTCATTCCCAAGCTGGACAGACTGTGCCAGATGAACTTTTTTGTATTCAAAAGTGGGGAAGTACCCTTAAATACAGCTCATTTTATAGCATTTTAGCCATTAATGTGGGGAGTACACCTCACAAAAGAGGGCAAAACCGCCCGTTTGGCACAGTCTGTGGAGATTGAGAACGAAAGTATGCCCTGCCACCCCTTCGGGGCTTGTATTTTTTTATTATCTTCACAGGGGACTTCACCCCCCGCTATATCCTGTCGGCCTTTCAGGCCTAACTTTGAATTTCCTATACACTAAATTTGCACGCTAATAATACTCTTAGCGTATTTTCGCTTGACGGCGACAGCCCGCAAGTGTAGTATTTTAGAAGGTTTTTTTGTAACAGCACGCTTCGCTGACGGAGAATAATGAGAAATTATGGCGGATATTGGCTAAGCACCGCCATTTTCCGGCTTCTCATCGTTCGCAGTGGAGACCCGTTGCTGGCTTTTACGAAACCTTGAAACCGATGTAACCATTGCATAAACGTTAACGTGCTTCCGGCATGATAAGACTATAAGGTAGAGAAAAGAATATCCCGCATGTAATTTTATAGAGGAACCGCTATGAGGAAAACACATCTATTAGCTTCACTTCTTACCGCGTCAACCATCATTCTGACGGGTTGCGCACAGTTTCAGTCTTTTAGAAAACCACTTCCGCCACTGGAATCATTTACCCCTCTGGACTTAAATGCAGAATCACAAACGGTGGAGTACGTGTCAAAAATTGAGAGTTTTGTGGTTGTTTTAGATGCATCGGCCTCCATGGACGAAAAATATACCGGCGCCGTTAACAAGGGGTATCCCAAGTTTACCGTGGCAAAGGATATCATTTCGAGGATGAATAATACCATACCTGACGTCGAATTGAAAAGTTCCCTCGTAACGTTTGGACACGGATTTTTTTCCCCACAAAAGAGAACGGCCACTGTTTACGAACTCATGCCACACTCGAAAGCGCTTTTGGATAACTCCCTTGCCAGGACTGTGGCGGCGCAGGGCAGCAGCCCGGCGGGTGACGGTATTGAAAAAACATGGAGCCTGCTATTGACGTCGGGCGGGCAAAACGCGGTAATTATTGTCAGCGACGGTGAAGAGTTGGCCAACAGCCCCTCAGAAAAGATACAGGATTTAAAGGAAATGTACGGAGACAGGGTGTGTATTTACACCATTCACGTAGGAAATAACCCTGAAGGGAACGAAGTCCTCAAAGGGCTTGTGCGAGAAGCAAGGTGCGGATTCTCGGTAACCGCCGACGAGATTGCGTCCAGCGAAAACATGGCGGACTTTGTAAAAAAGGTATTTCTGACGGAAGTGCCGAAAAAACAGGTTGCTGTTGACATCGATAGCGACGGTGATGGGGTTTACGACAAAGACGATGAATGCCCGGATACGCCAAGAGGGGCCATTGTTGATTCCAGAGGGTGCTGGGTGGTAAAAGGCGTCACCTTTGACTATAAAAAATGGGACATCAAAGAAAAGTTTAACTCGAACCTGGGTAACATAGTCGAGGTCTTGCAGAAAAACCCGGGACTTCGCGTAAGAATCGAGGGGCATACGGATAACATCGCCTCAATGGACTATAACATAAAGCTCTCCCAGAAAAGAGCGCAGGCAGTAAAGAATTACCTGGTTGCGAAGGGCATTGACGAATCACGCATAACTACTGCGGGGTTCGGATTTAAAAGGCCTATAGCCTCTAACGACACGGAAGCAGGCCGCGCCCTCAACAGACGCGCCGAAATTGTCCCGGTAAAATAACCAACAAAGAGCATTCCACCTCAAATGTCCTTTCCACAAAACGCCTTGCCGCAGGGGTACCCCTTGCGGCAAGCGGACGGCAAGGGTTTAGTAACGTTGTCAATGGAGACACAACACCACGGTTTTCGTGCAATTGCCTTGAATGGCTTTAAAATGCTAGTAAAATCAGGGGAAATCAATGCAGATAACTCTATAAAAGAAGGGAAAAGGAAGTTTACTATGTTACGGGGAATTATCTTTGACATGGATGGCACCATCACGAAGCCAAAAGTGGATTTTGCGGCCATTGAGCGGGAAATTGGCGCTCAAGTGGGATTCATTATCGACTATGCGGAAAGATCCAGCCCTGAAGAACGCACACGGGCGCTTTCGATTCTGGAACGCTTTGAAGCTCAGGCGGCAATTGAATCGGAACTCAACGAGGGGGTGTTGGAGATGCTGGAATTTCTCTCCAAAAAAAAGTTAAAAAAGGCCATTTTAACCCGCAATTCCCGCAAATCGGTGGATACCGTCCTGCGCAAGCACAACCTCCACTTTGAGTATATCGTAAGCCGCGAAGACGCCAAACCAAAACCGGCGCCCGACCCCATTTTTCTGCTGAGTAAAAAGATGGAGATTCATACCGACCATCTGCTCATGGTGGGTGATTACAAGTACGACATTATGTGCGGCAAGGCTGCGGGGACGAGAACCGTCCTCCTTCGCTACAAGGAATACGTGGAGACGGAGGTGACCCCAGACTTTGAAATAACCAGCATTCTGGAGGTCATTGAAATAGTTGAACGTTTTCAGCCCAAACAAATCAGCGTTTAGCAAGCTTGTTGAGGATGTCTATGCCCCGTTCAATCGTTGCATCGGCGGCGGCATACGAAATCCGGAAATGGGTATGCCGTTCGGAAAAGACGCTGCCGGGAATAATAAGCAGGTTTTGTTGTATTGCAGCGGCCGTGAACTCTTCATCCGTGCCCCAGGGTACTTGCGGGAATAGATAAAACGCCCCTCCGGGTTTTACGATGTGGTATTTGTCTTTTAGGCCATCGTACATAAAATCCCGTTTTTTTCTATAGCTTTCAAGCACCCCGTGCAAATGAATTTCCCCTGCTTTGGCAAGGGCGTGCTGGGCGAAAGAAGACGCGCAAACGAAGGTGTACTGCTGAAGCTTGAGCATTTCGTTTATAATTGCCGAAGGTCCCGCCGCATAGCCCATCCGCCAGCCCGTCATGGCAAGCGACTTGGAAAACCCATCCATAAGCAACGTTTTATCGTAATAGCGTCCGATGCTTTCAAATTCATGGTTGTAATCGTAGTCATGGTAGATTTCGTCGGAGATAACGAGCAAATTATGCTTCTTTGCCAGTTCTGCAATCTCCTTGAGTTCCTGGAGTGAGGACATTACCCCTGTTGGATTTGCAGGGCTGTTAATAATGAGTATCCTGGTTTTGGGGGTGATATACGGCTGTATACGGGAGGCTGTGAGCTTGAAATCAGGATAGGTATCCACCAGGAGCGGAACCCCGCCGCAGAAGTTCGTCAAATGCTTGTAACTGACAAACGACGGGTCCGGGATTAAAACCTCGTCTCCCGGATTGACCAACACCAGAAAGGCAAGCGTTAGCGCACCGGAAACGCCCGACGTGATTATGATATTTTCAGCATTTACACCACGCTCTTTTTGGAGGCGGCCGAGCAACGACTTGCAAAGCTCCGGTATTCCCTGTGTGACGGTATATTTGTTTGCGCCTCTGTTAATGGCGTTTATCGCCTCGGTTTTTATATCCTCCGGAACGTCAAAATCCGGCTGGCCTATACTTAGGTTCACCGGATTTTGCATTTTTTGAGCCAGGTCAAATATCTTTCGAATTCCAGAGGAGTCTAACTTCGACATCCTGTCGGCAATCATCACTTCTTAGCCTTTTCCTTACCTGCTGC
>JACVXV010000055.1:19011-23760 GCA_015661205.1 Candidatus Brocadiaceae bacterium
GGGCTGCGGCAACGGCGCCCTTAGCGGCGACTTCCGTCGCGGCGCCTTCAACCTTAGCAGCCTTCTTCTCTGTCGATTTACCCTTTTGTTTTGCCTTCGCCACCTTTACCTTCGGGATACCGAAGACCGATACTGCCGGGTTCCACTTCCCCTCTTCCTTGAGCATCTTGATGCGCTCAATTCGCGTAAGCACGTTTCTCGGCCTGGCCAATTTCCCTGAAGTCTTTAAACTTTTGTCTATACTCATGTCTCCTCCTGACTCTATCTCATACGTACGGGATAACATCCCTCAAATTGTTTTTTATTTCCATAAACCAGCTCAGACAGCGCCTTTTGCGCGTGAGTTAAACCCGAGCTGTCACTTCCTTCATACTCACCAACGCAAACAATAATATCCTTCTCACCACTTACCACAAAGGCGTCCAACCCTAGTTTATCATAGATCACCTTTGCCACCTCTTTTGCCTTCTCAACATTTTCCCTGGTGTTTTTGTAAGACACCACGCGCAACGTCCATGAATCTTTAGTCGCCGGCTTTGGTGGTTCGACCAGTTTCTCTACCTTTTGCGGCACCGGCTTACTTGCACTCTTTTGAGGCGGTTCCACCGCCTTTACCGGGGCAGGCTCCGCCGGTTTTTCGACCTTTTGCGGCGCAGGCTTGCTTGCGGTCTTCTGAGGAACTTCAGCGGCCTTTGCCGGCGCATGTTCAACCTTCTTCTGCGCCGGAGGCGCCACGGTTTCCATCCACTGTTCCTCTTCACCACCCTCCAGCGCCCCAGAACCCTTATTGTAACCGACCTTATACCCTACAAAGAAGCAGGCGATCGACAAAAAAGTTGCCGCAATTGCGCTAATAATCAGGGTTTCCTGGCGTAATACAACGTCATCTTTTCTCACGGCAGGCTCATTGGTATAAGGGCTTTGCGGCGCGGAATAGGCCTTCAGCGGCGATTCAGGCTTAACCTTATCCGAAAGCCCCTCTTTACTGGTATTCTTAATCCACTTCAATGGGTCTACCGGAGCAACCGGCCTCTTTTTTTCTCGGATTTCTGCAACAGGCGGTGGCGCAGGTTCTTCTTTGGGTTTAACAAAGGGTTTTTCTTCCTTCCTCTGGAAACTTTCCGTACCTCCAGGTTTCTTGAACAGTTCAAAAAACTCTTTTGAATCGCTTCCTTTGGTCATATCTGATTACTCCAACGTACCGATCAGTAAATTCCCAAGAATTTATCATAATGGAAGTTTCATGAAGTCACTTTTTTCACAAGATACGGCAGATAGGCACACTTCCCCGCTAAATTAGAGAAGGAATACACGACTTCCAATGCCCTTTGTGTAAACCATGCTGCTTAATTTTCCATCATCTGTAATTCTTCGAGTTTAAGATAATATGAGCATAAAGTCAAGCGATTAATATTGTTAAAACAGGGGATTCTGTTTTCAAAAACACAGGCGTCTCTCCTCGGTATTCACTGGTTTTAGCGTTAAATATAGGTTTTTCCCGTTCAAAAAAAAGAAGCAGGAGCGTCCGGTACAGGCGCATTCCCAAGCTGGGGCTTGGGAATGCGGTGTAAGCCAAAATAGAAGGCAGGCAGAACCTACCCTACGTGGCTGCCTTTAAAAACCGATTGTGTACATGAGGTCGTAGTTAAACAGGTCGAAATAACTGATATGCACTACGTCTGCGGCATCAAGCGCCAGGGAGTTGTAACTGCCTGTTCCTACGGTAGTATTAGCCCACGCCCCAGATGCATTGGTTGCATACTTGAGGGCAGAGTTTGTTGCGTCAAAATAGCTGATGTGTGCCTTGCCTGTTGTGTCCAGCTTCAGGGAGGTATGCAAGCCTACGTCTCCATCCGTGTCTACCGTAGTCTTTACCCATCGCCCAGAGGCATTGGTAGCGTACTTGAGTGCTGTGTCGGCGTCATCGTAGTAGCTGATGTGGGCGAGGCTTTTTTTGTCCAGATACAGGGAGATATCCCAGCCGGCGCTCTTACGGCTATCAACCTGTGTCTTTACCCACCGTCCCGACGCGTTGGTCATGTACATGAGTCCATTGTGATGATAGCCGACGTGGACGTGGCCTTTTTTGTCCAGCGCCAGGGAAGGAGTCCTTTCGGGAAGATAGCTGGGGCCGCCACGACGGTCCAACGTGGTATTTACCCATGCGCCGGAGGCATTAGTGGCATATTTGAAGCTACGGCCGGCGCCATCAAAATAGGCAATGTGCGCATGGCCGTTATCGTCTATCGCCAGAGAGGGATTTTCTAAATACCACCAACTGGTGTCTACGGTAGCCGTTATCCATGCGCCTGAGGCGTTGGTGGCGTACTTGAGTATAGAATCCCCACTACGATAGCTGATGTGTGCGTGGCCGTTGGTATCAAGCGCCAGGGAAGTCTGTTCGCCCCCGGATCTCTCCACCGTAGTTGTTGCCCACGCGCCGGATACGTTGGTAGTGTACTTGAGGCCACCGTTAATATAACCATGATAGCTGATGTGCGCATAACCCTGGCTATCTAACGCTAAGGAAGGATATTCGCCGACATATTCACTATTGTCCACCGTAGCCATTACCCACGAGCCGGAGGTATTGGTTATGTACTTGAGGACGTGGCACTCACTCATATAGCTAATATGCGCCTTGCCTGAAGCGTCCAGCGCCAGGGAATTATTCCAACCCACGTCTCCGGCGCCGTCCACGGTAACCGTTACCCACGAACCCGATGCATTGGTGGCATATTTGAGGTCGCCGTTGGCATAATCAAAGTAACTGATATGCGCGTGTCCCGATGTATTGAGCGCTATGGAACTAAACCAACCGACGTTTTCATTACTGTCCACCGTAGTCATTACCCAAGTCCCGGAAGTATTCGTTGCGTACTTGAGGGTACGGTTCTCACCAACGTAACCGATGTGGGCCTTTCCGGATGTGTCGAACGCCATAGAGGCGTCCCAACCTACATTGGATGATGAATCAACCGTTTCATACTGCCAGGCAGCGCCATCATGGTATGCATGATACAGGTGGTCGCCTCCATAGACGACGTGGGGATGGTTGCTTGCATCGACGGCAATGGCCCTTGAAGAAAGCCGGTGAAAATACTTTGGTGCCTCCACCTCTTCGGTATTCCAGGTTAATAGCCCGGTATTTGCGTCTTCGGGTCTTTTGCCTGTACCCGTTACTTTCGATAATGGATGATTTGGGGCTTCCAGTTCATACCGCCCAGCCTTCTTATCCTTGCCCTCGACAAAAGAATGAACGTCCTCACTCCGCCCGCGGATACCACCCCTTCCTTCTTCTATCCTTTGGCGCAGAAAATCAGGTATGGAGCGGTCTGGTGACAATCTCCCCTCGTGTCCGGCATTTCGGCCATCACCCGGAACGCCGCTGCGGTTATCAACCACGGCGTCTTCGCCGGACGCCTTCTGCACAATGAGGAGATTTATGGAAAGAAGCAACCGCTTGCACGGCAAGCGTCCTACACCTTCCTTGTCCGGTAAACATTGCAACCCCTTTCGTGGTAAAATTTACACTACTACGGATACATTACGGCTGCGGGTTCAAGTTTGCAACTTGAACCCCACGTTTTATATGGTTGATTTTGCCGTCAATTGCACAGAGCGTAATTACCCGAATTTAATCAGGCATTTAGCGGCTTTGAACAGCGTAGTGGCAAGGCGCGCCTTGCCACTACACGTACGTTTGAAATTGCTATACACTCGGCGGTTTTTCCCTGTAGAGCGAAGAGCCTCTTCGCTCTACAATAGGCCCGAAGGGCTGAAAGTTTATAGCCAGGGGTGAAGAAGCCCTGAAGGGGCGACAGAAAAGGATGCTTAACAGGGCATGGACACCTGTCTTTCCTGGAATTTACCATTGTTTTAATTCCAAAAACAAAAGGCCCTGTCTCCCCTTCGGGGCTTGTATTTTTTTATTATCTTTACAGGGGGCTTCACCCCGTTAGATATTGTGTTGTAGTGGGTAGCGTGACTTTGGAAAAACAGGTGAGTATTCATTGTGTCTCCTGTTCGATATCTGTTATCTAACGGGGTGAACCCCCCGCTATATCCTGTCGGCCTTTCAGGCCTGACTTTGAATTTCTAAACATTAAATTAGACCTTTCGACAACTTGTTCGAGTGCACACGCAGGGACACGGGCGCCGTGTCCCTACGCAAGCCGTGAATTAATTGACGCACAGGTTTTTCTTTGTTTCGCATTTATTAGCGTTCATTGGCGTTCATTAGCGGTTACCAAAGAAATACCTCTTATCCTTCGGCGTTCGTTATTCCTTGTTCAATATTATGGTAGGTCAACCGTCCCCGGTTGACCTTATGATTTTTCCTTGTTCCCCTGAATAAGGAATTTTGTTATGACAAGCGGGGACGCTTGCCCTACCGGGAAAAAATGAAGCAGGGGCTTCCGGTATAGGCGCATTCCCAAGCCGGGGCTTGGGAATGCGGTGAAAGCACAAGTGGAAGGTAGGCAACGCCTACCCTACTTTGTTTCAAACAACTCCTCGTCACCATACGAAAGGCCATCCTCGTTTTCTGCAACCACGCGGTAATAATACGTTCTTTTTTTCATTAATCCCTGCGCTTTATAGCTATACTTCTGTTTTGTGTCTCCACTAAAAGCCTTCTTGGGAGATGCGTAGTAATAGGGGCCTCCGTTGGTCGTTCCCCATTCAAACCATACCTGTGTTGGCAGACGGTGTGCGTTTATCGTTGCGTTCAGCCTTGCCGAGGTCTCT
>JACVXV010000186.1 GCA_015661205.1 Candidatus Brocadiaceae bacterium
AGTCATCTTTTGACAAGACATTGGGTAATACTTTTTGCACATCAAAAAAAGACATTTGGGGACTTGTTTTGCAAAACATGCGGAATTCCTGAATATATGCTGTATCTTGTTAAATTACATATACTTGTGATAGCATATTCCGCAACAACAGTCAAGGACTATTTATCATTATGTCATTATTCTGCATACAGTTACGACCGATTTATGACCTTTGTTGGTTAATCAACGAAGTCATTAATAGGGAATTGCCTTCCCGTCTAAGGACGGACAGTTTAACAAAAAAGAGGGTATTGTAAACGATTATCCAGCTTGATTGGACGTGAAAGTAGATGAAAATACCGGCGAGACAGAGCCTTCGTCCAATCAAAAAAGACTGAAACCACAGATTACACAGATTTTGGATTAATTAAACACACAGTGCGTTTTAGCAGCCGTAATTATTTCATGTAGTACCTGTAGGATACGGTAACTATTTTATTATTGCAAAATATTAGCACACTTGTATAATCTGACGTTATTGTAATACCGTAGCGCGGGAGTTCATCCCCCGCTTGGCGTGCATTCTCAATGCCATTGCCGACCATGAAGGTCGGCGCTACAAATGCCGTCGCTGTTGGTGACTTAATTTAATGTACAGGAAATTCAAACGTACGTGTAGTGGCAAGGCGCGCCTTGCCATTACGCTGTTAAATGTCGCCGAAGGCCTAATTTACATTAACATTTTTTTGGAGTCCAACCTATGTTCTGCAAAGAACACACTTCGTTCAAATATGGGTGAGTCCATCCGCTGAAGTGGCGGCGCCATTTCCGGATTGGGTGGATAGGGTATGGACTCTTCAAGGGCTATCGGCACACCCCGTAACATTGCAGGCACTTTTTTCCTGCCTGCAACGCCCCTGTTGTTCACCAAAAAGTCTTCACCTCCATTCACATCACTACACCATTTTTTTCCGGAAAACGGTACCGCCCCTTTGCCCAATAGTTAATTGGATAATTTTTTTACGGGATACGGATTTCCACAGATAGAGCCAAAGGCCGCTGGTTTTTCGAGAAATACAGGACAAACCTCCGGTATTTAGCGGTATAGGTATCGAAAACCTGACTTACCTGGCTATACAAGCATCATAAACGCGAATGAACGTTCGCTTCTGCTGGAATAAATCCCATCTCCCGACTTATTAAGCTAAGGTTAAAAGGAGGTATAACGATGGTATCTTTGTTAATTGACGGAAAAAAGGTAGAAGCTGCGCCTTCTCAGACTATTTTACAGGCCGCACAAAAGGCGGGCATCCACATCCCTACCCTGTGCCACGCCCCCCGGCTCTCCCCTTCCGGCGCATGTCGCATGTGTGTGGTCGAGGTGGAAGGCGCGCGGGCGCTGGTTGCCTCGTGCGCAGCCCCTGTATCGCAGGGGATGAAGGTCTCCACCGGCAGCGAGACGGTGTTGCGCGCGCGCAGGCTTAATCTCGAACTTATTTGGTCAAACCACCCCAACGACTGCCTGACGTGTGACAAAACGGGTGAATGCAAGCTGCAATCGCTTATGTACGATTACAACGTAAAGACCTCCCGGTTCGTTGCGCAAAACCCGCCAACAAAGCCCGACGATTCAAACCCGGCGATCTACCGGGACATGAACAAGTGCATCCTCTGCGGAAAATGCGTCAGGATTTGTGACGAGGTGCAAAACCAGCATACATTAGCATTCTCAAACCGCGGGATGCAAACCACCATCGCAACGGCCTTTGAAAAACCCTTAAAAGACGCCGGATGTGTGTTTTGCGGACACTGCGTTTCCGTGTGTCCCGTAGGCGCACTGATGGACAAACCGTCCATGAATAAGGGACGTCCCTGGGAAACAAAAAAAGTTTCCACGGTCTGCTGTTACTGCGGTGTGGGATGCAGCCTTGTGCTTCACGTGAAAAAAGGTGAAGTCATCAGGGTAACGTCCGATACGTATTCACCGCCTAATTATGGCAGCCTGTGCGTCAAGGGAAGGTATGGATTTGAGTTTTATAAGAGCCCCGACCGATTAAAGACCCCCATGATCCGCGATAGCATTGACCAGCCCTTTCGCGAAACAAGCTGGGAAGAGGCCATCGGCCTGGTAGCAAGGAAATTGCTGGATATAAAGCAACACCACGGCACCGAGGCATTTGGATGCCTTAGTTCCTCCAGAGGCACAAATGAGGAAAATTACCTGGCACAAAAATTCACCCGTGCCGTAATGGGCACCAACAATATGGATAATTGCGCACGGGTATGCCACGCCCCATCGGTAACGGGACTCCGCGCCGCTCTGGGAAGCGGCGCCGCCACCAATTCACTGGCGGACATTGAAGGCGCTGAAGTCCTCATTGTCAGCGGTTCCAACACGACCGAGGCGCACCCCGTGGCCGCCCTGAAGATTAAAAAGGCCGTGCGGCAAAATGGGGCAAAGCTGATTGTGATTGACCCGAGGGAGATCGAACTCGTCCAATTCGCAACCGTTTGGTTGCGGTTAAAACCCGGCACCAATGTTGCCCTCATCAACGGCCTATTGCACGTCATATTAAATGAAGGGCTGGAAAACAAGGGATTTATCGAGCAGCGCACCGAAAATATTGATATGCTGCGCCAGGTTGTCGCGCAGTATCCCCCTGAAAAGACCGAGGAAATTACAGGCGTTCCCCGTGAAGATATTATCAAGGCGGCAAGGATATACGCAGACACACAGAAGGGTATGATCGTCTACGGGCTGGGGATGACGGAACACAAGGCCGGTTCTCACGGCGTTATGTCGCTGGCGAATCTGGCCCTGATTACCGGAAACGTAGGTCGTCCAAACACTGGCATCAATCCCCTCCGCGGGCAGAATAACGTCCAGGGTTCATGCGACATGGGGGCGCTGCCTGACGTTTACACCTGCTATCAAAAGGTAGACGACCCTGCCGCAAACAAAAAATTCTCGGAGGCCTGGGGGTGTCCACTTCCCACAAAACCGGGACTGAAAGAGCCTCAAATGTACCGCGAGGCGCTGGCCGGGAGATTTAAAGCAATGTACATCATCGGGTACGACCCAGCCGCAACCCAGGCCAACATTAATAACGTGCGGTCTGCCATGAGAAGGCTCGATTTTCTCGTGGTACAGGAACTTTTTATGACGGAGACGGCAAAACTCGCCCACGTAGTCCTGCCCACAGGTTGTTTCTTTGAGAAGGACGGCACTTTTACCAATGCGGAGCGAAGGGTGCGGAGGCTCAATCAGGCCATCCCACTGCCAAACGGAGCAAGACACGATTGGGAGATTATCTGCCAGATAGCCACGGCAATGGGATACCCCATGAGCTACGGGCATCCGGGCGAAATTATGGATGAAATCGCCCGACTTACCCCTGAATTTGCCGGAATCAATTTTGAGCGGCTTGCGGGCGACGGCCTGGTGTGGCCTGTATGGGATAAGCAGCACCCCGGCACGCCTATTTTGCATAAAGACACCTTTACCAGGGGGAAGGGGCGGCTTAACGACCTCCTGTATACGCCCTCAGAAGAATTGCCGGACAATGAATATCCCCTGTACCTGACCACGGGACGACGTCTCTACCACTACAACAACGGCTCTATGTCGCTGAGGAACCCGGAGATTCATACGATCAGTTCCGAGGAGTTTGCGGAGGTACATCCCGGCGCGGTACTTTGGAGGTAAAGGCTCAGGTCACTGAGAAGTCGCGGCCAGGAAGTATATTTTTATCCTTTCACTTTCCGGAAACCCCCACAAATGTTCTGACCGGGCCGGGTGAGGATTTGCTGGCGCTTACCCCGGAATATAAGGTGTGCGCGGTGAAGATGGAATTGGCGAAAGGTTCGTGAGGCGTTCTTGCGTTTGGGCAAAAAACGATCGGAACCACAGATTTCACAGATTACACAGATTTTTTCTCTTGTTCCCAAGCCCCAGATTGGGAATGGGATTGTAATCAAAGCTCCGCTTTGAGGCAGAAAAACGAAATACTATGGGGGAAATGAAGCTGGAGTTCGGGAACGAGAACGCTGGACTGTACTTCAAGGCTTCAGCCTTGATGGATATTGCTTTAGTACGATGCGCTGGAAACGGCTTCCAGGTGCTTAGCAGGTGTACAAGAAATTACATTCATCAGACCTGAAGGTCTGAGCTACACTAATTACGATACATTTTAAAACCATCAAAAGGAGACACGCAAACAGCATGGAAAAATCAGACATTCTTGAACATTTAGCGCAGTCTGTGGTTGATATGGACGTGGCGCGCGCCAGGTATCTGGCAATCGAGTCAATCAAGCAAAACATTGACCCGTATGAGGCCTTAATAAATGGGCTTGCAAGGGGGATGGAAAGGGTAAACGATCTCTTCGAAAGTGAGGAATACTTTGTCCCGGAAATACTGCTGTGCGCAGACGCCATGTACGCGGGTATCGAGATTATCAGGCCACATCTGCCGCAGGAAGGCTCACGGAAAAAGGAGAAGATCGTCATTGGCGTCGTTAAAGGTGACACCCACGATATTGGAAAAAATCTGGTAAAGATAATGCTGGACAGCGCCGGATATGAAATCCATGATCTGGGAAGGAACGTCCCCTACGCGAAGTTTGTAGATACCGCCGGAGCATTGAATGCAGACCTGGTTTGCCTTTCCACGCTCATGACCACAACGATGGACGGCATGCAGGTGGTTATCGAAGACATCAAAAAGGCCGGTATCACTTCGAAAGTCATGGTAGGCGGCGGGCCAATATCATTGGGTTTTGCCAAGAATATCGGGGCGGACGGATATGCAAGAAACGCCGCCGAGGCGGTCAGGGTCGCCAAAGAAATGCTGCACGGTATTCCCTTGAATGCCCTGCTGTTGAAGACCAAGGAACGGGAACTGGTGTACCTGAAAAATGAGCATGGGGGGCTACGATGAATTACGTTGAAAAAATGACCCCGAAGGAGAGATTTCAGGCCATATTACAGGGCAGGGAGGTTGACAGGCTTTTGGTAAGCCCGCTGATACTCAACTTCGCATCCAGAAGTCTTGGCCTGAAAATAAGGGATTTTTGCACTAACGGCAAGAACATGGGTGACGCCAACGTTGCCTGCTTTAAGAAATACCGCCACGACGTTGTTTACATCTTTTCCACGACATCTACGGTGGCAGAGGCTATGGGTACAAAGATGCACTTTCCCGAAGACGACTCCCCGCAGGTTGAGACGCCATTCATTGAAACCAAGGAAGACCTTAAGAAATTAAGGCCGATAGATCCTGAAAAAGACGGCAGACTCCCTGTATACCTGGAAGCCGTGAAGTGGTGCGTTGACGCCATCGGAAACGAGGTCTTTATCGTCCCGGTCATCGGCGCGCCATTTACCACCGCGGCGGCGTTACGGGGCACCGAGATTTTTATAAAGGAACTCTACACCGACCCCGAACTGGTGCATACCCTATTGAAGGTCTCTACCCAATCAGTTAAAAACCTTATCGACGCATATATCAAGGCGGGAGGCATACCGGTTACGGTAGAGCCGGTGGCCACCGGTTCCATGATAAGCGAGAAGCATTTTAGGGAATTTGCCCTGCCGTACCTCAAGGAGGTGTACGCCCATATCCATTCACACGGCATCCCCGGCGTCCTGCATATTTGCGGCAAGACGAAGAGGGTCATACAGTGCATGGCGGAAAGCGGGGCGGACATCCTGAGCATCGACAACATTGACCTTCTGGAAGCGAAAAAGCTGGTGGGAGATAAGGTGTGCCTGATGGGAAACGTCAGCCCGTCCGATGGGATGCTGAAGGGGAATCCTTTGACGATTAAGGGCATGATCAGGGATTGCATCATGAAGGCCGCCGATAGTCCCAAGGGGTTTGTGCTGGCAACGGGGTGCGAGGTTCCCATCAACACTCCGCACGAGAACATGGTTGCCTTTCTCGACGCAGGCAGGCAATTAGCCCGCCTGCCCATTCAGCAAAATTGGCATGCAGAATAGTTTGTATGGCAAAGAGTAGCGAGGCAGGTATTCTGGTTTACAAAAACGTTTGGAACCACGGAATACCTGGCGCGGCAAAGCCGCAACCAAAAAAAGCTTAACAACAGAGACACGAATTACACGAATTTTCACGAATTATTATCGGGTCACGAAGAAAGACTT
>JACVXV010000056.1 GCA_015661205.1 Candidatus Brocadiaceae bacterium
AATTGCCACTACACTTTAGCTGGAGCTTGAGAACGAGGTGGAACCAGCGTAGTGGCAAGGCGCGCCTTGCCACTACACGTGCGTTTGAATTTCCTGTACATTGCGTTAAATCCTTGAGTCCCTCATAAAAAAACACTGAAAAAGAAAAAAGACAAAAATATCCTCAAAGTTTCAACTGCAAAAATTCTTGCTTAGAGGAATTGGTAACTTTAGTAGGTGGCTTTGCCACCTTCAAAGGGATGCCCCGATGCCGAATCTGTGCCGAATACGTCGTTTGACCCCACGTCCGCCTGGAATCGGGTAAGTAACTATTATCCGGGAAACAGTTACGTTGATATTCCGGGAATGGATGGCTATAATTGGGGAACCACCCGGATACGGGAAAAGCACGGCAGGGACACCCGATGGAGGTCGTGGCAGGAAATCTTTTCATCCCTGTACGATGAACTAAAATCCCTTTCATCAAAGACGTATGGGGTTCATCCATCTTGTGTGCTTTTCCGTCCATTGCCGACCATGAAGGCCGGCGCTACAAGTTTTGAAGAACTATAATAGTCTTTTACATCCGACTCGTTCGGTTTTGGAAATATGAAACAACAAGCTGCTAGTGGCTGGGAAGCGGAGATCAGTAAGTGCGCAAAATGTGGTAAATGCCGTTCGATCTGCCCTGTGTTTTTAGAAACGGGGAAGGAGTACATGGTCGCACGGGGACGTATCAGTTTGGCCGAGGCGCTGCGGGACGGTGAAATCTTTCACACGGAGTTACTTCGTGATTACCTCCTTTCCTGCAAAAAATGTCTTAGATGCTCTAGTATCTGCCCTTCGGGGGTGGACTACGATGTTATTATACAGGGTATGATTGATGATTTATCAAAAAACCTTGGCGTATGGCTCGTGCCGCGCCTTATCTTCAGGTATTTTTTGCCGCACAGATGGCTCTTCGATATCCTTTTAAAGACGGTTACTACTTTTCAACGCCTTGTTCCTCTGAAGCGTCATGGCACGATGAGGCACCTGCCGTTCATGCTTATGGGGGGACGATGGGTTCCAACGCTGGCCAAGAAGTCGGTGCTGAAGAAATATAAAAACAAAAGTCTCGCCCCAACCAGTGTTCCGCCGGTGGCAGGAGACAAAAAGGAGTTCCGGGGGAGGGTGGGGTTTTACGTAGGGTGTCTCATCAACTACGTCTATCCCGATATTGCGGATGCGGTAGTCGAGACGTTGCAGCATTTTGGCGCAGAGGTGGTTATCCCGCAAAAGCAGGTCTGCTGTGGTATCCCAGCCAGATCGCTGGGAGACGCCATGACGGCCAGAAAACTTGCAGAAACCAACGTAAAGGTGTTTGAGGATGCCAACGTTGACTTCATCGTTACCGCCTGCGCAACCTGTGGGCGGATGCTAAAAAAGGATTATCATCACATCCTGGGAAAAGATGCCCAAAAATTCATCGAAAAGCTCTACGATGTGTCTGAATTTGTCGAAAAATATTTTACCTATGAGCTTGCCCCTCTGAACGTCAAGGCCACGTACCACGACCCATGCCACCTCTCGTGGGGACAAAACGTCACAAAACAACCGCGAGACATCCTGAAGGGCGCCGCCGTATTTAAAGAAATGGAAAACCCTGAGCGGTGTTGTGGCGGCGGCGGAGTGTTTAACCTGCTCCACTACGATGTCTCCATGAAAATAGGCGATTACAAGGCAAAGGCCATCGAGAAAAGCGGCGCGGAAATCGTGGCGACAGGATGCCCCGGCTGCCGGCTCCAAATCGAAGACCTCCTGGCCACAAAAGGGTCTGAGGTGAAATGCACGCACACGATACAGGTGCTGCGCGATGCGCTTTTGAAATCCCCTGATAAAAAACCGGGTTAGGTGTGAAAAAACTACGGGAACCACAGATTGCACAGATTGTGATTTAATCTATATGAATTTCAAGCCGACCTTGTAGTGGCAAGGCGCGCCTTGCCACTACGCTGTTAAAAGTCGCCGAAGGCCTAATTTAATTCAAAGTGGCGGTAGGATGACCCTTTAGGGTTGCAATCCCTGGTGCGTATTCAGACAGTTGTAAGGCTGAAGCCTTGCCCTACGTACAGACCAATAATCACCATCACCCACTGATAGAAGTTTTGGGTGATTTATTAGTTGAACTATGGTACGATAGCTAGATAACTGTTCAGCCGGCTTATGCAAATGCCGGTAGGAGTTCCTGAATGCCGGATGAATGGTTATATGAGGATAAATGCATGAACAACCTGTGTTCGGTTACGATTTTGCTGGTTGAGGACGATAAAGGCCACGCGCGGCTTATAGAAAAAAACCTGCGGCGCGTTGGAATACACAACCCGATTATTCATTTGGATGACGGCCAAAAGGCGTTGGATTTCTTGTTCTGCCGGGCGGAATATAAAGATAAGGCGCTTCCAACGCCACTTATTGTTCTCCTGGATTTAAACATGCCCATATTAGACGGCTACCAGGTAATCAAACAAATGAAGGCGAATCCGTTAACCCATAGGATTCCGGTAATAGTGCTGACGACGACGGGCAATGCCGGCGAAGTCCAGTTTTGTTACGAACTCGGATGTAATGTCTTTATCAAAAAACCCATAGAATACCATGGATTTTGCGAAGCTATCCGAAAATTGGGCATGTTTCTCGATATTGTTATGGTACCCAATGGAGAATAGCATCTTTGTCTGCGGTTAACTGCGAACAAGCGTCTACCGGAAAATAGTATGGAAGAAAAAAAAGACATACGTGTTTTATATATTGAAGATAACGAAGGCCACGCCCGCCTTTTTGTGAAAGGCCTCAAGAGGGAGGGTGGTTTTTGCGTGGACAGGGTTGCCGAACCGGAGGCCGGTTTAAAAATGGCGAAAGAGACGTCTCCGGGATACGACGCCGTTGTTGTTGATTATTGCCTGCCGGGGAGGAACGGCCTTGAGGTTATTAAGGATATCATGTCCTGGAACAACCCTCCGGCAACCATCATGGTTACAGCATTAGGAAGCGAAGAAACGGCAGTAGACGCAATGCAAGCCGGCGCTGGTAATTACGTGGTAAAAGACGTCCATTCCCACTACCTTGCCCTCATCCCTACCGTAATTCGTGATGCCGTTCGCAAGCGGAAGATGGAAAACGACAAAAAAGCGGTGGAAAGGGAATTGAGGCGGTTAAACGCCTTGTTAAAGGCTGAGCAGGAGGCTATCAACTCAGGCATATTGGTTGTCGGCCTTGATGCGAAGGTATTGCGATACAACAAGCGTTTCCTCGAAATATGGGAAATTCCGGAAGGACTGGTAAATGAAGGGGATGATAGCAAACTCCTCTCCTTCGTTGCAGATTCGCTATCGGATTGGGATACTTTCATTAAGCAGGTGGAGTATCTTTATCAGCACCCGGAGGAAAAAAGAATAGGGGACATTGTTGAGCTTAAATCGGGCAGGATGTTGTCAAGGAATACCGGCCCTGTCCGGCTGGAAAATGGCGAGATTATAGGCCGTTTATGGAATTTCGAGGACGTTACGGAACGAAAAAGGCAAGATGTCCTTATCCAAAATATGGCCTTTTACGATTATCTGACCGGTTTGCCCAACCGCCGCACCTTCTACGACCGTCTTTCCGTTTCGCTTTCGGATGCAAAACGGAACAAACAAACCTTGTCGGTGGTATTTATCGACCTTGACCGCTTCAAGCAGGTCAATGACACGTTAGGCCATGAAATAGGCGATAAGGTGTTGATAGCCGTAACCAGGGCAATGAAAGGCCATTTAAGGGAAAGCGACTCCCTGGCGCGCATTGGGGGTGATGAGTTTGTATTGCTTTTGCCCAGGATCGATAAGGTGGAAGACGTTCACCGTGTTGCCGCCAAGTTCCTGGATACGTTCAGCAGGCCGATAACCATCGACGGCCATGAGATAACCATCGGTATCAGTATGGGCGCCGTTTTTTATCCGAAGGATGGTGACAACCCGGAGGCTCTTGTCAGGAACGCCGATTACATCATGTACCAGGCAAAACAGCACGGGGGTAACAATATAAAGATTTTATAGTTGTTCAGGAAGCCGGACGCCGCGGTCCGGGCTTACCCACCGGGCGGGGAAACCTCGCCCCTACGATTGTTTAAACCCCAGTGAAAAAAAGATTCTCAGATAAAAATTTCTCTACGAACAAGGCACAAACACGGGTTTGTTAAGGCAAGCGCCATGAAACAGAATTCACCGGTATTTATGGGGTAAATGATGGTGGAATGCCTTAAAACGGGGACGTCTTATCTGAAAATTTCTATTGCAGAATGATTACCGGTTTGTTAGAATTTGCTTAAGTATGGCGATAAATAGCTGTCATATCTTATCATGCGTTCTCTGAACGCATTATTTTTTTAGGGGAAAAACGTTATGAAAAAAGACATTCATCCGGAGTATGTTGAAACCTTAGTTACCTGTGGATGCGGAGAATCCTTTAAAACCAGGTCAACAAAAGCAAAGATTACCGTGGAAATCTGCTCGAAATGCCATCCGTTTTACACGGGTAGACAGAAATATACTGATGCCGCAGGCCAGATCGAGAAATTCCAGAAGAGGTTTCAAAAGAGCCAAAAAGTTGAAGAAGTTGTAAAATAGAAATGAACGAGAAGCTATTAAAAAAGCTGGAACAGATGTACACGAGATATAATGAGCTGGAGAAATTACTGTCGGACCCCGAAGTTATTTCTGATGCCGGCCGTTATACGGCGTATATAAAGGAGCATGGCAGCCTCTCGAAGATGGCGGGTAAATACCAGCAACTGTCGGAAATAATCTCAAGGAAAAAGGAAACTGAGGGACTTCTGGCACAGGAAGAAGACAAAGAAATGTCCAAAATGGCCAGGGATGAGCTGGGTTTGCTGGTCAAACAGGAGGAAGACCTGTTTGACGAAGTCAAGGGCTTGCTTGTCACTGAAGATACCGTTTCCAGTAAGAACGTAATTGCAGAAATCAGGGCGGGAACTGGCGGCGGCGAGGCGGCTATCTTTGCCGCAGACCTGTTTCGCATGTACACCAGATACGCTGAAAATCAGGGGTGGAAGGTGGAGCTTTTTGACAGCAACGAAACCGATCTGGGTGGATTCAAGGAGGTGACTTTTTCCATCGAAGGGCGCAATGTGTACCAGAAATTGCGCTTCGAAAGCGGCACCCACCGCGTCCAAAGGGTGCCGCGCACGGAGGCCAGCGGCAGGGTTCATACCTCAACGGCCACCGTGGCCATTCTGCCGGAAATTGAAGAAGTGGAATTTGACATTAACCCAAACGATTTACTCGTGGACACCTTCCGGGCGTCAGGTCCGGGGGGACAAAAGGTCAATAAAACCAGTTCTGCGGTCAGAATCACCCATGTGCCTACCGGATTAGTCGTTAAGTGCCTCGATGAAAAATCCCAGCACAAAAACCGCGCAAAGGCCATGCGTATTCTGCGAACCAGGATGTATGAAATGTTTGAAGGGCAAAAGAGGGACGAGAGAGACCAAATCAGGCGCGGCCAAATCGGGACAGGTGACCGCAGCGAAAAAATCCGCACCTATAACTACTCACAAAACCGGGTCACCGACCACCGGATAAACTTCTCCGTACACAACCTTGAACAAGTCATGATGGGACTCCTTGATGACATCGTTAATGCCCTATTGAACTATTATAAGGAAGAGCAGTTGAAGCACCTGGCGGAAAGTTTATAATCAATGGTTGGAATATTTATTCCCCACATCGCCTCCCTGAGATAACAATGCTGCTGAAAAGTATGAGAACTATGGCCACAGATAAAGGCACCGTGTCCGGCCTTATTCAGTGGGCAAGCGCATTATTAAGCAACCATCATATCGACTCCCCTCGCCTGGACGCAGAGATACTTTTATCCCATATCCTGGGTTGTGAACGCATAGCCCTCTATATACACCCATCCAAACTGCTAAATGACGATATTATCGCGCAGTATGAATCCGTTATTCAGAGGCGCGCACAGCGGTTTCCCTTGCAGTACATCACGAACCGGGCGGAATTTATGTCGCTCGACTTTTACGTGGACAGGCGGGTATTAATACCGCGGCCGGAAACGGAAGTGCTGGTGGAGGCCGTTATACAGAGGGCGCAAGCCATGCCGGAAATCCGTGAGATCGTTATTATCGACATTGGAGCGGGCAGCGGCAACATTGCCGTATCCCTCGCAAAGCAACTGGAAAACGCCAGGATATTCGCCATAGATATCAGCCCCGATGCCCTCGCCGTTGCAAAGCTCAACGCCCAAAGGCATGGGGTGTCAAATAAGATCACCTTTCTTTGCGGCGACGCCTTCAAGCCTCTTGAGGGGGTGGAAACCGCCGTACAAGCCCACTTCGTTGTGTCAAACCCCCCTTATGTGGCAGAGGATGAATTTCCCTTGCTGCAGGAAGAGGTTAGGGATTATGAACCCTATACGGCGCTGGTCAGCGGACGTGACGGCTTGCAAGCATTTAAGCATATTATCGCAGAAGTTAAACACTGGCTCAAGCCGGGAGGGTTCATTGCCTTAGAGGTTGGAGAAAAACAGGCGCATGATGTATCTCACTTACTGCAAAACGCCGGTTGCTTTACCCATATTGCATTTTTAACGGATTATCAACAAATACCCCGCATAGTCGTGGCTCAAATGGAGGAATATTGTGGAAAAAATCGTCATTGAGGGAGAACGCCGTCTCGAAGGCAGAACACGCATCAACGGGGCAAAAAACGCCGCATTGCCCATCATGGCTGCTTGTATCTTACTGCATGGCACTTCCCGCATAAAGGGCGTGCCGAACATTATCGACATCCAGACCCAATCGGAAATCTTACAAAAACTCGGTGGGAAAATAAAAAGGCTTGACGACGGCGCCCTCGAAATCACCTTCCTGGACGGTGAGAACAACGACTCTTTCACCGCCCCGTATGAGCTTGTCAGCAAGATGCGGGCGTCAATATGCGTGCTGGGGCCGTTGCTGAGTAAAAGACGCAGGGCAAAGGTGTCATATCCGGGCGGTTGCGTAATTGGACAACGCCCCGTTGACCTGCACATAAAGGGGCTTGAAGCGCTCGGCGCGCGGATAGAAACGGAGGAGGGATACATAAACGCCACGGCAGACGTGCTGAAGGGTACCAACGTTTCTTTCGCGGGAAAAACCGTGCTGGGGACGTGCAACGTAATGTCCGCAGCAGTGTTGGCAGAAGGAACAACCACCATTGACTACGCAGCCTGCGAGCCGGAGGTGCAAGACCTTGCCCACTTCCTCAACAAGGCAGGCGCTAAAATTTCCGGCATCGGTGAAAGCAAGCTGACTATTGAAGGCGTGCGCGAGCTGCACGGCATCAAGTACGAGATTATCCCGGACAGAATCGAGGCGGGGACGTTCATGATCGCAAGCGCCATTACCAGAGGCGACGTCACCCTGGAAAACATCCGGGCAGACCATTTAAGCGCTGTGATTGAAAAGTTAAAAGAAATTGGCACGGAGGTAATTGTCACGGGAAACGAAATACGGGTGAGAGGGACAGGCTCATACCGCACCACCGACATCACCACGTTGCCCTATCCGGGTATGCCAACCGACATGCAGGCGCAGTTTATGGCCTTGCTATGCACCGTAGAGGGTAAAAGCATCATCACCGAAAAGATATTTCCCGACCGGTTCATGCACGCGGCGGAACTGCGAAGAATGGGCGCCGACATCCGCATTGAAGGGACGAGCGCAATCGTCACGGGAACACCCCATTTGTCGGGCACCAACGTCCAAGTTTCCGACCTGCGCGCGGGCGCCGGGCTGGTGCTTGCAGGCCTGGTGGCAAAAGGCTCAACGCACGTACACCGCATCTATCACCTTGACAGGGGATACGAACGGCTGGAAGAACGGCTCTCCGCGCTGGGGGCGGCAATCAAGCGGACAGAGGAGTAGGAAATGATTGCCGTAGCGCGCAAAATTAATATAGAATTACGAATATCGAACCTCGCCGGTGGGGGACAATGACTTGCCATATTTTTCATCATACACAATCTTCTCAAGGGTAAACCTCGGCCTTTGCGGTGGGTCTTCATCGGGATAGCCTATAGGAAGCAGCGCAATGATCTCTATGTTTTTAGGGATTTCAAGCAGTTTCTTTACCCTGTCGTCATCAAACCACCGCACCCAACAGGTACCTAGCCCCAGTTCAACCGCCTGAAGGACAATATGCTCAATGGCGATATCCGTATTTCCCGTGGCGGCGATCATCAAATGCCACTTGATGTCGGCGGTCATTCCACCCTTCTTTAACGCCGGGACAAAAACCTCGCGGGACTTTGCCGGCAGGGCGCCGGCCTCAATGAGTTCGTCAATCCGTTCAGGAAATTCCCCGAAGGCCTTGATATCGGCGCAACAGGCAATAATCACCGGCGCCTGGCCGACGTGACGCTGATTAAAGGACGCGACTTGCAATTTCAGCCTCATATCGGCGTCCTTCACCACAATAAATCTCCAGGGTTGCGTGTTGGAGCCTGACGGCGCGAGCCGGGCGCCCTCCAACAACTGCAATATTACGTCGTCGCCAATCGGATCAGTCTTAAACTTCCTGATACTACGGCGTTTCATAATGGCGTCTCTCACATTCATAATTCAATTATACCTCAGGTAATTTTTCAGAAATGTTCAAAATAGTAGGGCGATCCTTTAAGGTTGCAATCGTTGGCGCGAGTGCGGGCGGTTGCAAGGCTGAAGCCTTGCCTACGGGAGCTTTGAAAGGTCGAAGGCGGTTATGGTGCCGTTGGCGTTGGCGGTTATGAAGACGTGCGGGGACGTTGGACTGGAAGAGAGCTTTAGGGGCTTCCAAAGGAGCCTTATCGTTGCGCGTTCCTTGCCCGTCTCCGTATCCCACATCTTCACCGTATTGTCAAAGGAAGCGGAGAGTATCGTCTTTCCGTCGGGTGCGTACACGGCTGACCACACACGACTGGTATGTCCCGTAAAAGCCCGTATCTCCTTGCCCGTCTCCGTATCCCACATCTTCACCGTATTGTCAGAGGAAGCGGAGAGTATCGTCTTTCCGTCAGGGGCGTACACGGCCTTAAAAACGCCACCCTGGTGCTTCAGGTTGGGGCTGCCGTAAAAGCCGGTAAGGGACTTGCCGGTAAAGCCCTGATAATAGGAGAAGTTTTTGTCGTGTTGCGAGTATCCCTTTGTATCAAGGGTCAGGACGTTTTCCGCCGCGTTTCTTAACCGGGTGATGGTGAGGGCGTCGAGGGATGCCTTCTCCGCGGCCTCCGTCTCCGCCAGACATCTGAAGGGGATGGAGGATATGGCGTGGGCAACCTCTTTATCCCCTTGCAGGGGGTTTTTCAGGGAAAATGGGGGGCTTTGCTGGAAATGGTCTTTTAAGAGTGAGAGGAGGAGGAACCCGTCGTTATAGTCCCGCCCGCAGCACATCGGGAGGGTTTCCAGACCTTGCCGCTCCCTGGTGCCGATCATGGCTTCAATCTCCTTCCTGAGAATCTGCTTGTCCTCCTTGCCGAGCTGCGTTTGCAGATAGCGCGCGGCAAGGAATTCCATGACGGTGGAATGGATAAAGAGGTATCGGTCGTAACCTGCTGAGATCAACAGGTGTTCCTTCTTAAAAATATCCAGCCACGTATCCGTTTTTTTTCTGATTTCGCCTTCATCCAGTCCATTTAACCACGCCAAGTCCCTTTTGTCTTTCCTCTCCAGCCAATCAAGAAAATGTTGCTTAAGCTCGGTTTTTGAAAGCGACCTTTTCGTCGTTACGGCCTCTTCCGTCTGCGCCATTTCTGAGCCGTAAAGGCTTTCGTAGGATAAAAGGGAGAGCATGTCGTACTGGCTCCCGATCTTTTCAAGGAAGTCGTCTTTGTCCGCCTCCTCAATGAAGTAGCCGGGGTTTAAGAGGCTCTTCTTGTAATCTCCGCGCTTGAGCTTTTCCCACGTCTGGTTGAGGACGAACTTTAGGAGGAGGTCGTAGGTGGGGAACCTGCGGTTGAACTGCCCCCGCGTCTGAAAGTAGACGAGGAGCAGGAGGGTGGTCAGTGGCGTGCCGGCTAGCCGCTTGATCCAGGAGTGCCGCCAGATGGCGTCGTCAAAGCGTTTATACACCTCCGAGGCCTCACCGTAAAAGTTCCTTGCCATGTCGCGCATGTCCTCCATCGTGATGGGCTGCACGTAGAAGACGGGTTCGTCCAACGGATGCATCGTGGGAAACTCCCCCGGACGTGAGGAAAGGAATACACGGTTTTCGCTAGCGTCTTCCTGACTTTCAGCCGCTTCGTTTACACAATCCCTTTCCGCAGTCTCAATATTTCCCATAAGGGACGCCGTTATACGGAGCAACATATCGGTGATATCGGGGGTTTGTGATTCGTCCAGAGCGTCTATGAGGATGACCGCTTTTCTGGCGTTCCACGCCTCCTTGAATTTTGAAGAGGTGTATTCCACGTGCCTCTTTTCCTCATCAGCGTTGCAGGGTGAGCCGGGGTAGAGAAAGGCGCGGACGAGTATGCGGAGGGCTTCGTCAAGTGAAATAGCCTCCGGGACAGGCTTATTTACCGGGATATCGCGGCAGTTGACGAGGAGGAGCAATGCGTCCCGATCCCCGGAAAGACAGGTGTAGGCAAAGTGCTGCAATATGGTGGTTTTACCGGCACCGGGCAGTCCCAGGATGATACCCTTGTTGAAGCGGTGAAAGAGTTTCCGTGCGTTAATGGCGCTGCCCGCAGATACCCTTGCATCCATCTCTTCCCGCTGCTCAAGGTAGTCCCGGAACATCTCCGTGTGCTTGCTGAAGCGCGCCTCCTCCCTGCCCTTTTTGGCCTCCCTCACTTTCCAGTCCTTATGGAGGGAGAGGTTGATAAAGTTTTCGTCCATATCAATGGGCGGGTAGAGGTTGGCGAAGATGGGGATTTGCCTGACCTTGTCAAAGAGGGACTCCCGCTTCTGACGGTAGACGTCGGCAATGGTGTATGTCTTTTTGTTATCGTCAAAACATGGCGGTATAAGGCGGTAGCAGAGGGGGTTTCCAAAGATTTCAAGCCCCTTGAGCGGCTCCGTGCTTGGCTCCTGAAATGTCATGAAGCTTGTTTTTCTTAGCAGGGCCTCAATGTCCTTGAAGAGGGCGTCCGTCACAATAACCTCTTCCACCTGCGCCTTCTTTTCCAGGCGGAAGGTCATTATGGCGTCGGAACCCATAATATCCACAGCTTCCCGCTTATCGTTATAAACAAGGGTAAAGCAACTCACGTGGGCCACCATACGCAATTTGGCCTCAAACCCGTGTTTGCCGGGGATGCACTTCCTGACAAAGAAGTCGAGGATTGCGTCCACAAAATTCCCGATCTGGGCTACAGTTCCCCAGAACAGGACGGCGTCGCCCAGGAATTTCAAGACCGTGAAGCCCTGTCGCTCAATAATGGCGCGCGCCTCTTTTTGGAAATGTTGGGTGAATTGTGATGCCGCGTAGTCACCCAGTCTGGCCGTCTGTCCCGTGTAATTCACGATATCGACCAGCGCCAGGACGCCGTATTCCGGCATGTTGTCAGGTGTGTCGTTTGGGGTGATCATGGTTGTTTAAAATATCCTATGCAATCGAATTACATCATTTTATCCGAAAAAAAGGAAGAACAGTCCACCGCAATGGAGTGGAGAACACAGAAAGCGTGGAAAAACGAAGAATACCGGAAAATTACGGTAACGGGTCACCCTGTGTCTGGAAAAGCAAGAAACTCACGATTGATCACGTTTTTTGAGGTGAACCTTAAAGTCCTCCCATTAAAAATGGGAGGAGGTAGGAGCTGTCGTCGGCCATTACCTATTCTCTGTAGGGCTGTTTCAAAGAAGGAAAAGGATTGTCTGACGTTGTGCGCGTGGTTTTAATTAACAGCCGGAAACCACCCGTGTATCGGGTGGATTTTTACTTATTTCTTTTTATCGCGTAACGATTCTATCACTTCATCTACCAGGCCATACACCTTTGCCTCTTGCGAAGACATGTAAAAGTCTCTATCCACGTCTTCCTCAACGCGCTCCGGCGACTGTCCCGTGTGCTTTACCAGGATTTCATTCAAGTATTTCTTCATTCTCAGAATTTCTTCTGCCTGGATGCCAATGTCGGTTGCCGTACCCCTCATTCCACCCCAAGGCTGATGAAGCATGATACGGGTGTGGGGCAGTCCGTATCTTTTGCCTTTTGTCCCGGCGGCAAGGATGATGGCTGCCATGCTGTACGCCTGTCCTACACAATAGGTAGCTACGTCGCACTGCACAAATTGTATCGTGTCATAAATTGCCAAACCGGCAGTTATTGAACCACCGGGGGAGTTGATGTAGATGTTGATGTCCTGTGTCTTATTTTCGTTCTGAAGGAATAGAATCTGCGCTAAGACGAGATTTGACAAGGTGTCTTCAATCGCTGAGCCGATGAAAATGATTCGGTCTTTGAGCAACCTCGAAAATATGTCGTAATGCCTCTCGCCGTAACCTGTTTTTTCAACAACATAAGGCACAAAAAGACTTCCACGCCCGGCCTGCGGTCCTACCTGTGGAAACTCGCCATTTTCCAAATGTGATAAATATTCCTTATACACGAAAACTCCTTGATTGCTTCGCCTTTTGATTTAATGGGAACACGCCTTATTCGTCCGTTATTTTGGCTTCTTTCAGGAGCAAGTCGATAACCTTGCCCTCGCGCATCTCGTTCCTTAGATAAGACAAGCTTCCCTGCCGTTCCAGTTGCTTGCGTACCCGCGCCGTATCGGTATTGTATGACCTTGCAAGTTCGGAAATCCGCTGTTCAACCTCATTTTCCGTGACGAAAACTTTCTCTTTCTCCGCTACCTTATCCAGGATAAGGGACGCCTTTAGCTCACGCATAACCGCATCTGCCGACGCATGTTTAATCGAATCGTCTTGCTTTTGTATCTCTTCCAGGGCCACGCCACGCTTGTATAAATCCATCTGATGCTTATATGCCCTTTGTTCCGTGTGATAGTTGACGAGGTCTTGAGGCAGGTCAAATTTTACTTGTTCCAGAAGGATGTCCAGCAACTGGTTTCTTAAGATTTCCTCCGACCAATTCTTCTTGTCTGCTTCGACCTGTTTGCGTACTTTCTTTTTTAAGTCTTCCAGTGAATCAAAACCGATCATCTTTGCGAAATCTTCATTAATCGGGGGCGGGGTAAGCTGCTTGATTTCTTTTACTGTCAACTTCAATTTTGCCGGTTTGCCGCGATATTCAGCCTTCGGAAAGTTATTTGACAGTTGGACGTCAATCGTACACACGTCGCCTGATTTTACCCCTTCCATCCTGGCAACCAAATCGGTAATCGTAGTGTGGGCAACCACGGTGCCATTAAATACGTTGACTTCAACGTCTTCGTCTTCCAATATGCACACGTTCTCTACTTCCACTTTACAATCACAAATAACCTGATTTCCATGCTTAACAACACCGTCTTTCACCATGGACAACTGTGCTTTTTGAAGTGACAAGCGCTGCAAGGCGATTTCTACTTCTTCATCATTAACGGCAGCGGATTTTCTCTTTAAATTCAGTGACTTATAGTTATCAACGTCAAAAAGCGGCCAAACCTCCAGTGTCACGTCAAAATTAATGGGCTGTCCCGACTCCATTTTTACATCACCAAACTTGGGGTCACCAACGGGATTGATTTTATGCTCTTCAAGCGCTTTTTGGTAACTTTCATTAACAAGCGACTGCTTTACCTCATCCCTAATTTGCGTTCCAAACCGCTTTTCCACCAACTTGCGAGGCGCACATCCCTTTCTAAAACCAGGAAGCTCCACAGTGCCGCAAACCTCTAACGTCTTCTTCTCAAATTCACTTTCTATGGTTTCCTTCGGTATTTCGAACTTCAATACTTTTTTACAAGGGCCTGCATCTTCTATTGTCACGTTCATTGTATTAGTACCTGCATTGCTTTTCCGGCTAAAATAAAAAAATGGAGCGGGTGATGGGGATCGAACCCACGACATTCACGTTGGCAACGTGACGCTCTACCGCTGAGCTACACCCGCTCTGATATATAACAACCTTATAAGTGCGAGGGGGGGGAATTGAACCCCCATGCCGTATAAGGGCACAAGATCCTAAATCTTGCGCGTCTGCCAGTTCCGCCACCCTCGCAAAAAATCCCGAGTTTACCAAAGAACTTTTTGCTGGTCTAAAGAAAGTCTACGCAACAGCCAGAAACGATAAATAACGAAGAGCTATCTTTTCTTCCTAATACCTGCAACGTCCAAGCCTTGAGTAATTGGTGCGCCCTGAAGGATTCGAACCTTCGACCCAGTGATTAAGAGTCACTTGCTCTACCAACTGAGCTAAGGGCGCTACCGTATCATTGCTTGCAAATTTTTTAGGCTTTGGTGGCGCGCCCGGCAGGACTTGAACCTGCAACCGTTGGATTCGAAGTCCACTACTCTATCCAATTGAGCTACGAGCGCAAAACTTATGACCGTTTATTGAGCGATACATTCTACATCAATGACTAAAACACAAGTAAGAAATTATAATGAAATTCTTCAAAAAGTCAACACCATTCCCTTGTATTTTATATTTACTGGGATTCCCCGTCCTTATAATCCAGCGGTATGCCTTAAAATTCCGATTTCATTTTGAGACAATTCTTCCGTATCGTCACTCACCTTGTAGAACTCCTTATAGTGCATAAGCATTTCGTGTGAATTTTTATAGCCGACCCGCCTGCCGTAATTCACAATGCACATAGTTCTCGCCTCCACAAAAGAAAATCCCTTGAATTTCAAGGCTTCTACAATGCTTTTTTTCAGATGGTTCAGGTGGAAGGCCGTTGTGCGGGCAAAGTAACTGTTGCGGTTTTTAAAGTAAGACTGCACGTCGATGGGGAAATCGGCATTGCCGAGCGGGGAAGTCACTGTCTTTGCGTTATGCGGCGTGAGGGGGGATACCTGGCCGCCCGTCATACCATAAATCTCGTTTGCGTAACACACTACGGTAATATTGGTGTTTCGCCGTATCGCGTGCAGTAAATGGTTGCCACCGATGCCAAGCAAATCACCGTCGCCGCTCAACACAACCACCGTGAGGGCGTCGTTTGCATATTTAATGCCTTCCGCAACGGGGATAGCCCTGCCATGCGCCGTGTGGACGGAATCAAGGTCGAAAAACCCGGCGCTTCTTCCTGCACAGCCAATGCCGGAGACGATCACCGTGCCTTCCTTCGGCAGGTTAAGTTCGTCAAACGCCTGGCATACAGCCTTCAGGACAATGCCATTCCCGCATCCGGGACACCAGGGTGTGGGAAGCAAGTCGAGTTTTAAATAACGTTTGTAATTGATATCGGTATTCATAAAATATAGCCGGAGGCTTTTAACGTAGAGCGAAGAGCCTCTTCGCTCTACAGTGGACATTCCCCGCAATCCCATACGTGTTAAGCTAAGGAAAGTGATATGACCGTAATTTGAGATTAACACAAAATCGAATATCGAACAAGGAATAACGAATATCGAATGATAAAAGATGTTTCCCCGATAAACGCCAGTGAACGTTAACAAACTCGAAACAAAGAAAAGTATCAGCCACAATTTGCATCGTGAAACGGCGCTCTGTATCCATACTTCATAATTCGAAATTCCTTGTTCGATATTCGTAATTCATTACACGGTAAAAATAGCGCTAAGATGCCGGCGATTTTCTCACCTCATACCCTTGATTCGTTCGGGTTGTGTTTCTTCACTTAACACCTATGCCCCGCAATCCGCCTTCTTCGCCTAAGTCTGATTGTGGTTAATCGTGAACGTTGTATACGGAATTTCCCAACGGTATTTGCTGGCGGCGTTCATCGCAATCTTCTGAATTACCCTTGAAAGTTTGTAATAATCCTTTGCCACCCGCCCTGAGAAGTCCACAAGAATGTCGTAATCAAGAGAGGAATCGCCCATCTCCTTGAATTCAACAATGAGGCTGATGACGTGTTCTTCGTACCCTTCATTGATGAGTTCGGCCTGCAGGTATTCTTTCAACTTGTCAGGGATTTCACCGGTGGCAATATTCTGGTACTGGTAATCAATGCCAAAAACAACGCTAATACGGAAACTTTTTGAAATGTTTAGGGGGTTTTGTGTTAAAAAGTCTGTCGTCGGATAGGTCTTGCAACTGCCGCCGGCGATTGCCAGTTGCACGACTTCCGGCGTTTGAATTATTACCATCCCCAACGTCCCATCCGCCAGGATGACCCAGTCATTTTCTTTACTGGGGAACCACGGCTCATCCGGATGATACGGACGCGACCTGATGTCTTTCAGTTCTCTCAATGGAAGCCTGAGCGTTCCTCCCTTCAACTCGGGGTTAACTAAATAGGTGTTTATTTGCAGCGACGCCACCCTCCACGGGAGGCCGTTGTATATTACGCGCTCGTGTTCCTTGACCGTTCCCAGGTTCAGCAAAATGGAACACTGGTCGTAGAAACGGGGGAGGGTTTGTTTCGCCGTCCAGATTAGCCCAAAAACAAACACAAACGACAAACCAAGAAGTACCCAATCGCCGCAAACGTAAAGCACAATCAATAACGCCGCCGTAGCGGCAACAAACGTTAAAACGTGATACACCACGTCTGCAAGCCGAAAGTAGAAAGAACCGGTAACCGTTCTGTGGATGGGGCTGATTTTGTAAATATACCGGTGGACATACCTGAGGGAAAAAAATACCATGAGGAATGCAATCACCGCCATGATAAAGTTTCTTCCGCGGCTTTTAAAGAAGACCCGCACGATGTTCTGGCCTGACTCGAGCAGGGTACTTCTTTCACGCAATTTTTCGGCCAATTGATACTTAACAACCGTAAGTTGGCTTGATACGTTTTTCCCTTTGTCGTACCACGTATTTTCCAGATCGGTTAATTTGCTTTTAAGGTTTTCATCCGTGGTATGAGCAATGTTGGCACGGATAGTTTCCATGGCGTCTTTTATTATGGCGATCTGTTTTTCATAATAAGCCACCTGCACACGCAGATTCTCGATTAATCGGGGTCTGGCCGTCATGCTCTTCAGTTCGTTCATTATGGGGCCGATGAGTATCTGGACTTCTTCCTTCCAGTCGAAATGCTTTTGCGGCCTGGTTTCAAACGATTCTCTGTCTATCCCGGTCGCAATCGTCTCAAAATTTGCCATGAGTGAATCTGCACGTTCTTTGAGTGCATTGATTTCTTCGGCAATTTCCGCCCGCTCTTCCTGGGCTATAACCGCTTGCAACCTCTTTTTTTCATTTCTGATTTGTCCTTGCAATTCGCTGATAGCACCGCTAATACTGGTAAGGGCGTTTATTGTATTGGCATCCTGGCTGTTTGCCGGAGCGGTCTTTTCGGCAGTTTCTTCTATTCCCTGGTTTGCGCTTTGGCCGAACGCAAGGTGGCAATTCCGGAAGAAGAAACATCCGGCGATGGTAAACAATATAATAAGACTAGTTTGAAATTTCACCAGAAAAAAATCCTTTACACAATCATACCCGGAAAAAACATTTTATATTCACACGCAGGGCAAGGCTTCAGCCTTGCCCCCCTATCGCCACAAACCCGGCAAAAAAGGTTCATGGATTATGGCATTTATCTCTTGTTCAGTCAAGACCAGGTTATAGATATGTACGTCAATATGTTTTAAACGTAGGGCAAGGCTTCAGCCTTGCTGCTGTTTGAACACATACCAGGGCTGGCAACCCTAAAGGGTCGCCCTACCGTTGCGCCGAAGGGGCGAAGCATTTGCTTGCTAACACAATAACACATTCACACCAAATTTGGCAAACGCTTCGCCCCTACAACCATAATAACGGCATTGAAATTGCCGTACGTTAAATTGGTGACGGAGTTTGGTAGCGCAGGCGTCCCGCCTGCATAAAAAAACAGCAGGCGGGACGCCTGCGCTACTGCATACGGCGGCTTTTAGCAACGTAGTGGCAAGGCGCGACTTGCCACGACACGTGCGGGTGGGAAAATCAGGTTGATTTCCTTCTCCGAAATGCTTAGAATAACGCCCATTTGCGTGCTGTCAGGGCTAAAGCCCGGAGATGGTGTGTGTCTGGCACCCCAGCCTGAAGGCTGGGGTTAATGAACGGCTGTTCGTGGATGATTCCGTAGCGCTTGTGTCCAAGCCCTTCAGCCTTTACCACAGCCTTCAGGCTGTGGTTTGTGATGGACGGTATGTGTATGGCTTCCGTAGCGCTTTTATATTAACCCCAGCCTTCAGGCTGGGGTGCGTGATGACCACAGCAATGGGCTTTAGCCCTGATGGTACTGGGGCGGAAGGCATGGCATTGTCCTGCCTGAAAGGCGCATAATTGTTATGATTACCAATATCTATAAAACCACGAACCTCCGCTTCTCTTGTTTGACCCGGCTGGTGCTTACGGTATTGTCGGTAATCGGGTTTGTTTTTTTATTTTCTGATAGCGCCATCCAGGCGGCTACTGAATTCACCGGGAAACCAATTTTGCGCGTGGAGACGGGTCAGCATACGGCTAAAGTCTGGCGAATACCGGTTGACGCCCAGCAGCGTTTTCTCGTCAGTGGCTCAGAAGACAAGACCTCCCGCGTCTATGATATTAAGACGGGGCGTCTGCTACAAATCCTGCGCATCCCCATGGAGGGGATTCATGTTGGCAAAATCTATGCCGTTGCCATCTCACCCGATGGTTCAACGGTGGCTATCGGCGGGTATACAGGTAAAGAATCAGGAGAACACTCCATCTACCTCCTTGAGCGCAATACCGGCAAAATGATAAGGCGTATCGGTGGTTTACGCAATACCATCTTTCATCTTACTTACTCTCCTGATGGGCGCTATCTTGCAGCGACTATGGGTGAGAATGGCATAAGGGCTTACGAGACGAAATGTTCTGCTTCAGACGGAAACGGAATTTCTCTAATTGAAATAAGCTATACTTAAATTATTTCAAAGGAGGGAAAAATGGAACAAGCAAATGAGAGAAA
>JACVXV010000187.1 GCA_015661205.1 Candidatus Brocadiaceae bacterium
TTTTCTCAATAAAAACATCTTACACCTTTTGGGAAGGCAATACACCTTTTCTCTTCCTAAGTCTTACTTGTTACCCACAGATTCTGCGGACGAGCCATTCTCACGTTTTCCGGTGCTAACAAACTTATTAGAATTAAAGGCGAATCCTTTCCTATATGTAATAACGTCTCCTAGCCTGACTTTTTGCCATTTATTACTCATCGTTTGCTCCACCCAACTTCTTTGGCAGTTCCGCGCTCTTTATCAACCTTTTCTCGTCAGATTTCACCCTGCGTTCCAGCTTCTTCAGGTCTTCTTCCGCAGGTAGTTCCTCTGGCTTGATCCCGCGCTTAACCAGCACGTTGCGTATGCTCTGATTGTTCTGCACATGCTCGTCGGTAATGGATGGTTCACCTTGTAAATCGTTCTGATTCACATTATGATTGGTGATTTCAGCGGCAAGGTTCTTAGCTGTGATGGTGATCGTCGGTAGAAAGTCTGCAAGCGGACGAGTTTCAGGAACACCAAGTTTGTTCTTCATTGTCTGGGTGGATTTGCCGCCGAAGAGAGCGGAGTCGCCCTTGGATCTGATACGCCCGAAGCCCTGGTCGTCCACGCCGCGCTCATAGATGTTTTTGGAAAGTTCGATTTCGGACTCACGCAGTTTTCGGCGGGCATGAAGGCGTTCCTGTAACTGGATACGCTCCTCTACGATCTCCTGTTTTCGGGTCTGGATGGCAAAGTAGCTTTGGGCAAAGGCAATCTGATCTTTTCGAGGGTCGCCATTCTGGGCTATCAGATAGCAGGCATAGCGGGTCAGGATGATGTCATCAACCGGACGTTCCGCGCCCGATCCGATCCGGACCATTTTCGTGACGTCACGAAAATGGTCAGAGACTCTGACGCCTGTTGTCTCACAGGAGCTTACAGCTTTGTCGATTACTTTTTTGAAGTTTTCCCAACGGTCGTAACCCAAGCCCCCCTGTAAATCACGAGCATACCAGAACTCCACATCGGACTCAGGCCAGACATTGACGATACCGTCAAATTGTTTGTGCAGTTGGTTTATCAGTTCCTTTTTCATCGGCACCCCCCCGTTTCCCCATACGTGTTAAGTTAAGAAATTGAGAATACCCATTCCGCCCGTTTAATTCAAGCCTTTTCAGACAGACAATACCATGCAAGATTACCACCGTTTCTTTAGCCCCGATGGGGCGACCTGTTTGTGTAAATACAAACCAAGGTATTTAGCTCCGTAGGAACGGTCTGGTATTTTTGCCAAACACGCAATCGCATAGTTTTGTGAAAGCATATATCAGGCCGCTCCTACGGAGCTTTTTATGATGTTTCAATTCCGTTGCTACAAACAGATCGCCCCTCCGGGGCTATATTCATTCATATCCAGTGGCATTCGTACCGTTGTAAGTCCCGTGCCTGTACACTCGTCAATACTGCTTATTCGGGTTGTGCCGCCCCTGCGGGGCTAAAACAATAGGGATATCTCTTTACCCACCGCTCACGCAGTGGGCTACGGTTGTTACACCCCGAAGGGGTGTTTTTGTCATACCCCGTTAGGGACAACACAATAGTAGCCCACTGCGTAAGCGGTGGGAAAGCTATTGTAAGAAGATATCAAGCCCCGGAGGGGCGACACAAATATCAAAACATTCAAATATTCTTTTGTACAACACCAAAAATAGTTGTCAAAGACCTTATTTAATTGATGGTTTTAATTAAGCCTTTTCGGCGGCTTATTTGTGTTCATACGTAAAGGACACGGGCACCGTGTCCCTACAACGGCATTGAAATTCCTATACATGAACTTAACGCCCTTCGGGCGGACTCTGCCTTGCATCTGCAAGGTTGTTTTGCATTTCTTTAAGCCCCAGAGGGGCGGCCTGTTTGTAGTATTTCATGCAAATTAAGCTATTTAGCTCCATAGGAGCGACCTGTGTTTTTTTTATTGTCAAGTGCGGCACATGGCCAACCAACATATCGCAGGTCGCTCCTATGGAGCTTTTGTGGTGTTTAGGTTCTCTATTCTACAAACAGGCCGCCCCTCTGGGGCTACATTCGTCCAACTCCGGCAGTCTTCGGTTTAGCGATTATACACAAAATAATTACAATCACTCTATCTCGCTATCATCAACAGACTTCCATTAACACTCGCCAGCAAATCCGCATAAATAAAATGAAAATTCCTATACAATCAAGGTAATCATTGATTTCTTAACTTAACACGTTTGCCCATTTCCCCGGCCATAGCGAGGACGTTCTCATATTGGCCGCTTCATATTCATTACACGGCCGTCAACTATTCGGAATTTCCGAATAGTTCAAGCATGTTATCACAACCTTTCCGAGGATATCCTCGATATGGTCTCATTTCACCCCCAACTCCTTAAGATATTTCTTCATCTTGCTCCTTACCTCGACAAGTTCACCCTCCAGTTGGTCTATTTCCTTCTGCACCGCAACGACGTCTATTTCCTCTTCTTCCTCAAAGGTATCGACATAACGAGGAATGTTAAGGTTGAAATCGTTCTCCTTGATTTCATCGAATGATGCTATGTGGGCATATTTATCCACATCCTTGCGGGTCTTGTACGTGGCGACGATTTTTTCAATATGCTCTGCCAGTAAAAGATTCCGGGTCTTGGCCGACTGATAATCCCTGCTTGCGTCTATGAACAACACATCACGGCGGTTCTCTTTGACGCCACCTTTTTCCCGTGACCTATCAAAAACGAGAATTGCTACCGGGATTGACGTCGTAGGAAACAAGTTCGCAGGAAGCCCTATGACCGCATCAAGCAGATTATCTTCAATGAGTTTCTGGCGAATACGCTCCTCAGCGCCTCCACGGAACAGTACGCCGTGCGGAACGACCACAGCCACGCGGCCTTCCTTTTCCAGCGCGGCTTCTACCATGTGACTTATAAATGCATAGTCACCTTTACTCTTTGGCGGTATCCCACGCCAGAAACGGTTATAGCGGTCACCTTCGGCCTGCTCCGCCCCCCATTTGTCGAGCGAAAAAGGTGGATTGGCCACGACAACGTTGAACTTCATGAGGCGGTCATTCTCCACAAGCGCCGGATTGGTCAGGGCATTACACCATTCAATGCGGGCGCTGTCCATGCCGTGCAGGAACATGTTCATCCTTGCCAGAGCCCAGGTGCTGCCGTTTACCTCCATGCCAAACAATGCGAAATCCCGGCTGCCTACCTCTTTGGCTGCTTCAATAAGAAGCCCGGCAGAGCCTGTTGTCGGATCGCAGATGCGGTCGCCAGGCTTGGGTTGAACAAGCTTGGCAAGCAGTTCTGAAACTTTGTGCGGGGTATAGAATTCACCGGCCTTTTTCCCTGCGTCAGAAGCAAAACGTTCAATAAGATAAATGTAAGTGTTGCCTATAACGTCTTCAGAAACACGGCTGGGCCGCAGGTCGAGCTGTGGTTTATTGAAGTCTTCCAAAATATGTTTTAACAAGCGATTCCTATCCTTTGTCCTCCCAAGGTTTGCTTCGCTGTTGAAGTCAATATTACGGAACACGCCTTCCAGCTTGACCTTGTTTGCTTCCTCAATGGCGTCAAGCGCTATATTTATCAGATCGCCAATTTTAGCGTTACTCCTTCGTTCGTAGAGACTGTAGAAATCCGCTAAAAAGCTTTCCTTCTGCCCTGTGTCGGGATCTTCATATTCCACAATCGGCAACAGAAAACGTTCACGGCCTAATCTCCGACGGATACGTTCGTCGTCATCGCCATACTGTTTTTTGAATTCTTCATAATGGTCTTTCCATACATCAGAGATGTATTTAAGAAACAACATCACAAGGATGTAATCCTTATACTGCGCCGGATCTACAGGCCCTCTGAATGTGTCACATGCGGCCCATGCAATGTTGTTAATTTCTTCCTGAGAAACCTTAGTGGCCATGTTATTGCTCCTTATTATCCTTAATTGCTTTTAAGCTTATTGTGTTTACTAATTGTGAACGTTTGCCCTGTAGCTCATTGAAAAGCCGCCACTCCTTTTCCATAAGATTACTCAGCTCGACAATTTTTTCCTGGGTCTCTTTTTTAGGCAAATCCACCGTGAGCCCCTCGAAGGCCGATAAAGGAATAATCGGTATATGAGTGCCACGGCGCGCGATGTTGTGAAGGTATTTCTGTGCCGGTGTCTGATTGATGTACCACGCGATATATTCAGGAATCACAGACGCATTTCTCATTTTTAAAACAAAAAAATGGCTTACTGCTATTGTATCCTCACAGTCATCAATTATTGAAGCCGCCCAATTTCGATGCCCACGTGAAAGAAAAAGGACGTCGCCCTTATTAATAAGATAATGTTCAGAAGGTTTGTCGATTTTTACCCGTGAGAGTCCTTCTTTATGTAAAATACGATGATCATCAAAGTCCCGAATCTGAATCACCCTGGTATTGCCGTCGTCTACCGGCTCAATTTTTTCCCGGAATTGATAGCCAAGTTGAATGTCTGTGATTTCTGTAATCTTCTTTTTCATGCGGATTTAATTGCGCTTGCTCCAAATATTCGCCTGAGAGAGTATCAAAGACTCTGCGTTTGCAATGCAAGGCCTTTTATTATCATCATTAAAATTAAGCCTCTTGTTAATACAATGATTTGCAGTATTATCTATACTCTCGATTATAATATAACGCTCCCTGGCGCATCTGTCAAGCGTAATTACCGAAGTATTCAATATACCGCAGCACAAGATATGTTCGTTGGATTGAACGCAGCGTAAACTATTCACGTGTAGTACGATTGATTTCGTCTCGTAATCGCTGGTTTTCTTACTGAAGGTCGCGAATGCCTGCCGCCAGATTTTCTATCCGGTTGAAAAGGGCATGTACCGTCTCTTTTATCTTCTCATCATGAATGATGTCAATATCCCATTGTTCCCATAGAGATTTTTGCTTTATCGTCATCATGCCGTATAGATACAAGCACAGGAACTGGCAAGCTGATTTTGCCCATGCCACACAAACCGTCAGATCAGGTTGAAGCGCAAAGTCCAACATTTCTTTTGACCACCACGAACGCATGATCCGCTTACATCCATACGCCGGGCACGGGTTTTTTGCAATTTATGCAGGCGCGGTCTTTAAGCCGGTATTCTGTTATGGAGAAACCGGCGTGTTTGATTAAGGCGTGTTGACAGTGCGGACAGTAGGTATTTTCTCCTTCGTGGCCGGGCACGTTGCCCACGTAGGGGAAGCGCAGCCCTGTATCCATGGCAATTTTTCTTGCCATTTCAAGGGTTTTGACGGAGGTCGGCGGCAGGTTTTTTAGTTTGTACGTAGGATGGAATCGGGTAAAGTGAACAGGGACGTCCAAGTGCTAAGCCCCACAGATGGCAAACAGGTTGTTGTATGGACACACAATGTGAAACCACGGAACACCTGGAACACGAAACTTGAAACTCAAAACCGAAATTCCCACAAACAAAACTTCTTGTCAAAACTCACAATATTTATGTAAAATTTATAAAATAATATGTACTAAACTACAAACAATGAACTACAAACTCAACACAGGAGCGGAACGATCAATGACAGAAGACATAGAGTTTTTCAAGCAGGTATTCGGCGGCGCCTGGATAACACAAGGGCTATGGGTTGCCGCAGAGCTTGGGATTGCGGATTTGCTTGCACAAAGACCACAAACCGCAAGTGAATTGGCTTCACGGACGCATGCGCACGGCGGCGCGCTCTACCGGGTGCTGCGCGCGCTGGCAAGCGTCGGCGTCTTTATGGAAGATGCGCAAGGCCGTTTCTCGCTGACCCCGCGCGCAAACTTGCTGCGCAGCGACATGGCCGGTTCACAGCGTGCTGTTGCCGCCATGATGGGCGCCGAGTTTCATGAAACCTGGGGCGTGCTGCTGCATTCGGCGCAAACCGGAGAACCTGGGTTTAAGAGCCGGTATGGAACGTCCTTTTTCCAATACATGGAGAAACATCCCGACCGGCATGCCATTTATGACGCCGCGATGACGGGGATACACAGCGCGGAGACGGAGCCGGTGCTTGCCGCATACTGCTTCGACGCCTTTCGAATGGTGGTTGACGTCGGCGGCGGCAACGGCCTCACGTTAGCCGCCATCCTAAACCGGTATTCTGCAT
>JACVXV010000290.1 GCA_015661205.1 Candidatus Brocadiaceae bacterium
ATGGGCAATTGAGATGATGGCGTTCGCTGCCCTGGCAACGCCGGACACAAAGGCGTATTTACACAATTTCTGGTTAATCTCTACCTGCACATCATGCTCGCCGAAGAGTCCGTCTCCAATGATAATGGGAGCGCCGATATTTTCATAGCCAAAACCGTGATCGTGGGCGTGTGAGAGGTGATCTACGGCATTGGTACGGCTACCTGCGTACAACGTGTTTGTCTCTATTAAAAAAGGTTTTCCGTTACACTCCTTTACTTTATCTACAACGGCCTTTATGATGGGTGGTTTGAGGTGACCGGTATTCCCCTTTTCGCCAAAGCTCGTTTTCACCGCTACCATGTCTTTCTTGCTGATCGCATCCTTAAAACCAGCAAAATCAAATAACTGACCTGTCTTTTGCGCAAGCGAGGCAACGCCCTCACCATTTTCAACCTTTATAAAATAGACCTTACTTTTCATCTTTATCTCCACAAAAATGATGAATTTTTCTGGAATGAAGTTTGAAGCCACAAAATTATATCATTGATTTGCTTTGATGTTAAGCACAAATCTCATGAGTTTATTCCGTAAATATTCAATTTGACAAACACTAACCGTCACCTTATATTAACTTAGGCTTTCGGCGACTTTTTTCGCCACTAAGGGATTGACAATAAATAATCTGAACAAGTTTGTTGTCCGACACTTTGAAGATCAGGTACTGTCAGGGCTAAAGCCCAATTCAGATAAGACCGTCACTAACCCCAGCCTTAAGGCTGGGGTTAGTGGGTACACGTCCTACCGGGGCTTTAGCCCTGATGGCACAGCACAAAACTAAAACCATTATGGGGAAAAGCAGAGAAAAAACGTTTATCCCAAAGAGAGCGAAAACGCGCACTTGGACAAGGAAGAAAATATAAACTTTCTACTATAGAAGATAAACTGTTATTCATTTTGTTGTTTTACCGTTATTACCTTACCGACGAACTTATGGGATATCTCTTTGGCATTCATTCGAGCAATGCCTGTAGGCTGAGGATTAAAATGGAACCCCTGGTAGAAAAAGCTGCCGATCCTTCTCTGAGTCAGTCGATAAGACGCAGGATTTCTCCCGACGTAAAGAAAGTTTCTACCTTGGAGGATCTGCTTGTGGTGTGTCCTGACTTTGCAGAGGTGGTAACCGATGCTACTGAACAGCAAAGACGAAGACCGAAAAAAAGGATACAAAAGAAATACTATTCCGGAAAGAAGAAACGTCATACCATCAAGACGCAAATTACGGAACCCATGACTATAACATCTTTAAACAGGAGAATACGGCTAAAAAGTTGCCTACGAAAAGTGCCCATTATGGCGATAGCGGATACGATGGCGCTCCAAATGACTACCCTGAACATACGATTATAATACCGATAAAGAGGAGACGCAATCATAGTACCCTGAGTCTTTCTGAAAAGCGTTTTAATAGGAAACATTCTCGAATACGTATTCTTGTTGAACATGTATTAAGTCGTATGAAGAAATATCAAATCCTTGCCCAGGTGTATCGTCACAAAATGATCGATTACAATCGAAGATTTAGAAACATGGCCGCTCTTGTTAACTTTAGGCTGGCATCTTCTGCTATTTAAAATACATCGTAACCCTATAGTTCTTTCAAACTGTATAATTACGCAATATATCTATTAAATTAGGCTTTCGGCGACTTTTTCAACGTAGCGCGAACTTTAGTTCGCTTATATCCTATGCGAACTAAAGTTCGCCCTGTGCTGGTTCAGGCTTGCAGCCTGAACCGAAACATTTCGGTTCAATCGAGGACGATTGAACCAGCGAAAACAATTGCAACTTTGAATTTCCTTAACATTAAACTAAAATGCCGATTACAAAATCTCCAACGAAGACAACCGCACAATCCTTATTACATCAGTCAGTCCAGTTCCTGAAAGGTGTGGGGCCAAAAAGATGTGAAATCCTTGAAAGGCTGGGAATCCACACAATCCATGACATGCTCTCTTATTTCCCAAGAGATTATAAAGACCGCACCCGGATACAAAAGATTTCAGAAGCCAAAATAGGCGCAGAGATAACCATCCAGGCCAAGATACTTGCCATCAAGCACAACAATCGTATCAGCTCCGATGACTATTGCGTTTTGGAGTCTTCGCCCAACATCCATCGCCTTGGCGTGGGCCAACCTCATGGCATTATCGGCTGGGCTGGAACCCTGATCTATCTCTTCTCCGATCTCACTTGGAACGATCTCGGGAGAGAGACCAATCTGCTTCAATAGCAGAATCCTTCGCGGTGAACGAGATGCGAGAACAAGAGGCTTGGCCTGGCGTATCACCTCACACGTCCACAAACAAAAAAAGCGACACGAAAGTATCGCTGTTCATACACATGCCCGATGCTCACACTACTCTCAGCGGAACATTGCCTTAATGCTACCCCACGTTCTTTTCGCAACGCTGTTTACCGAATGCGTCACAGTAATAGGTCCATAGTACACTGAGACGCCGGAAGAAAGCACCACCTTAATCCGGTATTGGTACACACTTTCCGAGGTCCTGAACGCGGAGTCGTCAACATACGTGTACGAAATGTTATTCCCTCTTAGAGCAAGCTGTGAGAGGAATACGAACTGGCCGTTGAGTCCAGCCTTGCGTTCAATCTCGTAGCGAAGAGCCCCGCTCTCATCCTCGCTCACCCACCGGAGGGTGATGTCGCTGCCGTTGCTGATCCCACTGAAGCTGCCATCCCTGATAACACCAGACAGTGCTGCAGAAGAGACAACCAAAAGAAGAGCAACCAATATTGGGGTGAAACGCTTCAGGATACTCATTGGGAGAAAAAAGAAAGACCAAAAACCTGCACCAATATAAAGCGGCACGCCCATAAAGTCAAGGCAATTCTTCTCAATTTGTCGAGGCTGCCACACAATTTCACTTCGCCAAATGGCGCATTCATTTGTGCGGAAGGCGGGACTTGAACCCGCATGCCTTTTGGGCGCCACCCCCTCAAGATGGTGCGTCTGCCAATTTCGCCACTTCCGCAAGAGCGATAATGATCACTATCCAGAGCCCGGTGACCGTGGGTGGGCTCGAACCACCGACC
>JACVXV010000188.1 GCA_015661205.1 Candidatus Brocadiaceae bacterium
CGATTGAACTTGCGTAAGGGGTAAGACTTTTGCCCGTAATTGGTAGGTATGCGCATAATCTTCCCACATGTGCGTCAGATTCTTCGGGCAGATGATGAGCGTTTCAAGTCTCTTCTCTAGGGTGACTCGGTAGGTATGATAGCACTTTACAGGAACAAATCAATACAAATTCGTTTACATGAAAACATGTTTAAACTAATGAAGTTTGTTAAGAATCTACAAGAAAATGGCAGAATTTCCATAGTGTAGTCGTTGCGCAGATGCAATCATCGTCCGGAAGCGACGGTTCTTCACAGACGAGATTTCATGTCGTACTCTCGTCGTGCCTAATCATAAAAGCATATCAAAACATCTAAAACCACACAAGAATTAAATTCCCTTGAACGCCTTGAAAAGACTGATAAAATAAAGGCGTCTCAAAAGACACGCAAAAGGATAAAAACAGGCATAAAAGGCCTGGAAATTATTATGATAAACTGGAAGCGTTGTACAGATACTCAATAACTTTTCGTTTCGCTAAGGAATAGAACAATGCCCAGAGACATCCCTGTCGGTAACGGTTCTTTATTGGTCGCCTTTGATGCGGATTACGCCATCAGGGACTTTTATTTTCCCCGTGTAGGAAAAGAAAACCATTCGCAGGGGAATCCCAGCAGGTTTGGCGTTTGGACGCGTGAGGGTTATTCCTGGGTTAATGCGCGGGAATGGAAGCTCACGCTGGGATACCTGAAAGAGACACTCGTGACCTCCGTGCGCGCCTTTAATGAAAGGCTGGGTATTCAGCTTACCTGCAACGACGTTGTTGATTTTGAAAAGAATATCTACCTGCGCAAGGTAACGGTTCATAACCTAAAGAACACCAAGAGGGATATCCGCCTTTTTTTTCACCAGGACCTCAATATTATGGAAAACGAGGTCGGCGATACGGCGTTTTATGACGCAAAACAGAATTGCATTATCCACTACAAGGGTCCCCGGTACTTTCTGGTAAACTGCTCCGCGGGCGACGTATGGGGCGTACGCGAGTATGCCACGGGCATTAAACGGCACCAGGGAGCGGAAGGCACCTGGCGGGACGCGGAGGATGGGATGTTGGGCGGAAACCCCATTGCGCAAGGTTCCGTAGACTCCACCATCGGCGCCTATATGGAAATCCCTTCGCTCGGCGAAGCCGTCGTTTACTACTGGATCGCCGTGGGGAAGAATTACGGCGAAGTGAATGGGCTGAATGACATACTTCTGAGTGAGAAGCCGCAAAAAATAATCGACAGGACGGCGAGCTACTGGCGCTACTGGGTAAATAAAGAGGAGTTTGATTTTGGCAATCTGCCGGAGGACGTCGTCGATCTCTTTAAACGGAGCCTCCTTATCCTTCCCACGCAAATTGACAGCGGAGGCGCCATTATTGCCGCAAACGATTCTGATATCAGACAGTACGCAAAAGACACCTACAGCTACATGTGGCCGCGCGACGGCGCGCTGGTGAGCTATGCCCTGATGAAGGCCGGATACATCACGATGTGCCGGAAGTTTTTCGATTTTTGCGCTGGAGTGATCGCCCCCTATAACTTCTGCGCCAGTGTGATGGTGGATGACGGGTTTTTGCTCCACAAATATAACCCAGACGGTTCCTTCGGCAGCTCATGGCACCCGTGGGTAAAGGGTGACGATATCCATGTCCCCATCCAGGAAGATGAAACGGCGCTGGTGCTATGGGCCATAGGACAATATTACGACAAATACCGGAAGATCGAAGAAATCCGCCCACTCTACCACTCCTTTATCGAGAAGGCGGCTGATTTCCTCGTGAGCTACCGGGACGAGCAAACGGGGCTTCCTCTTCCATCTTATGACCTGTGGGAAGAACGGCGCGGCATACTATCGTTTACAACCGCCACCGTGTACGGCGGATTGATTGCGGCTGCAAACATATCAGACATATTTTATCACGTCGAAAAAGCCAAAACATACCGGCAGGCCGCCGCGCAAATAAAGGTGGCCATAGACCAATACCTCTACAGTGAAGAGCATAAAAGGTTTTTGAGGATGATATACCCGAAGAAAGACGGGGGATTCGACTGCGACGCGACAATCGACGCCAGCCTCTACGGCATGTTTGCCTTCGGCGTTTATGACCCTCACGACGTAAAGGTGCGGAACACCATGAAGGCCATTGAAGATGCCTTGTGGGTTAAGACGAAAATAGGGGGTATTGCCCGATATGAGCGCGACTCCTATCAACGCGTCGGTAGCGACGACGCCATTCCCGGCAACCCGTGGATTATTTGTACCATGTGGGTGGCACAATACTACGTGGCGATCGCCAAAACCCCTGAAGACCTTGAGCGCGTGATAAATTATTTGCGGTGGGTCGTGTCGCGCGCGCTGCCTTCCGGCGTGCTGGCGGAACAAATCAATCCTTATACGGGAGCAGCCATTTCGGTTTCTCCCCTGACGTGGAGTCACGCCTCGGTCGTTCAGACCGTTATGGATTACCTTGAAAAACTCCAGGAACTGCATACCTGCGGGCAATGCGGGCGTTCCATATTCCGCTACGACCGCATGGGAAGAAAACAGGGGAAAAAACATGAAGATCAGGCATAAACTCACCCTCCTCCTGGCTGTTCTGTTGATAACCTTAAATGGCGTGATAGCTTTTTTTATTTATCATAGGGCCCGCCAGGAGTTTACCAAAGAGGTCAGGGAAGAGGCAAAATTGATTGCGATGGAATTGGAAATTACCCGAAATTATCTCGCTTTCGCCCTGAAGACTTCAAAACTGGACATCAACGATCAAACAAAACATTTTATCCCCGCCGTTTCCGGCAACGTCATTGGCTTGAAATTCGCTGAAAAAACCGGTTACGTAATCAAACAAACAAGCACAAAATACCGGAACTTATTTAACAAGCCCGATGCCTTCGAGGAAAAAGTCCTCCGGGAAATGGAAGCAGACCCGAATTTGGTTGAATACTGGAGTGATGACGTCGTAGACGGCAAAAGGGTGGAGCGCTACCTGTATGCCTTGCACGTAAAGGAGGATTGCCTGCTTTGCCACGGGAAAAAGGAGCTTGCCCCGGAATTTATCCAAAATAATTACGCTGCCGGGTACGACTATAAAATCGGTGAGTTGCGCGGGGCTCTTAGCGTTATCATCCCAAAAGAAATTGCAGAACAACGATTTGCGGCGAACATCCTCTTTTTTGTTATCCTTGGCGCTACCAGTATAATGCTGGTCGTGGTCATTGTTTTTATAACGACAAGAAGCTTTATGCGGCCTATCGAACTGCTGACGAATGCCGTCACCGTCGTTACGGAAACAGGCAACCTTGCAACGAACGTGGATATTTCATCCCGTGACGAGGTTGGACAACTCGGCAGGGCGTTTAACGCCATGTCAACCAAATTGCAATCAATATATGCCACCCTGGAGCAGCGCATTGCCGAAAAGACCTCCCACTTACAAAAGGCCATTCTTGCCCTGGAACAGGCGAACAAGATGAAGTCGGAATTCCTGGCCAACATGTCACATGAATTGCGCACCCCACTCAACGCCATCATCGGCTTTGCGGAGGTGTTACGGGACAAAATCGCAGGGGATTTGAACGAAGAGCAAGTGGATTTTGTCAAGGATATCCACAGCAGCGGACAACACCTGCTCCAAATGATCAACGACATCCTGGATTTATCCAAGGTGGAAGCGGGGAAGATGGTGCTGCAATACGAAACCTTCCTCGTCCCGCAGTCCATTGAGGACGTACATACCGTATTGAAAGGGCTCGCAAACAAGAAACATTTGGAGCTAAAAACCCTGATGCTAACGGAGGTGGGTGCTATTGAGGCCGACCGTGTCAAATTCAAGCAGATACTGTATAACCTGCTTTCAAATGCAATAAAATTTACCGACGAAAACGGGAAAATATTTATCGAGGCCGGCATTGTGGACGATATGCTGCAAATCTCCGTATCGGATACCGGAATTGGCATGAAGCCAGAAGACCAGCAAAAGGTCTTTAAGGAATTCTGGCAGGCGGATAGCTCCTTCTCCAGAAAATACGAGGGCACGGGGCTGGGGCTTGCCCTGACGAAGCGGATTGTAGAGATGCACGGGGGTAAAATTTGGTTTGAGAGCGAATACGGAAAGGGGAGCATCTTTTATTTTGCCATACCGCTGAAGGCCGTCCCGCAAGCGGCTAAACTAAAGGAGCCGGAGGCGCAACAGCCGCAAACGGAGACCATCGTAAAGAAAGGGGCAAAAACGGCGCTCATCGCGGAAGACGACCGTATGGCCGCCGACATACTTACGGTGTATTTGACGAGCGCCGGTTACAACGTGATCGTTGCGAAGGATGGAGAAGAAGCCATCAGAAAGGCACGGGAAATGCATCCATTCTTTATAACCCTCGACATCATGCTGCCGAAGGTTGATGGGTGGGACGTCCTTTCGGAACTAAAAAAATCCCCCGACACGGCGGATATCCCGGTGATTATCGTGTCGATTGTCGATGATAAGGAACTGGGCTACAGCCTGGGCGCCGCCGATTATCTTATCAAACCCGTTAATAGGGAAAGCCTCATTAACGCCGTGAACTCCTGTATGCCCATGGAAAATGACGTGGATAAGCCCTGGAAGGTACTGGTGGTGGATGACGACGACAAGGCCGTTAAATTCATGAGCGCGATATTGGAAGAAGATGGTTTCGAAACGCTTAAGGCTTACAGCGGCGAGGCAGGGATTAAACTTGCCGTCGGCGAAAACCCCAACCTTATCATCCTCGACCTTATGATGCCCGGCGTAAGCGGCTTTGACGTCGTAGAGCGGCTCCGGGTGCATCCGGTGGCCAAAACCATTCCCATCATTGTATGTTCGGCCAAAGACATTACCGCCGAAGACAAAAAGACCTTAAACGGCCACATCACGGCTATCGTGCAAAAGAGCAGCCACACAAAAGACGACCTCCTTGCGGCGATCAAAAAGATTGAACAGATGAGAAGCAAAACTGGTTGATTGCAATCGTGTGCCTTCGGTGTGAAATTTATTGTTCACGTAGGGCGAACCTTTAGGTTTGCCATACGCTTTGCAATATCATTGGGCTTTGCATTGATTTCGTAATAATGCTATAATCTCTGCAAGAAATACGTAGGTTTTTACCTAAAACTTAATCCGAAAAGCGGAAACATTTTGGTATAAAGACTATGGGTATACAAATTAGCAGCAATATAAATACCGGCAGTTTGTCCAAGAATTCTTCCAGCATTGGCTTAACACCTGACGAGCAAAAGATGGTGGACCAGCTCAAGGCGCGTGATGCGGAAGTAAGGGCGCATGAGAATGCCCATAAGAGTGCGGGTGGCCAATACGTGATGGGTGGTATCACGTTTCGTTATCAGACCGGACCGGACGGCAAGAGGTATGCCGTTGAAGGCGAAGTTAGGATTGATACGTCCAGTGTCTCTGGCGACCCGGAGGCTACCATACAGAAGGCGCGTGCTATCAGAAAGGCGGCAAACGCCCCCGCCAGCCCTTCGGCGCAAGACCGTAGCGTAGCAAGCCAGGCAGCCGCAATGGAGATGGAAGCGCAATGGGAACTGGCAAAAAAACGCCTCGGAAAAATGAAAAATCCCCATGGAATTGCAGATTCTCAAGATGCCCTACCCGCCCAAAAGAACCGTAAACCGGAAAACCCAATTGCCCGCAAGTACGCAACCGACTCTGAGACTGGCGATTTCATGAACAAATTGCTGGACATTTATTACTAAAAAGGCAAAGCCTCAGACTGGCCGAGTTTAAAAATTTCCCTCCTGGGAGGGGTGGGTTGTCCTTTCGCATGGCTATTGCACACCTTATAATTATATCCACCCCCAAATCTGCATAAATGACTTTGTTGATTAACTCACAAAGTCGTAAATCGGCCGTAACTGTTTACAAAATAAGGACATAGCGAAAAATAATTCTTGACTATGTTGCAGAATATGCTACCATAAGTATATGTAATTTAACAAGATACAACATACATTCAGGAATTCCGCATGTTTTGCAAAACAAGTCCCCAAATGTCTTTTTTTGATGTGCAAAAAGTATTACCCAATGTCTTGTCAAAAGATGACTGGTGC
>JACVXV010000057.1 GCA_015661205.1 Candidatus Brocadiaceae bacterium
AACTGGTGTGCAACGAGACGCTGACCGGCGTGCCGGGTTATAAAATAACGGGGCGTGACGCCTTGCAGCGTCCGATAACCACGCCGGATGCGGAATTTAAACCTCCTGTTCATGGGGAAGACGTTGTGTTGACGATTGACGCCAACATACAACGTTTTGCCGAAGAAGAACTGGAAGCGGCCTGTAAAAAATGGGCGCCGCTAAATGCAACAGCAATCGTAATGGACCCAATGACGGCGGAGGTACTGGCTTTGGCAAATTACCCTACCTTCGATCCCAATCAGTCAAAAACATACTCACACAACGTAGCATCCAACGACGTTAGAAAAAATATTGCCATCTCTGATTGTTATGAGCCAGGATCGATTATGAAACCGATTGTCGTTTCCGGTGTATTTGAGCAGGGGCTTGCAAAACCAGGTGAAATGATCTATTGCGAAGAGGGCGTGTGGAAAATCAACGGCCATACCATGCATGATTCGCACAAGGGATATGGCAACCTTACGGTTACCGATGTTATTGTCCTTTCCAGTAACATCGGCACGGGAAAGCTCGGTACACGCCTGGGAAGTGAGAAGCTGTATAAACACTTGAAACAATTCAATTTTGGAGAAAAGACGGGGATTGAACTACCGGGAGAAGGCTGGGGTATTTTTAATCGATTAGCAAAATGGAGTAAAAGTTCGGTGGAAAACATATCGATAGGACAAGGTATTGCCGTAACGTCGTTACAATTTATTACCGCCTTTTGCAGCATTCCCAATGGGGGGCAGTTGATAAAGCCTACTATTATAAAATCAAACGTAAGTAATGACGATAAAACCGCTGAAGGTGTTTCCGGCCAGAAGGTGGTTCGGCGCGTAATGAGTGAGCGTGTTGCGCGTGATATCATGAATCCTATCCTGCGAAAGGTTGTTACCGATGGCACGGCAAAGAGCGCTAATATTGAGGAGTATGAAGTTGCCGGGAAGACCGGAACAGCCCAGAAGACGGAAGGGAAAGGATATTCTCACTCAAAATTTGTGGCGTCATTTATCGCCTATGCGCCTGCGGAGCTCCCGCGCATCTGTGTTCTCGTAGCCATAAACGAGCCGAAGAATGGCGCGTACTACGGCGGTGTGGTAGCCGCCCCCGTGGTTCGGGAGATTATAGCCCGCTCGCTCTTCTATATGAAGGTAGAGCCGTCACAAGTTAAATTGGCCATGCAATAGGCCTTGTAGCTCAAACCTTCAGGTTTGATGGAGGTAGACAGTCGCTGGTATCTTGTCCGCAGTTTTCGGCGCACCGTGCGGGCCGGTTGTATCCACAAGCTTGAATTGTCAGAAAAGTAGTTATGTAAAGAGAAGCAGGAGCTTCTCATGCAAGTGCGTTCCCAAGCAGGAGCTTGGGAACGAGTGGAGGTGTAGGGCAAGGCTTTAGCCTTGCGTCTGGAATGTGTGACGGGGAGCAAACACGCGCGTGTTAGTGCAAAGCCGAATGAAACGGGGGAGCGTGAGGCAAGCTAAAGGTTCGCCCTACGTTAGCGTCTCTTTAGTTGCAGCGTCCTATATAAAAGAATGGGAATCAGAAAATGATAAATAAAGAACTCCAAAAACAGAATTTCATTTTATGGTACGGTCTTTACGCAACGGCAAAAGAGTTGGATACGGTTCGAACGAATAACCGGGAAACATTGGGCAGGCTATTGAAGGAATATGCTGAAGAGGTGGATAGGATCGAGAAATCAAGGCGTTTCTGTGAACGGATTGCCTACGTCAAAGGAATGCAAACGCAGGGATTTGATGGGACACTGGAAATAGGGTGTTTATCTAACGTCCCGTAGGGACAAAACATCGGTAGAAATTAAGGGACAGCAAACATTAATGCCGTAGGCATGATATATTATAAATTCAATTAATCTATCAATAATATATCGTTCCTACGGAACTAACACCATTTTTCCGGTTATTTTCTACCAATATTTTGTTCCTAACGGAACTAGCGCTTAATGGTAATAAAAGTCAACTTTAAAATTTAATCTTCCGAGCAAACCATGAAGCTAAGCGAGCTTTGTCAGTGCTTAACCGGATGCAAAATCCACGATTATGTTGAAAATGAAGTGGCCGGAATTACCCATGACTCACGTAAAGTAAAAAAGGGTTACCTGTTCGTAGCCATACGGGGATACAAGCAGGATGGACACGATTTTATTACGGACGCAATGGGAAATGGCGCCGTTGCCGTTGTGGTTGAAAAACATTGTGAAGTGGCGCCCCATGTGCCGCAAATTGTCGTCTCTGACGCGCGTCGCGCCCTTGCGTACTTGAGCAGCCATTTTTACGATAATCCTTCCTCGAAAATGACGGTAACCGGCATTACCGGAACGAACGGTAAGACTACCACCTCTTATTTTACCAAATCAATCTTTGAGGCGTCAGGCAATGAGACAGGGTTGATTGGCACGATCCAATACCAAATCGGGAAGAGGATTATTCCCGCGCGTGAGACGACCCCGGAATCCGTGGAGATACAGGGATATCTTTCTGAGATGCTTAAATCAGGCATAAAACACGCCGTAATTGAGGCGTCATCCCATGCCCTTTCCCAGCAACGGCTGAGTGCTATCCGGTTCCGTTCCGCGATCTTTACGAATCTCTCGGCAGAGCATCTTGACTACCATGAAGACGTAAAAAGCTATCGGGCGGAAAAGGTGAAACTGGTGAAAGAACTGGACTCGGACGCCTTCACCATACTGAACGCCGATCATAATGCAAGCAAGCATTTCGCAGAGAGCACGAAGTCGCAGATTGTATGGTACGGTGTTAAAAGAAAGAAGGTGGGCGTCACGGCGGAGTCGATAGATACCGGCGGCGAGACAACGAGGTTTGTGCTTAATTCACCCTGGGGGAAGGCAAGTATTCAGTTGAAATTAATCGGTATGCACAACGTTTACAATGCGCTGGCGGCGTCCGCAAACGCGCTTGCATTGGGTTTCAAAATCGATGTAGTACAAAGAGGACTTGAGTCGTTAAGCATGGTGCCCGGCCGGTTGGAGCGGGTTGACTGCGGGCAGGATTTCCTTGTTTACGTTGATTTTGCGCACACCCACCACGCCCTTAAAACGGTATTGAGCGCCATTTCCGCCGCAACCAAAGGACGCATTATCCTCGTGTTCGGATGCGGAGGAAACAGGGATAAAAAGAAGAGGCCGAAAATGGGGCATATTGCAGAAAAATATGCGGATGTTTTTTGGATAACCAATGATAATCCACGCTCTGAAGATCCTAATGAGATTATCCGTGAGATTCAAGCTGGGATTGGGAATGGGGCTTGTTTCCACGTTCAGCCCGACAGAAAACGGGCCATTGAAGAGGCCATTTTAGAGGCCAAAAGCGGCGACGTGGTGATTATTGCAGGAAAGGGACACGAGCAATATCAGATATCGAAAGATACCGTAACTCCGTTTGATGACCGGGCGGTTGTGAGACAGATTTTGGAAGGGAATTGTGTTTGCACCCCAGCCTGAAGGCTGGGGTTAATGAACGGCAGACCGTAGATAACTCCATAGTGCTTGTGACCAAACTCCGGTTGTTTATGTCCAAACTACCGGATGCTTATGTCCAAACCATCCGGCCATTACCCCAGCCATTGGGCTGCGATTCGTGATGGACGTTACGTGTATATAGTCAAAAGCATCTGTTTTTCGAAAAATCCAGGGGTAAATTCCCCGTATTTACCGGGTTCATTTTCGAAAACCTGATTTGTTTGGCTATAGCTGCCGTAGCGCTTTTGTATTAACCCCAGCCTTCAGGCTGGGGTTCGTGATGACCGCTGAATGGGCTTTAGCCCTGACGGTAATGGGAAGAAGGCATGGCATTCGTTAAAACTGTTACCATTATTTTGAGGCCAAGGGAATAAAAAGGAATAAGATGGAAATGCTTGTGTTGGAAGAAGTGGTAAGGGCTGTACATGGCCGACTAACAACGGATACGGACAAATCGTTGAAAATAAGCGGCGTTTCCCGTGACAGTAAATCTGTCAAGCCGGGAGATTTGTTTGTTGCGATCAAAGGCGAACGGCATGACGGCCACGATTATATTGAACAGGCAATGAATGCCGGTGCAATTGGAGCGGTTGTTTCCCGTGATATCGCCTGTAACGCCGGGAGGAAGAACTTTGTGATAATCCGTGTGAATGACACCGTAACGGCCTTAGGCGATTTAGCAAAACATTATCGCCGGAAGTTGGGTGCGAAGATTGTTGGTATTACGGGTAGCAACGGCAAGACAACCACAAAAGAGATGGTTTCCCACCTGCTCTCTTGCTTTGGGCCGACTGCGAGGTCGCAAAAGAGCTATAACAACTTCATTGGCGTCCCCCTCTCCATCTTTGAGATTGAAAACAGAATGCCCCCGGGGAAATCCGGCATTTGTCTGAAATAAGCAACCCTCACGTTGCGGTAATTGTTACGGTCACCAAGACACACCTGGAAGGCCTCGGCAGTATTGAAGGGGTTGCACGGGCAAAGGGCGAGATATTGGAAGGCCTGTGTAAGGGTGGCACATTTGTGTATAACTTTGACAATCCGTGGTGTGTGAAGCTTGCCAGGGAATTTAAGGGAAAGTCCATCGGTTTTGGTTTTAATCCTTGTGCGCAGATAAAGTGCACTGACGTAAAGAAGAATGATGACGGGTATGTTATCGTTATTAACGGATACCTGGAGGTACGGCTTCCCGTTTCGGGACATCACAATATAAACAACTGCCTGGCGGCCTTTGCGGTGTGTCATACACTGGGACACGATATCAGCGCCGTTACGGATGCAATGGCGTCCTTTAAACTCCCTCCTATGCGTATGGAGCAGCAGCACATCGGCAAGATTACCGTTATCAATGACGCATACAATGCCAACCCTGAATCCGTCCGCGCTGCCTTGCGGTACTTCGACGAATTACCGGTGGCAGGTAAAAAGGTTTTTGTCTGTGGGGACATGTTGGAATTAGGGAGCGAGTCTCCCCAATTACACCGGGAAATCGGTGAATTGGTGGCGCGCCTTCACATTGACGTGTTATGGACCGTCGGAGACCGCGCCGGTGAGATTGCAAAAGGGGCGAAGCTGGCCGGAATGCCGGAAGAACGTGTCGTTAATTTCCAAAAAGTCGCCGATATTTCAGTCTCTGAAGCAGGCAGGATCAGGGAAAACGACACCATATTAATCAAGGGTTCCAGGGGCATGCAGATGGAAAATATTGTTGAGAAGTTTAAGGAATGTTTTAGGTTTTAAGTTTCGTGTTTCGAATTTCGGATTTCGTGCTTCGAATTTTACTAATAGTATTTAAGAGGTAAACAACACCTTGCTCTACCAGTGGTTTCTTTCAATAAGTTCACCGGAAAAGTTTCATCCTGTGCTGTTTCGAATGGGGTTGTCGGCGCTTACGGCTTTTTTGTTCAGCGTTGTTTTTGGCAAGTGGTTTATCCGGAAACTTGTGGCCTGGAAGGCCGGTGAGGATACGTCAAAAACGGATTCCGAAGAACTGAAGCGCTTGCATTCCGGTAAAAAAAACACGCCCACCATGGGCGGTGGAATATTCATTGTGGCGATACTGGTTTCTGCCCTGCTGTGGTGTCAGGTATTCAACTTATACGTCATGCTACTGATAATTACGGTGATCTGGTTTGCGGCGCTCGGTTTTGCGGACGATTACATCAAGCTTACGAAAAAAAATGCGCACGGCCTTACCGAACGGTCAAAATTTTTAGCTCAGTTGGCATTTGGCTTCATTGTGGGGTTGGTTTTGTACTTCTACGTGTACAAACAGCCGGGAGGGACGCAGGTGGTAATTCCCTTCTTAAAACATTATAGACCTGACGTGGGGATTTGCTACGTACCAATGGTTGCGTTTTGCATGGTGGTAATGACAAACGCGGTAAATCTTACCGATGGGTTGGATGGCCTGGCGGTTGGATGTAGCGTCATCATGGGCGTATTTTTCACGGTAGCCGCGTACATTTCAGGGTGCAGCGATTTGAGCAGGTACGTAAACGTTCCTTACGTTGCCGGGAGTTGGGAACTCAGTGTCTTTTGTGCGGCGCTGGTAGGCGGAGGCCTGGGTTTCTTCTGGTACAACTGTTTTCCCGCGCAGGTCTTTATGGGTGATATGGGTTCTTTAACGCTGGGTGGAGTGCTGGGGCTATCCGGCGTGATAATCAAACAAGAGGCGTTGATGATTCTGGTAGGGGGGGTATTCATTGTGGAGTTAGGTTCATCCTTCATGCAGAGATACTATTACAAAATGACGAAAAAACGTATATTTCGTTGCGCGCCGTTGCACCACCATTTTCAATTTAAAGGATGGCAGGAAACAAAGATTGTCCAACGGTTTTGGACTGTCGCGGCCATTCTGGGTTTGTTTGGTTTTGCTTTATTGTGAATGAGAGGCCACTTATGAAATCATGGCATATTGTTATCTACGCCGTTGTCGCCCTATTAGGCTTTGGCTTAGTTACCGTGTATAGCGTTGATATATCCGCGTTTAACTCGAGCAACAGCGGTTATCGTTTTACAAAACACCTCTTGTGGATATTAACCGGCGGCGTGTTGTTGGCGGCTATGGCAAACGTGGATTATCACTATTTGAAAAAATGCAACAAACCGATTCTCGTTGCGGTGACTGTACTTCTCGTGTTGGTACTCATGCCGGGAATAGGGGTAAAGATCAATGGCGCACGCAGGTGGTTGCGCTTTTCTCAATCGGTGAGCATCCAACCCTCTGAATTTGCAAAATTGGCAGTTATCATATTTCTTGCCGCTTATATTGAAAAGTACCACAGCCGCATGTCCACCATTTTGTACGGATTTGTCATACCCCTTGCTGTTGTGATGATAGTGGCTGGACTCGTGGCCAAAGAACCAGATTTCGGGACAGCGGCATTCATTGTGATGGTATCGTTGACTATGCTTATCGTGGGTGGCGCAAGGATTCGGTACGTTTTATTAGCGCTCCTTGCAATTACACCGGTAATCTACAAAGTATTGTTTAATGCAAATTCCTATAAATTTGCCAGGATAATGGACTTTGTAAATTCTCTTAAAGACCCTTCGCAGGCGCATTATCAAATTAAACAATCACTGATTGCCATTGGCTCCGGTGGGGTGACGGGACTAGGGCTTGGCAGCAGCAAGCAAAAACTCCATTTTTTGCCTGAAAGCAGCAGTGATTTTGTATTTACCATCATCTGTGAAGAGTTTGGTTTTATTGGGGTGGTTGTTATTATTAGCCTGTTTTTGCTCTTAGTGTGGCAGGGTTTAAAAATTATACACAGGACAAAAGACCTATTTGGTTTCTTCCTGGGGCTTGGCGTCATCTTTATGTTCGGTTTGCAGGCAATTGTTAATATAGCGGTTGTTTCAGGCAGCGCCCCGGCAAAAGGTATTCCTCTGCCGTTTATCAGCTCCGGAGGGTCGTCGTTGCTATTTTCGATGATGGCAATTGGTATATTAGTAAATATAGCAAGAAAGGCAGAGGCGTCGGCACCATTGGCTGAGTGTCGAGAAGCGTGGGATGCAACGGAGGATGCGGCCGTCAGGCGATTACCGTCGAGGATATGGCATTCGATAACCATACGAGTAGCCAGCTTTTCCTGGTAGGGTGGGCATTGCCCACGCTTTGGCGTGGTGTAGGGACACGGCGCCCGTGTCCCTGTGTGCGCGTAAAAAGCGAAACACAACGAATTGAATATCGAATATTGAACAAGGAATATTGAATGTTGAAGTGGGTAAGAAGACCTCATAATTAATCTCGTTCCCAAGCTACTGCTTGGGAATGTGCCTGTGCTGGAAGCTTCAGCTTCTTTTTTTGAATCAAAGCAGCAGGTAGGACAAGCGTCCCCGCTTGTCATTATAATGTCAGGCGAGGACGCCTGACCTACCATTATTACAATCCCGTTCCCAAGCTGGAGCTTGGGAACGAGTCGTGTTTCAATGTTTCTGTAAAGACGCATGCAATGCGTCTCTACAAAAACATCAACAATGGAAAAAATTGCTGCTAAAGGCAGCCTATTTAAAGTCTCATATCACAGAACCGGCTTTTGAACTGTTATTGGAAGGGGAGAAGAAGATGAAAATGGTGTTTGCGGGGGGTGGCACAGGCGGGCATTTGATGGTTGGCTTGAGTACCGCGGAAGAAATTAGCTCAAGATACCACAATGCGCAGATTTACTTTTTTGGGACGGATAAAAGCTTTGAACAGCGGTGCGTGGAGCAACGTGGCTTTCTGTTTCATCAAATCCGGTCAAAACAACTCGGCAAATCATTGTTGGATAAAATAAGATTTGGCGTGGCAACCTTAATAGGTGTTTTTGAATCCCTCATAGCGCTGAAAACGATAAAGCCTGACGTCGTAGTCGGCCTTGGGGGATATGCATCAGCCGCTCCGATAATTGCAGCAAAACTGCTGAGCATTCCTTCGGTGTTGCTTGAGCAAAACGTAATACCAGGCAAGGCAAATAGGTTTCTGGCAAAATGGGTAGACGAGGTGTATTGCCATTGGCGCGGTTCTCTAAAATGGTTCTCCCACGCGAAGGTTGTGCGCGTAACGGGAACGCCGATCCGCAAAGAAATTGTGCAGGGACAAAAGGCGCGTGCCGCACAAAAATTCGGTCTCAATCCTTCCAAAAAAACGATATTAATTACGGGCGGTAGCCAGGGCGCCCAATCGATCAACGAGGTTATGGTAAAATGCCTGCCGAAAATGGAACCGTTGGCCGGCGAACTCCAAATAATACACATTACCGGTGAATATAGCTATGAAATGGTAAAAGAGGCCTATAGTAAAACGGCAATTGGCGCGCACGTTTGTAGTTTTCTCGACGATATGGGCGGTGCCTTCAGCATGGCGGACGTGATTATATGCAGGGCAGGCGCAACTACGATAGCGGAGATTACGGCGCTTGGCATTCCTGCCATTCTCATACCGTATCCGCACGCCGCCGATAACCATCAATATTGGAATGCGATGGAATTGGTAGGCAACGGGGGCGGCTACTTAATACAACAGCTTGACTTGACGCCTGAAAAAATCCTGACGCTCATAACGGAACTTTTGGACAACAAGGAAAAATACGACCGGATGAAAATGTTCAATAAGGGGATGGGAATACCAAATGCTGCAAGGAACGTGGTTGACAATCTGTGCAGGGTGATTAACGTTAAAGGTTCTCAGTTTGCGCTGACGGTTAATTAGATACAGGATGCGGGATGCAAGATGCGAGAAATACGAGAATCCGGAATCATGTATCGTGCGTTGTGTATCATGTATCGTGCACCGTGCATCAAAAATCCTAACCACTCACAAAATTTCTTAATTTAATAAAAAACGTTTATCTGATATACTAATAACGAACAAAACAGAGGAATAATGCCATGACTTTATCAGGAAGTGTAGTTCGGATGCAAACCTTTTCAACAACCCCCACAATACATCTTAATTATCGTCCATTGCGCGGAAACAGCGTGTACTTTATCGGTATCGGCGGAATCGGGATGAGCGCGCTTGCGCGCATCCTCATCACGGAAGGTTGCATCGTCAGGGGTTCCGACGTGCAATCGTCTTCGTTAACTTCTGGACTCGAGAAGATAGGCGCCCGTATCAACACGATGCAAGACGGCAGCTTTATGACCCCGGAAACGGACATGGTGGTAATATCCGCGGCCATCTCCGAAGATAATCCTGACCTCAAGACGGCGCGCAAACTAGGCATAAAAGTGGTGAAATACTCTCAAATACTCGGCTCCATGATGAAGGAAAAGCAGGGTATCGCAATCAGCGGCACGCACGGCAAGACCACCACCAGCGCTATGATATCGGCCATATTAAGAAGGTCAGGATGTGACCCCACCTTTGTGATCGGCGGGGAGGTGCCAGATATCGGCGGTAACGGATACCTGGGCACGGGGAAATTCTTCGTGGCGGAGGCGTGTGAATATGACGGGTCGTTTTTAAACCTTGCACCTACCGTGGGGGTAATTACCAATATTGAAGAAGACCACCTGGATTATTATGAAAATATTGGAAAGATTATCAATGCGTTTGGCTCTTTCGCGTCCTTAGTCTCACCGGAAGGCCTGCTGGTGGTAAATAAACATGACACTAACGTGGCAATAGCGATTCAAAGGGCGAATTCCAGGGTCGAAACCTATTCCCTGGACGAGCCTTCCGACTGGCGTGGAGAGTCGGTTATCGGCGGCGACGGTGTAAGGAGATTCAAGGTCTACCGGAAGAACGAATTCTTCTGCGAAATGTCGTTAAAAATACCGGGAGCGCACAACGTGTTAAACGCCCTGGCCGCTACGGCGGTATGCACCTTTCTCGGTGTTGACAGTGAGTGTATCAAGAACGCCCTGGCCACATTCGGCGGGGCAAACAGGCGGTTTCAAATCATCGGAGAAAAGAATTCCATAAAGGTTATTGATGATTACGCCCACCACCCAACGGAGATATTCGTCACCTTAAAAGCCGCGCGGGAGATGTATCCGGATAGAAGGATATGGTGCGTGTTTCAACCCCATCAATTCAGCAGGACCCGCCATTTGTTAAAAGGGTTTGCACGGTCGTTTCAGTTTGCCAATAAAGTGATTTTTGCCGACATCTACGCGTCGCGTGACAGCGAGTTTGACAAAACGTCAATGAACTCAAATGTGTTGTGCGAATATACGCGCGATGCAGGCGTGGACGCCCGGCATATTCCACAACTGTGCGATATTGCCGGAGAACTTGCCGTAGAGGCAAAACCCGGCGACATTATCATTACTATGGGGGCGGGCGACGTATGGAAACTCGCTCATGATCTGGTTTCGAAATTATTATAAAGGGGTGTGCTTGTGAAGCTGAAAAACATTGCGGTACTCATGGGTGGAATATCCCCTGAACGTGAAGTTTCCTTGCGGTCAGGAAAGGCCGTTGCCCAGGCATTAAAGAACGCGGGATTTAACGTTTTTTGCATCGACGTGAAGGACGAGAAGATAGAAGAACTCGACCTTCTGGAAATTGACGTTGCGTTTATCGCCCTGCACGGTTATTTTGGGGAGGATGGGCGGGTGCAGCATCTTTTGGAATCAAAGGGGATCCCCTACACCGGTTCCGGTGTTGATGCCAGCAAAATTGCTATGGACAAGCTGACAACAAAGAAATGCTTTGTCAATGCCGGCCTTAAAACGCCGGATTACCTCACGGTAACTGAGTCCCAGGGGTATGCGGAGATAGAACGGGCAATAACAAAGTTCGGCCTGCCGGTGGTGCTGAAACCCCCACAAAACGGGTCCAGCATCGGGATATCCATTATCAGGGATATCAATGACCTTAAGCAAGGTTTGGCAAGCGCATTTAAATTCGGATATGAACTGCTTATCGAAAAATACGTGAAAGGCAGGGAATTGACTATCGGGATATTGGATGATAAGGCGTTGCCGATTGTTGAGATCAAGCCGTGTGCGGAATTTTTTACTTACGAGGCTAAATACCAGGATAATAAGACAGAATACCTCGTGGTGGAGACGGAACAGAAAGGTAGCGCACGCGCGGATGGAAAGCTTGTTTGTCGTCCCGGGGCGCTGCCGCTGAACCTTTACGCCAAAGCGCAAAAACTTGCGGAGGACGCCCATCGGGTACTTGGCTGCAAGGGGTTTTCACGGGTAGACATGCTTATGAATGAAGAGGGTGAATTCTACTTGCTGGAAATAAACACCATCCCTGGCTTTACCGAAAAGAGTTTATTGCCCAAAGCGGCGCACGCAGCCGGCATATCCTTTTCATCGTTATGCAGGAAGATCGCGGAATTGGCCGTCGAGGACGCCCTCGTAGTATCTGGCAAGAAGGATGCGTAGAGAAGTGGGTAAAAAGATTGCAATGTAAATAGCCGGCTATGCCCATTGTATCAGAAAGATCGAATATCGAATATCGAACAAGGAATACTGAATGTCGAACGATAGGAGAGTTTTTGACCTTGAAGAGCGTTTGGTAGATTTTGCTGTAAGAATTATTAGGGCAGCGGAGTCTTTACCAAAAACAAGGACTGGAAATCATATTTCCGGGCAAATTATTCGTTGCGGTACGTCACCCGCTCCTAACTATGGTGAAGCACAGGGTGCTGAATCTCGTTCTGACTTTATACACAAGATGAAAGTCTGCCTTAAGGAGTTGCGTGAAACAAGAATATGGTTATTAATGATTGTAAAAGCCAATCTTATAAAACCGACGTCAAAACTTGAACTTTTGATTCACGAGAGTAACGAGCTTATTTCGATTTTTGTAACAAGTGTTAAAACCGCGAAACAAAGGGAGAACAGGAGGATTTCGTAATTCGAAATTCCTTGTTCAATATTCGATATTCGCTTATTTTGTATTTTAACTTTACACTTGTGAAAACCCACCCTTCAAATTTAATAGTATCGGAATCTTTGAAATGCTAAATAACGCGCTCAGTTATAATCCACTAAAAGGTATATTTCCGTCAGGCATGATCGGACTTAAGCTTAAGAAGGCGCTCCAGCCTTCTTTGATAGCCATCCTTCTCGCTGTGGGACTGATTGGGTTTGTCATCTTCAAAATACCACAGGTATGGAGTGCCTTGACAGATTTAAACATCTTCAAGGTAAGCCCTCTCAACTTCGAGTTTCAGACGCCGGTATGGGTGACCGACCGTTTAAGAAACGACATTAAAAACGTAGCCGCCCTTCAGGAAGAGTATGGATTATATGAAGATGGTTTGACCCGGAAAATCGCTGAGGCCTATTGCAAACTCCCCGTTGTCAAAAGGGTCGATTCTATCAGCCGTATTTTCCCTAACACCCTTGACGTAAAACTGGCGCTGCGGAAGCCTGCGGCTATTGTTCAATATGGAAATAAGTCTTATCTTGTTGATAACGAAGGCGTCGTCTTGCCAAACGAATATTATCTTATGCCAAACCCCGATTATGACAGCCCCTACATCCGAGGCAGTAAACTGTCAAAACCGCCTCCTGTGGGAAGCACGTGGAGTGACAGGGGGATTGCCGAGGGGATTGAATTAATTGCCTTTCTCCGGCTCAATAACATCCATAACCTGTTTAAGGTTGTAGTGGTGGAAGTGGCGAACGTCCGCAAGAAAGGCCGTTCGGAAAAGAGTGAGATTATTCTGTGGACGGAAGCCAATACCCAAATACGCTGGGGATGCTCATCCCTCATCAAGCAAACCAGTGAACTCACGAACGAAGAAAAACTCCAAAATCTTCTGAGCATCGCAAAATCGGAAGGTACGGCATTAAAACAGATGGAATACGTTGATGTCCGGTGGGACAAACCCATTGGAAAACGGTTGGTTTCACTGGGCAGCGAAGTGGAAGAGCGCTAAAGCCCTTCGCTGTCTGGAAGACTTCTATAACGGTTCCCCATGGTTTTGCCTTTTCTCCCCATTTTACGTTTATTTCACAGACACGTATTTTCCGAACAAAAAACGCGTTCATTTTGTTGTTCCATCGGGACTATAGAACCCCGGAACCCTGACAGGGTTAACATTTTGGCTAGCCCCTTCGGTACGACAGACTATGGCAAACGATGACAAATTAGACGAGTTGGTTGACATCGTAAAGCACATAAGCAAGATATATGACGACGAGGATATACGCATTGAAATAGACTTTGATTACAATGACGGTATGATCCTTATCAAATACCAGGGCGCTAACGCAGAACAAAAAACCTGCATCATTAATGCGAATAATAAAACAATCAGTGGAGTAGACGCCACAAAATTCTGGCTGCCCGACTACTCACGCGAACAAACCGCAAACAAGAAACTCCTTCAATACATGCAAACCCACGGCTATATCCATTCAAACATTGTCTACAGAATGAGAGATACAAAGGAATAAATGTCAAGCAGTACCATGCATCAGATCGGCCAAAATGCCGGCAATAAGATGTAGTGCGAGGCTTTAACCTTGTCTTTAGAACTTCTTTTGATTTTATATTACTGAACAATTGATCTCACAAATTTTTGTTTTTAAAGCCAGTTCTCATTATTTTCATTGCTTTGGTTTTTAGTTGTGCCCAAAATACTTGCAATCTTCTTCGCAGTTTTCTGTATCGAAAACCACACGGGGAAAAGCAATTTCCTTTCTGCTCCTGGGCTGAAAGCGTTCGGATGGCAATCTCGTTTACCTTTTCGATGAAACCAGGCGCTTGGATATGATTAAAATAAAAAAGCAGCTCTTCTTCCCGTTTTTGCTCTGACTCCGGCCATTCGTTCCGGAAACCAACTGGAAAATGTAGCGCAGTTACTTTTTTACAGGTGGCGCAACCCAACGGAAATCTTGCAAGAAACTTGCGCCACATATACAAATCTGTAGGTATCCCACGAGGGGTTGTCGCCCAGCCTTCATTCAATTGAAGATAAGCTTCCCGGGTGTGTGCGCCGTAGGTTAATCCAAAAAAATTTCTTGGAACTGTGACGTTCTGCATTTTATTGCGATACTCGGCGAGGGCAATATCCGCATTGACGACGTAGCGGATAAAAACGCCTTCGTGAAGCCCATCTTCTTTCACAGCAACATGGATGGAATGGACAAAAGACTTATGCCTTAAAAGACTGCTCAGTACCTCAATGTGGTTGGAAAACCAGATATCATCATGGCTGCAGTAAAAGATGTGCCGGCCACGCGCCTCTTTTTTTATGATCATATCCCGATAAGGCTCGCCCGCCCTTGCAGCTTTGGGAAAACTATACACCATTATTCTTGAATCTTCCGTAGCCATGTTCTTAAAAAAGGATACCATCTGCGGGGGCGATCCGTCGCAGATAATAAATATTTCAATGTCTTTCATGGTTTGCCGTTGAACGCTTTCAATTGCCCAGCGGGCGAACCTGGCATTTCCAAATGTCGGTATTAAAACGCTTGCGATTGGAGGGTTTCGAGCCTGGGAATATTCCCTGGATACCATCATATAATTTCCGGATAGAGAAAAGAGCTTTTCTCTGAAAAGGTAAATTGTTTTCCAGCCGTACGTGCGCTTATTATTTTTTCTATATAATCACTGAATATCGGCGGGCGGTGTCTGGTGCCAATAGGTGAGTAATTCACGCTATTTATTTTTTCTAATCGATCAATTCTTTGCGGATGCCACAAGAAATCGTCTTCCATCTATTCATTCAGGTTAAGCAGGGCGTACGCTCCATTATACTTACACTCCGGTCCTGCATAATTAACGCCATCAGCCCCCACCTGGATGAGAAAATGAGATCCATGCAAATGTTTAAAGAACAAAGGTTCTTTGGAATATCGTTCATAAGGTATTTGAATATTGGACGTGGCCGGGGCATCCCTGATTAAATCCTCTATCGCAGCCAACACGCCGCTTTGATCGGCCTGGATGGGACGTTCACTTTCCCATTGAATGCAGTAGGGGTGGAAATAAAGCCAATCCACCCCGAATTTCATCACCTGTAAGCCGATGGGTTTTAACCTGTGGCTCCATTCCTTGCGGGTCAGCATAGCGGCGCCAATTTCCAACTTGCTGCCTTCTTTACCAGCTCGGTTCCGTAGGATATCAATCCACTTCAGTGTTTTCAAAAACGAATCTGTTTCGCCATCCTGCCAGTCATACATGGAAACCCGAAGGGAAGTGGCCTGCTCCAAAAGAGTGTCCTGGACTTCCGGAAGGTGCAACCGGGAACCGTTGGAGATCACTGCAATTTCTTTAAACCCTTTTGCTCTTGCAAGGGCGATTATTTTGGGAAAATGGGGCACAGAAGTTGGTTCTCCTCCAGAAAGCACGATCCCAGTGGTATGCGGGCCCAGAATACTAAATAACTTCTCCAGAAAAGGAAGTTGCAGGGTAAGCCCAGGGCGCCGACCTACAGAATAGGGACATTCCAAGCAGCTTTGGGTGCACCTTTGGGTCAAATCCAATTCCATTGTTACCGGATAAATCCTTTCACCGTTTAGATAAGCGTTGATTCGGTCATGGTGAAGGCTTACTTTAGACGGCGCAAATATCTTGGGATCCTTGCTGGTCATACCGCGTTCCTTCGTTGTGGATCACTTGAAATCTGACTAGCCTTCTCCCTCAGAGCAAGTAATACACAGGTCACTTCTCTGGCGCTTTTGAGATTGCAACGTGGTCTCGGACCGCCTCTCAAGTATGAAACAAACTCTTTTAGTTCCAGGTACAGAGGGAAAGTCGTATCAATACCTATTTTCTCTTCACCCTGTTCATCCTTTACCAGAATATGATCATCATAGGAGTCGTGGAGTGTGGCTGACCCCTTGTCACCGTGAATACTAACCCGAGTGGTTTTATGCGTATGTTTGGCGTTTATCAAAATATAGGCAACCAAATCCTGCTCCAGAACGGCGCTTAAACTGATGGCCAGCCCTTGATTGTTTCGAATGATGCGTGAATGAATGATTTTTGCAGGAATATACCCGCAGATATGCTTGATAATGGTTAAATCATGCACGCCCAAAGTCCAAAAAACATCCCCGCCGTGGAAATCGTTTACCCATCCATGCCGTATTGTAAATATCTCTTGCAATGCGCCAATCCTCCCTGATGCGGCTATCATCTTTAAGGCTTCTATCCCAGGATGATAATGCCATTTATGCATGGCGAAGATAAATTGATCGCCGCCTTGCCTTTCAAGATCATCTGCCGTTTGCAGTGACAAACATAACGTTTTTTCGACGAAGATGGGCTTTTTGCGCTTCAACAAATAATCGGTGATCAGCGCTAAATCGGGAATTGGTACCGCTACAACGTAGCCATCGCAAACGGGCAATTCATCTATATGGACAAAAGCCGTTTCTGCGCCTTGTTGGAAGGCTTTGTTCCTGGCGTCTGCGCTGATGTCAACCACATGAACCCTGCACTGCAAGGACAACAAATCTCTTAATATGTTCTTTCCCCAAGATCCACAGCCAATTAATGCTATATTTTTACTCATAAAATCAATCATAACCATTTGTTGTATTAATATCCTTCGATTGCTTCAATTTATAAAAGCAAATTCCAGGTAATTATACTGAGTAAATTAACGAAAAGCTCTTCGGAAAATGCAAAAGCCGTTCACAGTTTGATATTGTGCCAAATTCAAACTTTGCTTATACCACTTGTTAGTTAGTACAACCAGAAACTCGAAACCCAAACGAGGTTCAGTTGGGATGAGGAATGAATCCTTCTTATGCAACTATTTCCCAAAGTGAGCGGCCAACGCCTTGCGCAGGCTGATCAGCGCTGGATATGAAAATCTGTTGCGTAAAAAATTCATCAACCGGCCTTCAATCTGTGGGATAGCGAGTTCTTCGGGACGGACAAAGGCGTTGCGTACCTTCATCGTACGGTACACCTCGCAATCGGTGCAGGGGATACCCTCCTTCGCCTCGCGCCGGCCCTGCACCATCTGTCTTGCGTATTCAATTTTTTCCCCGGTGAGGCAGGCGGAAAGCCCTTTTTCGAATACATTGCCATAATCACCCCAATGGTTAATCGAACAGCCCAGTAGTTTGCCGTCAAAGTTGATGCGTGGGGCAATCCACAGTAGGTGGCAGTTTGCGCCCGCGAAATGCCGTCCAAACTTTTCCTCGTATTCCTTGCGGTCGGCAACGCCGAGACCAGTCTTCCTGCGGATGAGGTGCTGTTCATTGACCGGGGAAAAGGCCGTTGCGTATAATCCTTCCCAATTGAGCTTAAGATAAAATTTCATGCCGAGTTTCATCGCCATGAACCTTGCCATGTTGATCGCGTGCTCATTGTGACCGAAGGCAATATATTGCCATTGCAATTGAGGGTACGGCGACTTGTACTTTTTTTTGAATGCGTTGATGGTGCGGATATTCTTGATCACGTTGTCGAAATTCCCATTTACACGGTAGGTTGAATAGGTTTCCTGATTGTCTCCGTCGATAGAACATGATAGGCTGCGGAACTTATAACGGACAAGCGCATCAAGAACGTCCTCATTGGCATGATTCAAGTTGACCCCGTTATATGCCGTGAGTACGACATTTTTTTTGTAAGCATAACGGAGTATGTCCTTAAGCTGGGGGTTGAGGAAGATTTCGCCCCAGTTGGACAATTCTACGGCGCTGACCGAACGGTTTTCGTCAATAAAACGGCGAAAATGGTCGAACGTCAGAAACCCGCTACCGAACCGGTTGGCGATAATGCCGCTTGCCGTCGGGCAGGAGGGGCATTTGAGCTGGCAGACAGTTGAGGCTTCTATGCATACGCTACGCAGTTGCGTAAAGCGATCTTCGACCATCACCGGTGTTCTCTTTTCTCCACCATGAAACTCAAACACCACGTAATGCGCCGGTGCCGTTCCAGGATTGCGCATCCCGTGGGGTTTGCCGGCTGGGTAAAATACGATACTGTGTGGCGATACTCGTTGTCCGAGTGTTTCAATTTCTCCAGCGAGGAGCATGATCACCACGTCATTCACGTCGGTGTGCGGTGCATATCCGGCGCCTGGCGATAGGGTAGAGGTGTGGCAGTGAAGTTTACGTAAACATCCCGTCGGTCCCTCCAATACCAGTCCCATGCGAAAGCCTGCGATTCCTGATTCAGGAAGGGCCGAATTGTTTAGGTCAAATTGTCTGAAAGCCAGTGGTTTGTCTTTCGTGTGATACGGGGAAGTCCATCTGAGTATGAAGTATTGGGCAGGCTCGCGGCTGATTGTTACAATCGTGTGCGAAAACTGTGACGGATAATACACACCGTGACCCGGTTTAAGCCTCCGGCGCTGTTCCGTGCCGAAGGCTGAATCCTCACGCAGAATGATGTCTGCCTCGCCGGAAAGCAGGAGCAGGATTTCCTCGTCCCTGTGGGTGTGCGGCGGGTGTGGTGAATTCCCGTGTGTTAGCGCCGAAACGTGGCACGACAAGGTATTCACGTTCCGTGTGCATCCCTTAAAAACCGGATAACCCCGCCATCCTTTACGTTCGTCCGGGGCAAGCGGCAGGTTTAAGGGAAACACCTGGCTGTCCAGAAAATCTTTTGCCATTATAAGCACTCCAAATTCGGGTTGATGTTCAGGGGAAAGCAGGCCATCCGTTTCTAACCGTAAGGCGTAGAATTTGCCGTAAAGGATTTTACGACAGAAATTATGAGTTGCCTTCGGTAATAGTTTTTTCAGCAATACCTTTACAGGTAACTTCAAATTCAAGGTTTTGTTCTGCAGTATAAATGACCGTAAAGATGACGCAGTTTTTTCCTTATCCAGCTTTGCCCCATGCATCAAGTCGTTCGCAAGCCGCTCGAAGGATGTGTGTGGTGGCTTGTTGAGAGAAGCATAATAGTGCCAGATTACGGCGCCGGCCGCTACACCGGGGGTAAACTTGAACTGGGCATTAAACCGGTCCGGCAAAACCGCCAGACTAGGTTGTGTATCGTGCAAGGCGAAATTCATTGCAGGCTGATCACGGTGATCTTCAAACCTTGCAAAGGATTGCATCCAACGACGATGCCACTCGTCTGCAAACCGATATGTGCCCGGCGTATCATTGTAGTACAGCACACCTGAGTTAACATAAACCTCCGTGCCGAACTTCCAGCCCATCGCAACAAGCATAGCCAAGTCCTGAACCGCCACCTGCTCATTGAACTTTGCGCGCGAATGGTTTCGCGCTCCAGCAATGTCTGCGTTGAGTGTGAAAATCTCGGATAAATCACCGCAAACAAAAATATCGCTATCCAGGAAAAGGAACGACCCCTCGATCAAGGATCGTAAACGCGTCTTTACAAAACGGCTACGGAAGCCGGCATTGCCGGGCGGGGTATTCGTAACAACCCATTCGTCAACCTCGCCGATGAGTGGATTTCCTGCGCGCCTTATTGCAATATCCGTCTCATGGTCGCATGCAACAACTAAGTGAAGGCTGGGATTGCTTAACCGCAACGACGCTACCGCCACACGCGTCATTGCGGCATATATACAATTACCTTGCGAAATAATCGAGAATACCACTTTGGATTTATTAGCTGTTTGTTTAGACACGAATGACATACATTTATATAAATTTATACGTAAGGCAAGGCTTCAGCCTTGCCAATCTCTGAATACGTATCAGAGATTGGAACGTAAATGTTATTTGTATTGCACAACAGCAAGCACATTCCATAGAACATGCTTCGTAATTAATGTGTTGCCGTACGAGTTCCGTTAGGAACAAAATATTGGTAGAAGATAAACAGAAAAAACCGTGTTAGTTCCGTTGGAACGAAATATGGGTAGAATTCAATATATCATGCCCACGGCATTTATACAGGTACGTCCTTATTTTCTACCGACATTGTGTCCCTACGGGATGTTAAAGGAACAGACGCCGTTAGATATTGTATCAAATTAAAACTTATATTAAACTACTCTATGAGATATAATGTTTTAGGTCTATGGGACTGAGATAGTTTTCAAATTTTATAGGTTGTATTCCTAGATGTAAGAAAGGAAAAAAGCTATGGCAACGATTAACAAAGAACTTGAGGCGAAAATACGGTCTTTGCCGGATACCGAGAAACTTAAACTTATAGATTCCATTCTAATACAACTCGACAGGCCAGACCCGGAAATAGACCGTATCTGGGCTGAAGAAGACAGGAATCGTTGGCAGGCGTACAAGTCAGGAAAATTAGAGACCATTCCTCGTGAATGGATGATTTCTGTTGGTTGCCGGATATTATCGACACGCCTGTTCAAAATTACGTCAGTTCAGATGTTTCCCTTCTTTGCTTTATCTGGTTACACATGTTTACCGAAAGGAAACGTTTCGTTGACGCGAGTATTTTGTACATCCAGGAATCGGAACCGACCCTCAAGGCGCACATCCACCACAATTTGAACGCTCCTTTGCCGGTGGCGAGGCCAAACTCGGGCATGGCCTGCCTGTACAGGCGATAACATGCCAGTCCAAGGTGCGCTGACCTTTGGCTTGTTGCCAGCCAGCGTCCCTCCATGCGTTTGCGCAAAAAATTATCTGGTGTCTGTGCCAGGCGCGTCAACCACTTGCCGGCAAGCGCCAATTCACCAGGATTTGACGCCGGTTTCTTTTCGGCAGCAAGTTCGATTGCAGTGTAATCATCGGCTGTTGCCTGCGGAAACAGCTTGTGGAAATAAGGCCGGCGAAATTGCTGCCGTTCAGTAAGAAATTTAGCATGATGTACTACGTTCGTCTGCTGAGGGTGGCAACGTCGCATGAGTAGCATCTGTTGTATGTTTCCTATGCGATAGATTGGCGCAAGCCGAGTTAACAATTCATAGTCATCGTGGTATGTCTGTTCATTATAGGGGTAAGTCTTGAGAATATCGGCGCGCATGATAACGGTGGGATGCATGACCCCCACCCGAAATAACAACTCGTGGCGAATAGCCTCATGGGTTTCCGGGAACCAAATAAGGCTATCTTCAGCGCCAAACATTTTGACACAACAACCGCAGATATCCACGCCCGTCTTTTGCATCCATGCTAACTGAACGGAAAACCGTTCCGGCAGCGCAATGTCATCGGCGTCCATCCGGGCAATAAACTCCCCTTGCGCTAACGCAATGCCCGCGTTCGCTGCGCGCGGACCGCCACCATGTGTCAGATAAACCAACCTGACACGAGAATCTTTCCCGGCAAATTCACGGATGATTTTTATCGTGCCATCAGTCGAACCATCGTCAACGATAATGAACTCGAAATTGGGATAAGTTTGTTCCAGGATTGAACGGATTGCGTCAGCAACATACCGCTCTGCATTATAGACCGGCATAACGACAGAAATCAGCGGTTGGTCTTGGTGTGCGGTTGGTGTTTTCATTGATTGCTCGCAATATGTTGAATAGATGGGGTGGGCGTCTTCAGCCAGTGTGACAGATTTCGTCCGATGATATCCTGGAGGCGTACGATTTCTTCACGTAGAAACCGTTTGTAATAGGTGGATAGTTGCGTATGGTAACAACCATTTTGAGCGTAAAAAACATGCCTGGCCACCCCTTTGCGCGGCGGGAGTCTTCAAGCTCAAGCGCCTCGGTAAAACTATTCTCCGTTTCCCAGCCGCGCTGAATACGATACACATAGTCAGAATAAGCTCTGTCTGCCGGCTGGCGCAAGATGTCCACTCGTTTTACTCTCGGTTAAATATTGTTTGATCCGTTGTGCCGCAGCGGCGATTTGAGGTAGCTCTGTGATGCCTTTCCCACCGCGCGGTGGTTCGTAACACCGGCGAAGAGCATGAAATAGTCGCGTGGACGCCACACCGCCGTCTGCATGCGGTACGATCCCGCCGGTCCCGCCCATACCGGTGGTTGTCCATTCAGTGCAAAAAAGTGCGGCTCTTTGACCGGATTCATGTAGATTTCCGGATGCTGCTTAAGGCCGTCATAGAGTGCAGTGGTGCCGGACTTTGGCGCGCCGATGACAAAGAAATTAGGGAGCGGCAACGAATTCTTTCTCCTTTTATGAAATGTACACGTATCTGCTGACAGCAATAGATAAAGGTTTGCTGCTCATAGCCGGGTAGCCGTGCCGGTTAGGTTGAGGAGCAAAAAACAACATTTGTTTTGAATGCCACGAACGGTCATTGTTAAATTTCACCTTACTCAATACATCCGACACAACTGCAGGCTATCCGTGAGAACGATGCGCCAGCAAACAGAGTTGTTTTCTTGTCCGCTAATTATCGATTATTAACCAATCAACTAACTTGCGTAAGTAGAAAAGTCGAGTGCAGCGAATGCACCGCTACCAGTCATTGCCTCGTTCAAGGCAACACGTTCAAAAGTCGGCTCAATCCACGGGCGCGGAGTAGTTGTTATATTGTTCTGGGTGTTGGGATTAATTTCTCTCTCGTTCATGGTTTGCTCCTTAAAATAAAAAAATTTATGATGTAAATCTTACGCAATTATGTTTTGCACAACCAACCTTCACCTGTATACCGGACAGGTTGAAGATTCACCCGCATGGGTTACTTTCCGGATAACGCGCCAGTATGTGATATCCTTTGGCGGCCAAGCAACCTACCACGTCTTCATCGCCATCCCGCACCCATACATGGGCGCACAAGTCTTTTTCGGGCAGTGTTGCGGCGCCGTAATACAACACAGTG
>JACVXV010000058.1 GCA_015661205.1 Candidatus Brocadiaceae bacterium
AATTAAACAGCACGGAAACCATTTTTCCGGGTACGAATTTGCGCTTGGTATACGATTTGGTATCAAAATAATTTCCCCGAGGTCAGGATATCTGAACTTCCACATCCCAGTTTAAATAATGGTTGCCGGGGACAATAATGCAACGTTGCGCAGACAATCTGAACTGTTTAACCATCTCTTTAAAAAATAGGTGCACCTGCTCGTATTCTTGAGGCGTTCCCTTGTTGGTTAAATCACCCGATATGACCAGGTAGTCCAGTCGCTTATAGCCCAACCCCTCCTTTTCATCGGTTAAATCGCTGATCAGCGGCTGCAATCTCACTGCCGGGTTGTCAGATTCACTGAAGTGCAGGTCGCTTAAATGCAAGATGCGCACAGGGGGGTGCTGTGTCTGCACCTCCAACCTGCGCACCCATTCCCTGACGTCGTCATATGCCACCTTACCGCGTGTTGGGTCGAACAAAATCAGGGCAAGCGTCGTTTCCGGCAGAAAAAGCTGGTTCACCAGCCGGTACTCATCCTGCCCGCCTAAATCCCTGAGAGATATCTCGCGCACCTCACCGGAGGGAGCAACCGCCTCAGGGTCTAACCGTTCGGACAATATCTTCCAGGTGCGCATCCCGTGCGTAGTCATCTGTTCTTCATAATCGCCCTTAGTCAGGCGAAGTGCCAGACATGACTTCCCGACGTTACTTTCTCCCACTAACACGACCTTGGCACTTGTGTAACAGACAGGTACGGCAAACAGACCGTGACTCTCAACAGAGACGGTAGAAAGACCACTAATGGACGCGCCGACCTCAGCTTTTATAATTAAGACGTCCGGCTTTCCAAGTTTTGTTGCTCCCAACGATACTTCAACAAACGGCTGTGCCATAAACCGGATTGCAACAAGATAGTGTGGGGGCGGTATCTTGTTATGGGATTGCAACTCAGCGCCAGTTTCGGTATACCACACCTTGACGGTGCCGCCCACAGAACCAGAGGCAATCATGCGACTATCGTATGAGAAGGATACCGACTGAACCGTGTCTCCATGACCTTCGAGCGTGCGCAAGAGTTTGCCCGTGTTTGCATCCCACACCCTGACGGTCTTGTCATCAGAACCCGATGCAATCATGCAACCATCTGGGGAGAAGGCAACGGAATGGAAAGTGTCAGACGGTATATGTGCAGCAACGATACCCAGGTATGCGGTTGCAGGTGGGTGATGGATTTTATTTTGCTCATTTTGTGAACAAATCCTTTTAAAAAAGAGCAGCGGATTATGAATTCGGCTTAAGGTAACTATAAAATACCGCTCATAATTGCTTTTTACCACTACTTTTTTCTTACTTATAAAATATATGCATCATTTATAAGAAAACCGTAGGGTAGGCATCGCCCACCATTTGCATGCACGAGCGTGTTTGGGTGTGTGGCGTTTGTAAGGCAGGTTGTTTATTGGCAGGCAGTGCCTTGTCCTACGGGCTCATCTAAGAGATTGACTTGGACTTTTGTATTGCAACAACAAAAACGATGATTCAAACAGCCAAAGGGAGGGATTTTAGGCTTTTTATTGAATTGATTTCCTTTTCTTTTGTAGACATTTCTTCTCTTAAATCATATTCCATCTGAAGACCCAGCCAGAAATCCGGCGTTGTACCAAAGAACTTTGAAAGGCGTAGCGCCGTATCCGCCGTGATCCGCCTTTTCCCTTTTATTATTTCAGATACCCTTGTCGGCGGCATTTTAGCTTCTTTCGCAAGTCTGTAAGCAGAAATATGGAAATCCTTGAGGAATTCTTCCTCAAGGATTTCTCCAGGATGAATATTAGGAACTTTTTTCACTTAAAACACCTTTCTAAATGGTAATCGACAATTTCTACGTCAGATGCGTTTGCATTATTCCAAATAAAGCAAATTCTCCATTGGTCATTTATTCGTATGCTGTATTGACCGATTCTATCGACTTTAAGTTTTTCCAGGCAATTTGCAGGCGGTATTCTCAAATCCTGCAATTCCTTTGCCCTGTGGAGCATAAATAGTTTTCTTAAAGCAATGCGCTGAATAGAAATCGGAAACCTCAGCGATCTCTCCTGATTCCATATCTTTTCAGTTTCTTTGCATTTAAACGATAATATCACCACGCTATAATAACGGTCGAAGATAATAACGTCAAGCAGGATTACTTGTTTTTGCCAGCCAAACCCAGTAGGGTGGGCATTGTCCACCATTTGTATGCACTAGTGTGTTTGGGTGTGTGGCACTTGTAAGGATGGTTGTTTATTGGCAGGCAGTGCCTGCCCTCTTTTGCTGAAGAACTATAGCTGCATAAACGGCATAGAGGCTTTTGGCTATGTCCCGTAGGGACAGATGGAAATAGCCCACCGATTTATCGGTGGGACACTATGCCAGGATTTTCAGTCGCATAGGGACGGCTGATTGCATTGACGTTTTGTTCACCTATCCGTCCGCTCTAAAAAACTTCACAGCATGCAACTTTGGCGGTCTGATCGACGAAAATAAAAAGTGCTTGATTGCTCCTTGAAGCATGGTACTAACCAAGCAGTTCATGGATGTGTTTGATTGAATAGTCAGGTTTAACCTGTTTGTGCGTTTCTTTGAGATATGCTTTATAGTGTCTGCCGTATTCAAACATCACGGTAATCATGCCTAATGTTTTACCGGTCAGCAGTTCGTCGTCGCACTTATCCCCTACGCAAACAATTTCTTCCGGCTTAAGATTATATTTTTGCATTATTTGTTTGAAACAGCTTCTTTTGGTATGGCCGAGTTCCCGGTCGGTAATCATCATTTCATCAAAGTAGCCGCCATGTAAGCCTAATATTTCTATTTTCTGTGTCTGTATTCTGTCTTCTCCAGAAGTAACCAGGAAAAGCTTGTAGCCTTGTGATTTGAGCTTTAACAGGGTATCGGTGACGTCAGGGAAAAGCGCGATGTTGGAGATTTCTACGCGAACAAATTCTTCTAATAATTCCTTTGCGCACGTTTGAGGAAGTCCGTGAAGTAACGCCAATTTTTCATAGATGTTTGCCTTTGTTCCGTACTTTTCTTCCAACTCCTGTTGAAGGAGGTATGCCTTTTCTTCCGTGCAATTGATTAATCCGGCAATGGTTTTTGCAACCCGTCTTCTACCGCGTACTACAAGCGTGTTGCTGCAGTCGTAGAGGGTGTCGTCCAGGTCGATGATGAATGCCTTGATTTGTTCAGATTTAGTGAGCATGTTAATGTTTGTAATGGTTTAAACAGGTATTAAACAAAGTCAGGTTGTAAGAAGGAATTAAGAATACCCATTCCTCCCGTTAAATTTAAGCCTTTTAGATAGCAAGATTACTACCGTTTCTTCAGCCCCGAAGGGGCGACCTGTTTGTAGCATTAAACGCAAACCGATGAATTTAGCTCCGTAGAAGCGGCCTGTTATTTATGCCAAACAGCGGACGCATAGTTTTCTAAATGCATATAACAGGCCGCTCCTACGGAGTTTTTAATGTGTTTCAATTCCATTACTACAAACAGACCGCCCCTCCGGGGCTATATTCATTCGTATCCGCTGGCATTCGTACCGTAATTGGCCACCATGCCGGACAAACAAGGTTTGTCAACGTTATCCCAAGAATCGCTTACCTTAAATAAGCATCCGTCACATATCTGCGCATCATACGATGGCAATTGAAATAATAGGCGATCTTACCAATAGAGTTTTTCATGATTTTTATCCATTGGTTTTTATCGTGATAGTACGTTGGGATAATGATGTTTTCAAGTTTATGGTATAAATCATCAGAATCTGCGGTATCGGTGGTGTTTGTCAAAGAGGATTCTGTCGGTTTTGGACCGATAGACCAACCAGTAACGCCCTCAATATGACCCTCAATCCACCACCCGTCAAGCACGCTGAAGTTTATTACCCCATTATGCGCTGCTTTCATACCGCTGGTGCCTGACGCCTCGCGCGGGCGTAAAGGGGTGTTAAGCCATACATCTACCCCGGAAACCAATTTTAAGGCCATAGACATCTGGTAATTCTTCAGAAAAACGATTTTGATATTGTTGTCTATCGTCTTACTGAAATCAATGATTCTTTTTATAATGTCCTTGCCGGGAAGGTCTTTCGGGTGCGCTTTTCCCGCGAAGACGATCTGGAATTTTTCCTTTTTCCCGATTTTCATAAGCCTTTCCAGGTCTGAAAAGATTAAATCAGCCCGCTTGTAAGAGGTAAACCTCCGTGCAAAGCCAATGGTCAAAACGTCAGGATTTAATTCCACGCCGGTGGTGTTCTTTACAAAGTCACACAGGTCTTTTTTTGCGCAACGATGTGCCGTCCATAATTCCTCATCCGGGATAATTTCAGCGCGGACGAACAGTTCCGGCTCGTTTGCCCAACCGTGTATGTATTTGTCGTACAATCGCTGAAAATTTTCACACGTCCACGTAAACGAGTGAACACCGTTGGTAATTGCGTTGATTTCGTAACCTGGGAACAATGCCTTAGAGACCTCGCCGTGTTTTTTTGCAACGCCATTAATATAGTTGCTCAAATTTAATGCAAGGAGGGTCATATTGAGGGATTGTTCCCCGCCCAGTTTTTTTAATAGTGTTAAGGGTATAATCTCGCCGAGTACCTTTTTTACCAGGTCGTAAGAAAACCGGTCATGGCCGGCCTCAATAGGGGTGTGGGTTGTGAACACACAGAGGTCTTTAACGGTATCTATGTCCCAAACCCAGCGTTCGTCCCAAACGCTTTCAATGTCTCGTTTGTGGCGTAGCAGAAGCTCAAGGGTTAAAAAACTGGCGTGGCCTTCGTTCATGTGATACTTTTTAATCTGATAACCAAGCGCATGGAGCATCCTTACCCCTCCGATACCCAATACGACCTCTTGCTTTAAACGGTAACGTTCGTCGCCTCCATAAAGCACGGCGGTAATCTCGCGATCTTCCGTGGTGTTTTCCGGAACGTCGGTATCGAGATACAGTACGGCTACTTCCCCTCCGGTAACGCTTTTTACCATATAGCACCACGCCTGAATGGAGACGTCACGGCCTTCTATTTTAACCACAACCCTCTTGGTCTGCCGGGTCATAAGCCGGAATGGGTCCCATTCAACGGGATGCTCAATCTGTCTTCCCTCGTTGTCGATGTCTTGTTGAAAAAATCCTTTTTTGGATAAGAGGGTTACTGCTACGAGGGGGATTTTAAGGTCGGCGCCGGATTTGATGGTGTCTCCAGCCAGGACTCCGAGACCGCCGCTGTACGTGGGGATGTCGTTAGAAAGGCCAATTTCCATAGAAAAATAAGCAATTTTTAATTCAGTATTCATAAGGTAGTTGTGCTATTTAGATGTGTAACGATTTACCAAAAGTTGCGAGAGAGGCTTCCCAAATTGCCTCAGAAAGGGTTGGATGGGGAAATATGGCGTGAGAGACGTCAGCGGCGCTTCCCTTCAGGCTAGCGGCAAGCGAAGAACCCCACATCATTTCCCCTACATTTGGGCCAATGGCATGCATTCCTAATAATTGACCGTTCTTTTCATCGGTGATAATCTTTACGAATCCGTCTTCGTACTCTCCCTGGATAATTGCTTTGCTGTTTGCAATGAATGGGAATCTTCCCGTCTTTACCTTGTACCCGTTGTTTTCCGCTTCAACCTGGGTGAGTCCCATGCTCGCCACCTCAGGATAACAGTAGGTCACTCGTGGTATATTGGCATAGTTGATGGGAGCAGTTTCCTTACCGGAAATAGCAGAAACAGCGCGCAAACCCTCGGCTGACGCCTTGTGGGCAAGCAGGGGGGGGCCGGCAATGTCTCCTATGGCAAAAAGGCCTTTTTGCTCCGTTTCCATTACCCCGTTTGTTTGTAAATATTTCCCCTTATATGGTAACGAAAATGCCTCTATTCCCAAGTCAGACAAGTTAGGCGTTCTGCCCAATGCGAGAAGTAACTGATCGGCTTTAAAGCAGGTATCGTTGGGATGAATAGGGGGGGGGATTGTATCTGCGTTTCTTCGTATTGATACGTTAACTCCGCTATTAATTTCAACTTTTTCCAGCGAGGCATTTGTTACAATCTCTATGCCTCTCTTTGCAAACGTTTTCTTCAGGGTCTCTCTGACTTCCTTATCTTCAGCGGGCAGGATGTCAGGTGAAAGCTCGATTATGGTTACCCGTGCGCCAAGGATGTTGTAAAGATGGGCAAATTCTACCCCCAAAGAGCCTCCGCCTGCAATGATGATTGATTTTGGAACTTCTTCGCACTTCAGGGCGTCATCACTCGTAAGTACAAACTTCCCATCATAAGGGATTGTTTGCGGGATAGCCGGTTTTGAGCCGGTGGCAAGGATGACGTTCTTTGCCGTAATCTCCGCAACGTCGATACCCTCTTTTTTTACGATAACGTTATTGGGAGAAGTGAGTTGCCCTTTGCCCTCAAAAACATCCACGCCATTTTTTTTGAGGAGGAATTGTATCCCCTGGAATAGCCGCCTGATAATGGCTTCTTTACGGCGATGAAATTGAGGGTAATTAAACGCCAGTTTATCAATGACAATTCCATACTCACTTACCTTCAGTAGCTTCCGATACATGTCTGCGGAATAAAGTAACGCCTTTGTTGGAATGCACCCCTGATGTAAGCACGCGCCACCAATCTTGTTTTTTTCAACAAGCGCGGTCTTTATTCCCAACTGGGACGCCTTGATTGCCGCGACGTAACCACCCGGTCCACCGCCGATAATTAACAAATCGTAGGCAGAGTTTCTTCCGGGCAATTACTCCTCCTTTTTCCAGGTAAACAGGATGACGAAGATTAGGGCGCAGGTGGTTATCAAAATTACCTTGGGACTGATATCAGGAATAATAGACTTTTCCATAGAAAGTGATAAAAGCTTACCGATCATAAAAAATTCCTCCTTTTTAAGTTGAATGGTTATTTATTACAGCAATACAGAATAAACATCTAATTACAATCACTGACATGAAACAAATGTGACAGTACCACTACCATAGCCAGACTCGACTCCTGTATCGAATGTTTCATGGACTATTTTTTGCTCTGTTCCATTAAGTGTAGCCGCATCTAATATTACATATATGTGTCCAGTGCTCATAAAATCTACGGTATCGCCTCTAGTGGAAACGAGTGTCATCAGGATGCTATCTTTCCCCATTTCTCTATTCATTTCTGCGCTGCCCATAACCGAGGAGACACCTCCATCAGTCCTCATAAATCTGCCATTACAGAGATAATGGTTTTCCCCCATATTGGTGATTCTCAGTGTCCGCACGCCAGCTAAGGAACCATCACCACGATATACGTTCCAGCATCTCGTTCCTTTATGGCGCGGCCATGGTACTGAGGCCCAACTACTTGCAATGAAAGATAAGCTTATTAGACAAACCAAAAAAATAAAGCTGCAAAGACGGATAATCTTCATCTGAACCTCTCCTTTCTGAAATGATTTAATCATACAGATTAGCGGTGATAAAAGAACGAAACAATTTCAGACTGTCTCAACATAGCTCTCGCAATTTGATAAAAACTTTATCTATCAACTCAAACTTCTCATCAAAATCATAATATCCAATATCGCTTCGACCATGACAGTGGACAGTAACGGTTTCTGTAAAAGGATTGACGCATACCACACGCTTTACGCCTATCGACAAATAATCTTGCACCTTGTCGTTGATTTTTCTAACCGTTTCATCTTCTGAGATTATTTCAACCACCAAGTCAGGCGGTATTTCAAGCATACCCACTGGTTTTTTAGGAGATGTTTTTTTGCTTATATAAACAACGTCTGCCGCCCTTAGTCTAAATGGCTTTTTTCTTATTACAACGCCAACTTCTCCAACTGCAACATAGCCCTCTGCCCCAAGATGTTTTCTCAATATCTCATAAAAAACACCCTCAAGATTACCGTGTCTGAATCCTGCAGGAGTCATGGGTACCATCTCCTCATCGATAATTTCATAATTACCATCAGGCAAAGAATTCACGTCACTATACGTATATACCTTTTTGTCTAATAAGGCTTTCATGTTGGTAATCCCTGTTCCGGTAACAATCAATCATTCAGTTTCAACACAACTCTCGCAATGTAACAAAAACGTTATCAATCAACTCAAACCTTTCATCAAAGTCATAATACCCGATATCGCTTCTACCTTGACAATGAACGGTAACAGTTTCTGCAAATGGATTGATGCATACCACTCGTTTTACGCCTATCGATAAATAGTCCTGCACCTTATTGTTGATTTTTCCAGCCGTCTCATCTTCGGATATTATTTCAACCACCAAGTCAGGTGGTATTTCAAGCATACCAACAGGTTCACGAGGAGACATCTCTTTACTTACATAGACTACGTCAGCCGCCCTTAGCCTGAAAGGCTTTTTTCGTATTACAATACCTACTTCTCCAACAGCAACGTGACCTTTCGAACTAAGGTTCTTTCCCAATATTTCTGCAATTACGTATTCAAGTTTTCCATGCCTGAACCCTGACGGTGTCATAGCCACCATTTCCCCATCAATTACTTCATAATTACCCTCAGGTAGAGAATTCACGTCGCTATACGTATATACCTTTTTATCTAATAAGACGTTCATGCGGGTAGTTCCTGTTCATGCAGTAATAAATCGCTCCAACGGAGTTAACCATCTAAGCTTTTTAAACCGTTTAATTAGCTTTTAAGCGATAGCAGCCGCCATAGCCGGCTTTTCAACAGTTACCGTGCTTGACTTATAACAGTCTTTATAGTAATCGCCCGAATCATACAACTCTTTCAAGTTCAGCAACACCTGTTCAAAAACCTGTTTCCAGTCTGAACCTACCCTGAATGCAAACATGGAATTTCTTGGATTTTTCGTGGTATTGATAGAGTTCCTGAAGCGGGTTCTTAAGTTGTTGTTTGCGTAAATGTTGTCATAAACGTATTGCATACCCTCGATGAAATCTTCCAGTTTCATGTCCACGAAACGATGAACCACGTGTGCCGTATCGTAATATTGCCAATCATCCGGATAGTTCTTTCTGAAAATCCTCTTTTCAGAGTCCAATCTTGCGTAAAGCTGTGTTTTAGGGAAGGGGCAATTGATACCGAAGGTAAGGATATCAATATTGTTTTGTAGAATGAACTCCGTCATCCGCTTAAAGGAGTCCTTGCCGTCGCCGTCTGCGCCAAACACCACAGAACCCCAAACCACCAAGCCTGCGTCATGAATCTTTTGGATACAATCAAAATAACTATCCGTTCCCAACTTGAGGTTTACCCGCTTGTTCATCTTCTCCAAAACCGCTTCATTGGTAGACTCGATACCGATAAGCATGCCGAAACATCCGCTCTTTGCCATGTAATTCAACGTTTCCGCGTCCTGGGATATGTTTAAAGCAGTAAATCCCAACCAATCCTTATGGATACCACGGTCTATCATGCCTTTGAAAAGATTACGCGCCCTTTCATTCGAATTCTTTCCATGTCCGTAAAAATTATCCTCAGCCAGCATCAAACCCTTGTAATCAGTTGCAGCCATTTCGTCAAGGACGTCCTCGAAGGGTCTCTCCCTGAATTTTCTGCCCTGGAAAGTAGGCACGCTGCAGAAGTCGCAATAGTTGGGGCATCCCTTCGTCGTTACGATGGAAGAAAACTTATAATCGTATTTCTTCTTCATAAGTTCGCGGTTTGGATACACCTTTTTCATAAGGCTAAGAGGGGGTAGGCCACCCTGATATATCTTTTTCAGTTTTCCCGCTTCAAAGTCCTTTATTACCTGTGGCCACAATTCTTCCGCTTCGCCCACAAAAACGGCGTCGGCATAATTGGCAGCTTCTTCAGGCATAACAGAGGCGTGTATACCGCCCATAACAACGGGCATGCCTTTTTTCCTGCACGCAGCGGCTATTTTATATGCCCTTGGAGATTGGTAGGTAACAGCCGTAATGCAGACGAGGTCTACGTTCTTAAACGTAAGTTCGCCTTTATCATCAATAGCCAATTCAATATTTTCGTCTATAAGATCGAATTCCCATTCACCTGGAGTAAGAGCGGAAATATAGGCAAGGTTCAAAGGCATTTGAACGATCACCGTAATACTTTCCTCGCCATGTCTGCCAGGCATATGTGGATTAATTAACATCATTTTTCTTTTCATACGATTATTTACCTCCAATTCTCCATAATTAAATTAGCAACACCCCAACCGGAAGAAACTACGGCACAAATTCCCGGGCCTGGTCTAGTCCAGTGTCCAGTCAAATACAGGTTGTCGATCGGCGTTTTTGGGGGTAATCTGTTTCCCCATATCTGATCCACCGTGACCGCCCAGCCATACGCGGCTCCATGGGTATTTGACGTATAACGCTCCAGGGTTTTCGGTGTGGCAGATTCCTTTACTTCTATATACTTCCTTAAATCAGGAACAAAGGCCTCTAAGCGATTTACCGTGTTTTCCGTCAGGGTTTCTTTGAAAGACGGCCAATCGGTAACGTCCTGACACGATTCCTCTTTCAAGGAAACAACTACGGAAATAATGTGCTTCTCCGAAGGCGCAAGGGTTGGGCAAATCCTTGTTGGCACGGACACATAGAGCCAATCACCATCCGCATAACCGCTATCAGTTGACGTATGGTAAAACCCTCTCTTCAGGTTACTTAAGTCAACACCCTTGCCGACGCCCAAATACAAAAGAAAAAAAGAACAACTTTCTTTCATTGACTTGATTTTATCGGTAAAAGGCACATCTGCTTTCCCTTTTAACAGCTCAAAAAAGGTTTGCCTTGCGTCGATATTTGAGACAACCAAGCCTGAATGTATCTCTTTACCGTCATGTAGCTTAACGCTTTTTGCCATATTACCGTCAAAAAGTATTTCAATGGCTTTCGATGATAACATAACGTGTCCGCCGAAATCAATAAATTTCTTAAAAATCGCATTGGCAAACTCTTGCGTACCACCGGCAGGGAAAAATGCCCCGTCTTTAAGATAATTTATCATCATCTGGCACACGCCAATGGCAGAAGCCTTAGCAGGGGGGAGACCTATGTAACCGCACTGTCCGCCGAGTACCATTTTGAGTTCGTCATTGGTAAAAAAAGCGTTCAACACGTCCGCGTAGGTCTGGTCTTTATATTTGTCGATAAGCAAGCTCTTCTCATTATTGAAGGTGGCGCGGTAGAGCTTCGTAAACTCCTGGAAGAATGCCTTGATGTTGTTTGCTTCAGCGGGATATCGCTGTTGTAATCGCGAAATGTATTCGTCCAAATATGCCGGGATTTCTATGGTGAAATAGGGGAAGATTAGGTGGTCCATAGGGTCGAGGGGATAAAATTCCATCTCAATCCCCAACGACTTCAAACACCTGCCGACGATGCCCCATTTCCCACAACCCCCGATGTGATGCACCGCCGCATCGAAGTTAAATCCCTTCCTTTTAAACGACGTGCAATAACCGCCGGGGATAAAATGTTGTTCTACAATGAGTATCTTTTTCCCGCTTTTTGCCAGAAACGCAGCACAAATAAGACCTGCGATACCGGCGCCAATAACAATCGCGTCATAACAGGGATACAGTTCACTCCTGCTTGTGGATTGTATAGCTCGTGCGGAAGGCGTCATGAAATTAAGGTTTGTATTTGGAGATGATGAGTGACGAACTATTACCGATTCGAGACGCGGTATTAATGAGGACGTTCTTAACCGGTACGGCCCTGCAGGTGTTAGGCACACAGTCTAAATCACATTCCGTGTCATGTTCCTGGTAATTGATGGTGGGGTGAACGGTGTGTGTCTTAATCGACATTAATGAGGCTACCGTTTGCAGCGCACCCGATGCATCCAAACATTCACCGACCATGGATTTAATGGCCGGCGTAGGAATAAGGTTTGCCTTCATACCAAAGACCTCTTTTATGGCATGTGTTTCCAATGCATCGCCGTAAACGCCTGAGTACGCGTTTGCAGAGATGCAAGAGATGTCTTGAATTGTCAATCCGGCGCTGTTAATGGCGTCCAACATAGCCTTCCTGACACCATCAGTCTGGTAATCTTTGCTGACCGCTATTTTCGGTTCAAAGGCAGTTCCATAACCCTTGACTTCGGCATAAATATGGGCATTCCTCTTGAGGGCGTCTTCCAACGTTTCCAGGATCACCAACGCAGCCGCCTCTCCGAGAACCATCCCATTTCGCCTTTTATCGAAAGGAGCGCTTATTTCCAGTGTGCCCGACTTGCTTCCCGCCAATATTGTAGCGCTGTGAGAACCCCAGAATATGTCGTGCGTTAACCCATGCACGCCGCCTGCAACTATAGCCTTAACGCGTCCCATGCGGAGAAAGTCAGAGGCATAGATGATGGCGTCTACGCTACTCGTAACTCCGTTAGAAATGGTTGTACTAAGACCCGTTGCATTACAAAAAATGGATGCACGACTCGCTGGGGCATTTAACACGGTGTTGGGAAAATCCATCGGATTAACATAGTTAGGGCCTTCTTGCAACGACTGGAAATCAAAGGAGCTAATACTGTCAATACTTCCATACGTCGAACCGACAACGATGCCTAATTCATCACTACTGTACGTGGTTTTCTCAATGTTTGCGTCCTTGATTGCAAGGGTTGTTGCAGATGATACAAGGAGGGAAGTCCTGTCTATATGGCGGATACCTTTCGGCCCTAAATAGACTTTAGCGTCAAAGTCAGTTATCTCTCCAGCTTGCTTGGAGTTAAACTTGCTCACGTCAAACAAGGTAATCGGTTTTATGCCCGATACCCCATTGGTCAGATTTTTCCAAAAGGTGTCTTTGTCAGACCCAAGAGGGGAGATGACTGAAACACCCGTTATAACAATTCTTGTATTTTCCATGTAAGAGTTCTCTTCTTTTATCCTGTAAACTTTTTTACCACCAGACAACTATTGTTACCGCCAAACGCATGGGCATTATTAAGCGCAATGTTAACTCGTTGCTTTCTCATAACGTTTGGCACATAATCAAGGTCGCATTCAGGGTCCGGTGTTTCATAATTAATCGTAGGTGGCATAATATCATTCTGAACAACCAAGGCGCAGGTTATCGCCTCTATTGCGCTTGCCGCCCCCATGGTATGTCCCATCATAGATTTGATAGAACTGATTGCAAGATGTGCAGGTTTTTCACCAAAAACCTTTTTGATTGATATCGTTTCTGCTTTATCGTTAGCGGGAGTACCCGTTCCATGAGCGCTAATGTACTGAACGTCTTCCGGTTTAAGGTTTGCATTTTTTAAAGCCTTTTTCATGGCAGAGACGACACCTTCACCATCCGGATGGGGGATAGTGATGTGGTATGCATCACAACTCAATCCGTAGCCGGTGATTTCTGCATAAATGTGTGCGCCTCTCTTCATTGCATGTTCAAGAGACTCTAAAAGAAGCATACCGGCGCCTTCGCCCACCATCATCCCCTTCCTGTTTTTGTCAAAAGGCTGGCAAATATCAGGGGCTATCGCGCCCAACCTGGCGAAACCTGTATAGGCAACCTTTGAGAAGGGGTCTGAACCACCGGAAACCATCATGTCAACCCGACCAAACTTTATCAAATCGTATGCATATCCAATTGCATAATTACCAGCAGCGCAAGCAGTTGGGATAATCGTATTGGGTCCTTTAAATCCGAATTCTATGGCAATGTTGGCCGGGATGTTGTTGCAGGGATGCATGAGAAAAAGGGCGGGATCAACCTTGTCCTCGCCTTCTTTATGGCGGACATAATTGACCTTCTCAAGGATTTGTATCTCACCGGCAGTTGTTCCGACGGAGACGCCGACCCGTTCCATGTTGTACTTACTCAGATCAATCCTGGCGTCCGTTAATGCAAGCTGGGTTGCGGCAATTGCAAACTGAGAACCTTTACCGATCTTCTTAAGAACGCCATTTTTCACGTAATCGGAATAGTTGAAGTTCTTGACCTCACAGCCTTTATGCACCTTATAGTCTGAAGTATCGATGCACGCTACTTTTTCAACTCCCGATGTTCCTGCGATGAGGGCCTTCCAAAATGTATCCCTACCCGCGCCAATAGGAGTAATCATCCCTACACCCGTTATAACAACACGTTTATTCATAATAAAGCACTTTTCTCTGCTATTCCAAAAGTTAAATTTGCCTTTGCAACTACCGTTTCACCTACCTTTGCCGTCGCCTGAACAATGGCGCCTTTCGATACAATCTTTTCTACCAGGACTTCTATAAAGATCTGATCTCCAGGGAAAACCGGTTTGGTAAATCGCGCGCTACTTACAGAGGCCAACAAAAAAATCTTGTCCTGTTCGATAGTAGCAGTGAGGCTTTTCTTGAAAAGAATGATAGACGCCTGTGCCATCGCCTCAATAATCAAAACGCCGGGAAAGATTGCAAAATCAGGGAAATGGCCTACAAAGACAGGTTCATTCCCGGAGACGTTTTTTACACAAATAATCCTCTTGCCTTCCTCAAATTCAGTGACTTTATCGATAAACTGAAAAGGGTATTTTTGTGGCAGAAGATTTCGGATTTCTTCAAAAGATATCATTTTAGCAGGCTTCGGTATTTCGGTATTAGTGAATTGTGTTAAGATGAGAGTTTTCCACTTTCCGCTAAGACGGATTTGGTTAAGCCTATGGTAGCGCTTAACGACGTAATGTCTATTAGCTTTTCTTCAGGTATCTGCACTTTAAACTTTTTCTCAATGAGAGCAAGGATTTCCAGTGCCAATAGAGAATCAATCTCCAAGTCTTTAAAGAAATTAGCCTCCCGCTTGTCCCATATTTCCTTTTCGTCCAACTCTGTAACCTCAGCAACGATAGCGGTTACACCTTTTTCAATCTCTTCAGCGTTCAAATTTGTCCTCCTTTGTATAAACCATAAATACTAAACGACATTACGACATTGTGCCATAGTGGTAAATCAATACCAGGTAAAAAATATGGTCAGCACATGCTAGCAGAGATATTTTATATTGTCAATAATATTCTGACCATACGATACATTTGCAACGTCTGATAATATATATTATGTTACAATTAGCGTATGTTTTCGCTAAAAACGAATCCATTTGTCATTTGCATTCCCTGTCACCCATTTTCCTCGCCCAATCATTTCCCTTTCTTTGTTGTCCGTCTTTCCTCTGTCGATACCCTACGCCTCATTTTGTTCAACGTATTCAACGCCTTGTACACCTGAGACTCTAACAAAGATTCGTATGACGACAATTCGCCAGCCAGACTCTTCCCTTCCATAACCTTCAACGCCTTTAATTGTTTTAGTTCCTTGTCGGATCTTTTTCTTGTTCTGAAAAACCCCTGCTCATATTCCTGCACATCTGAGCTGCATAGTTCAATAATCTGCTTTTCAAACTTCAAGCATCGCTTCAATCTCCACGTGCTTGACGCGATTCTGTCTACAAGAATTGCCTCGACGTCATTCGTCGGTCTCAGCGCGTTCCTAAGACTTGTCCTTATTTCATCAAAGGCACAACCGTCTTCTCCGTCAATAACCACCTCGCTACTAAACAGGTTTTGCAAGGCCTTTGACTCAGTTACGATTGGCAGCGGAACTGCCTGGCTTTCCTGTTTACATTCCTGTGCAGTCTCCTTCGGCTGTTTTTCAACGGCATGATGTGGTGTTACAATGGTATCAATCAATTTGTCCACACCTTCTCTGCCTGAAGATTCCTTGTTTCCACTACGTAGTACATTTTTTTTTAATATTGCAGCCATAATTCTTCCTTTCTAAAAGTAATGAAGAAAAGTTGCTAATTGACGAAATTTCAACGATAATATCTCATATTTGACGAAAGTATTCAATGGTTTTTTGATTTGGAACCACAGATTTCACAGATTACACAGATTGTTCTATAAGTTTGTAATTGGTTCACATAGTACCTGTTATAACGGAAACAACGCACTGATTTCCACTCCTTTTTAAGGAGGATTTCAAAAATCCCCATTAGATAAGTAATCGAGTTGGCTGTATTATGGGCTTTTTTTAATAATAACTGGAAACTGGACACCCATGATTTTAATCTGTGGTTTCAGCAGTTTTTTCCATAATAACCTGTGGTTTCAGCAGTTATGAAGATTACCGAAATATTTAAAAGCATCGAAGGTGAAACGTCCTACGTGGGACTCCCCTGCTCCTTTATTCGCGTAACGGGCTGCAACCTGCGCTGTAGCTATTGCGACACCACCTACGCTTACGAAGGCGGACGCGAAATGCCGATCCCTTCAATCCTTGAGGAAGTGAGAGGATTCAAAACGAAACTGGTCTGCATCACCGGCGGGGAACCCTTGATAAATAAGGAAACGCCGTTATTGGCCGAAGAACTGCTCAAAAAACGTTATACCGTGCTGGTAGAAACAAACGGCGCTTGTGATATCCGCGCGTTGCCAAAGGCGGCTATTAAGATTATGGATTTAAAGTGTCCCGACAGCAACGCAAGCTCCCACATGCACTGGCAAAACATCGCGTATCTGACGCCTCAAGATGAGGTAAAATTTGTCTTGTCTTCCCGAAATGACTATGAATGGGCAAAGGTTATAATACGGCAACATCGTTTAACTGACATTGCCAGGGTGCTAATAGGAACGGCCTCCGGCTCAATCCCGCCCAAAACCGTTGTCCAGTGGCTCCTGGAAGACAACCTCAACGTGCGGTTTCAACTCCAAATACACAAATATATATGGGATCAGCAGGCCAGGGGCGTTTGAATTGTCACACAGTAACGTTGCAAGGTAAAGCCACGGTTCGACGAAAGAACTTAAAACCACAGATTACACAGATTTCACAGATTAAAAGCATGGAAGTTCAGTTATACTACGGACGGGCATAATTTAAACTTTTGAAAGTGTCGCAAATGCCAGATAACCATTGAACATGGCGGAACTTCGGTCTTTTGTAATGTTCAGTTTATGCCCGTTGGCAGTATAGTGTTAATAAAATCCATTGATACAGTCAATTTGATTATTTATCTAATGAGGAACTCTGAAATCCTCATTAAAAAGAAGTGAAAATTAGTGCGTTGTATCTATCATAACAGGTACTATGTGAACCAATTGTAATTATTAGAACAATCTGTGTAATCTGTGGTTTCAAAGCTTTTTATCGTGATAGGTCATCAATGAATGAACTTGCCATTATATTAGTCAGCGGCGGCATGGATAGTTGTGTGACTGCCGCCCTTGCAAGCGAGCGTTATCAGCCCGCGCTCCTGCACGTCAATTACGGCCAGCGCACGGAATCAAGAGAACTTAAGGCGTTCCGGGACATTGCCGCATATTATCACATACCCGAAGACAGATTACTCATATCAAACATCGACCACCTCAGCAAAATTGGTGGTTCGAGTTTAACGGACGCCAGGATAGACGTCCAGCACGCACAACCATCCAGTACAGAAATCCCAACCACGTATGTGCCATTCAGAAACACCCTTCTCTTAACCATTGCCGTTTCCTGGGGCGAGGTTATCGGGGCGTGCAAGGTATTTATCGGCGCAGTTGAGCAAGATAGCCCCGGTTATCCCGACTGCAAACCCGCTTATTATGAGGTATTCAACAGACTCATTAAGGCCGGCACAAAACCGGACACCTGCATTGAGGTGGAAACACCCCTTATTGATAAGTCAAAGACCGAGATCGTAAAACTGGGCATTGCGCTAAAAGCCCCCCTTCATCTGAGCTGGTCTTGTTACAAAAATTCCGACAAAGCCTGCGGCTTCTGCCAAAGCTGTTTCTTACGGTTAAAGGCCTTTCAGGAGGCCGGTGTGAAGGATCCTGTGATATACGAGTAGCACAGACTTTCAGCCTGCCGACGCCCTTCATTGAAACAAATGCATTGGATGTGAAAGAATCCCTATCATGAACGACACCGACGTCCTCTTAGAATTCCTGAAAATGCCTCTTGGAAATTCTGACGAAGTATTCAAAAAATTCACCACCCTCCCTGGCGCAATCCACCGGGGAATCGCGCTTGAACAGTTTCTTTTCGTTAAAGGCAAAAGAGGCGATAAGGTGCTACTCGTGGCGCACGCCGACACCCATTGGGATAATCGCAACAGGGGCAACGGCCACATACCACAGGAAATTGTGCAAGAACAGGGCATCATCAAAAACGCGCATGGCGGGCTTGGGGCTGATGACAGGGCTGGTTGTGCAATACTGTGGATGCTCAAGGATATGGGACACTCCCTCCTCATAACTGACGGTGAAGAACGCGGCGGACGGGGAAGCGACTGGTTAATGAATGAAAACCAGGACATTGCCGACGAAATCAACGACAACCATCAATTTGTTATCCAGTTCGACAGGAGAAACAGCAAAGACTTTAAGTGCTATTCCGTTGGTACAGACGAGTTCCGGGCGTACGTTCAACAAGCCACCGGCTACTCCGAACCCAACCGTTCTGCCTTCACGGACATTGTCACCCTTTGCCGCAGGATTGCCGGCGTCAACCTAAGCATCGGTTATCGAAACGAACACACGGATGACGAACATCTGGTCTTGCAGGACTGGCAGCACACCCTTGACGTCTGCCGCACATGGCTTTCCCGTGCCGAATTGCCACGGTTTGATCTCTTACAAAATAATAGGTAAAGATTCCCCTGTTAACCGCTAATGAACGCCAATAAACGCTAATAAACCTGTAACGGAAGTTCACCTCTGCCTATTTCACGCAACACCAGTAATAGTAACCACTTAGATAGTGTTTTACCTCTAAATATGTAGTCACTAATATTGTTGCAATA
>JACVXV010000189.1 GCA_015661205.1 Candidatus Brocadiaceae bacterium
TAAGGGATGAGGAGTATCTTCGTCTGAAAATTCTTACTTGTATGCTACCGGAGTTATAAAAATGCACAATTTTACCCACTCGATTACCTGAAGAGCCAAAAGGGAAGTGGAACTCGTTGAATCCTATGGAGGAAAACTGGTTGTATTTCCAGCCAGACCTGATGGAGTAAAATCCACCACAAAGTTGATAGAAACTGTCGTAGAAAAAATGATGCGGGAATGGTAAAGGGGGTTGAGATACATGGGCAAAGACGTTGATTTTATATCTTTAGGTTTTCCAAGTAAAGAGATGTATGAATTCCCCAATATAACCAACATTGAAGTTTATAGAGGGGATTGTTATTGTAGTTGTGTACATTGTCCTGTGGGAACCACAGAAACCAGCCACCGGAAAGAAAGATTTGGGAATCGGGGGATGGATTTATCCTTGTACAAAAGAATTGTTGCTGAAATATCACAACATCCCCATTCAACGGTTAGGCTTCATTCGGTTGGTGAGCCGCTTATTTGGAAAGACTTGGTTGAAGCTTTGAGATTCACCCGGAAAAACAACGTTAAATCGTGGGTTTTTACCTGTACTGTGACCGAAAACACTGATTTGTGGAAAGCTATTTGTGATAATACCAGTGTAGTTGAAATATCCGTCAATAGTTTTACCCCGGAAGACTATAAAGCAACAAAAGGGATTGACGCCTTTCAGTTAGTGTCGGAAAACATAAGGGGCATGCATGATTATATTGCAGGCAAAAATCTTGCTACTCGTTTAATTGTCAGCCGGGTAGAATCTTCAGATAAAACCACGGATAGTGAATTTGTAAGATATTGGAAATCATCTGGTCTCGTAGATGACGCGTTTGTAAGAAGCCATCATACTTACAATGACATGATGCCGGAATTGTCATCGGAAGAAGGCAGGCGTAAACATAATGCTTGCTTAGTTCACTGGGCCAGGTTCAATATAAGTGTGGATGGTTATGCCGTCGTTTGCTTTAACGAACTCTTCAAAGCGCATTTGGATACCTCGTTAATACTTGGAGATTTGAGAGAACAAACAATAGGTGAAATTTGGCACGGGCTTAAATTAACTGCACTTCGCGGAGCAGAGCTGGGCGGTAATTATGCACAGCTTCCTTTTACGGATACATTGCCATGTAAAAGCTGTTATTCCTGCCAGCCGTTATGTGGTGATAGGCAAACCAGTGAGTATCAGATAAAACAATTGGAAGGAATACATGCTTAAACTCTATAAGGAACATCCGGAATTTGACGAATTTACCAAGTTTGATACGGAAACGGGCAAACTGGTTGCCATAACTGAAGAAGAATTTAATTCATTTTTGCCGGAAGATTTTCAGAATAAATCGACTTCAGAAGAACCCATTAAAAGAATAGAAACGAAAGATGCCCTTGTTTTTACGGGAAAAACACAGGAGACCCACACAAGATTTCCAAGAAGGATTTACTTTCAACTTACTAGGTATTGCAATCTTGCATGTCCTACTTGTTTCATAAAAGCGGGAAAAGATGGGTCTCACGTGCCAACGGACGCCTTAATGGACGTAGCTGAATTCATGGGACGAAATGGATTAATTGAAGTGAGACTCACCGGAGGTGAACCGACGTTACACCCAGATTTTTTTGATATTCTCCATAAATTTCAAGACGAAAATGTATACGTCTCCGTTGCTACGAATGGAGTGCTGAGCCAAAGGACGCTTGATAGATTGTGTGAAGAGAAAAATCTTTGGGTGATTTGTTCAATTGATGGCGATAGAAAAACGCATAATAAGTATAGACCGGATACCTTTGATGGAATAGTTCGAAACTTAAGCTATTTAAAATCAAAAAATCCTGAAACAAGGCTCAGGCTGACGACCGTTCTTACCAGAGAAAACAAAGAACAGATGTACGAGGTGGGAAAGCTTACAAAATCACTTGATGCCGAAAGCGTCACGATAATACCTTTACGTCCTCAAGTGAGAAATCCCGAAGTTAAAAATGACATGCTTACTGCGGAAGAATTTGGAGATGTTGTTCAGGAACTCGTAAGAATCAAAAAAGAATTAGGAATAAAAGTAACAACAACGATAGAAACCGATTATAAGGAACATATTCATGCTGACCCGGTTTTTAGAAAGAGATCATCTTGCGCCGCCGGCAGAGAAGGTACCAACCTTGATTTTGATGCAGAAAGGAATGAATTTATCGTATACGGATGTTCGTACTCTCCCGCAGTCGATCTTAGAGCTAATGCAGAATTAAGGAAGCCTTTTTTGGCAGGGACATTTCCAGTTCACAATATATCTAAATTTTTGGATATTTGGAGAGACGAAACTGCATGGACTATTTTTAGGGATACTTCTTTAAAATCAATCGATTGCGTGGAATGTGGATATTTAAAAAAACATACCTGTACTGGTTCCTGTCCAATACAAAACATTGATTATCTATCACTTAATATTGGAGGAAATTTGCTGGAGCAATTACGACAGCAGATTCAACATACCAGCGAATGGTATTGCTATAAAAAAATAATTGGGTAGCTTGGGCAATCAGTAATTACAAATTTATCGTATCCTGCAACCCTGTAATCTCCACGTGTTATTGTATTGAGTTAAGGTTATAGGCTGGTTACCAGGCAGCATTGCATTGAAGTTTCTATACGTTAAATTTGACCTTTGACGGCAGTCGGATAAGGTGGGCAATACCCACCCTACACAATTGAAATCCCTACACGTTAAACTAAAAAACCTCCCCACGTCACCGGGAGTTTATCTTATGAAAGACGTGAAACATAAGGTAATTTACGTGGGAAAGGCAAAGAACCTCAAAAACCGGGTAAGGAGCTATTTCCAAAAACGGACTGATGACCGGCTCTATACCGATTATCTGGTACGGCGTATCGCTGACATCGACTTCGTGCTTACGGCAACCGAAAAAGAGGCGCTTATCCTTGAAAACAACCTGATCAAACAATTTAAGCCCAAGTTTAACGTCAACCTTCGCGACGATAAGGCATTCATCTGTATCAAACTGGAAGTCCAAAAGGAATTCCCTTACCCAAAGGTCGTGCGACAGGTCGAAGACGACAACTCCCTCTACTTCGGTCCGTACGCTTCTGCGCGCGCCGTGCGGGAGACCTTACGGTACCTCAACGAAACCTTCCCCATCCGCAAATGCCGGGACAGCGCGTTTAAAAACAGGGTCAAGCCTTGCCTCTACTATCAAATGCAGAAATGCCTGGGACCTTGTTGCGGCCTGGTGGATAAGTCCACCTATCAAGGCATGATAGACCAGGTAATCCTGGTTTTAAAAGGCAAACAGGGAGACCTCGTAGACGTGCTGCGGAAGCGGATGTACGAGGAATCAGGCGCAATGCGGTATGAAAAGGCCGCTAAAATACGAGACCGTATTCGCGCCATCGAAGAAACGGTAGAAAAACAGAGAATCCGCGCTATGACCTTTACCGACCGTGACGTGTTCGGATATTACATGGTGGGGACCGAGGTGTACATCGAAGTCATGTTTATCCGTTCCGGCAACATGGAAGACGTCGCCTCGTACCATTTTTCCACCCATCATACTGCCATTGAGGAGATGTTCAGGTCGTTTCTCAACCAATTTTACAGCCAGACAAGGTTTATACCGTCAGAGGTGATCATTCCCGTGGAATCCGCCGATGCAAGGTTACTTGAGGAGTGGCTTGGCGAGCGGAAGGGAAAGAAGGTGGAGGTTATTTCCCCGCAACGAGGAGAAAAGGCGCGGTTGATTGAGATGGCGCAAAAGAACGCAGAGAATGCCTATCTCGTATCCCACGTCCGCGAGGAAGGCCATTCAAGGACGTTGCAGACCCTGAAGGATATTTTGAAACTGCGGCAGATACCGGAACGCATAGTATGTTTTGACATATCCAACATCTCCGGAAAACAGGCCGTAGGCGCTATGGTTACCTTCGAACACGGTGAACCGAACAAATCGGGATACAAACGGTTCAAGATCAAAACCGTCGGGCAGGCCGATGATTACGCTATGATGCACGAGGTGCTGAAGAGGAGATTTATACGGGCAGTGGAAGAAGGCGATTTGCCGAACCTCGTCATCATGGACGGCGGCAAGGGACAGCTTGGCGTGGCCGTGAAGGTGTTCGAGGAGTTAGCCGTCGGTGACGTAGACGTAATTGCCCTGGCCAAGGGCAGAACCGAAAGCGCCGTGACGGGCGAAAAGATCGGCGAACAGGTCTTTAAGCCTCAACAGGCGGAACCCATCGTCCTTTTGCCCTATTCGCCGGAACTTTTGTTTCTTGATAAGATACGCGACGAGGCGCACCGCTTTGCCGTTACGTACCACCGAAAGCTCCGCGACAGGGAGTATCGCCAGTCGCCGCTCGATAATATACCGGGGATTGGCATGGTGCGGAAAAAGGCGTTGATGAAGTGCTTCGGCAGCATCGAAGGCATACGGAGCGCCGGCGTCAAACAATTGATGGAGATCGGCAAACTACCGGAAAAACTGGCGCAGGAGGTAGCCGACGCCTTCAACAAATCACCTGCCTGAAGAATCTCAAATTAGGCACTCAGCAACTTCTTCTATGTAGGGCGAAGTGCCACTTCGCCCATGACGAAGCAATCGCTTCGTTCTACAACTTTGAGTTTCCTATACGTGAACTTAACGCCCTTCGGCCGGACTCAGCCTTGCAACTGCAAGGTTGTTTGCTTTTCTTCAAGCCCCAGAAGGGCGGCCTGTTTGTAGCATTTTATGCGAATTAAGCTATTTAGCTCCTTATAAGCGACCTGTTTATTTTTATTACCAAGCGCAGACATAATGCCTACCAACATACCACAAGTCGCTCCTACGGAGTTTTTGCGGTGTTTAGATTCTCTATTCTACAAACAGGCCGCCCCGATGGGGCTACGTCATCCAACTCCGGCAGGCTTCGGTTTAGCGCTTATACACAAAAACAATTACAATCATTCTATCTTGCCATCATCAACAGACTTCCAATAACACCGACTAGCAAACCCGCATAAATAAAATGAAACCTTAACAACAGCCTCCAGGGTAAGTAAAAGTATTTTCTTTGTGTCCTTTGTGCCTTCGTGTGAGCCAGGATGTTTTTTTTATTTCCTCACACAAAGCCACAAAGGACACAAAGAAAATACATTCACCCGCAGGGACACGGCGCGCCGTGTCCCTACTCGTGAAATTTCAACAGATAAAATACATTACCTGACCAGCGCCTTTACGGTTGTTGACTTGCCCAGGCCGCTTGCGCGGAATCTAATGACCGCACTTCTCTTCTTTGTTTTTGGGTCAATGGCAAACACGGCCTCCCCGTTGGCGTCGGTCTCCTGGCTGCCGGGTGAAACGTCTATAATCTGATTGCCGTTTCCACTGATCGTCGCCGTAACCGTTGCGCCTTCAACCGGGCAATTGTCCGCGCCTTTCACCGTTATAGTCACATCACCATTCCCGCCTTTACTGAGCGTCAACTTTTTAGGAGCGGCGGTTATTGATTTTGCTTTGCAAAGGCTATCAGCAGAAAGATTACCGTCCAGCTTCGAGACAAAGACATCATAATCACCATTATAAGAGGTATCATACGCCCCGCTCGTCGTCGGAAAGTCTGTTGAATCAGTCCGCCCCGTCACATATACGTTCCCGCTTGTGTCGAAGGTGAGATGATGAGTACCAATGGAACCGTCATCACTAGACCCGCCCAGGAACGTGGATGCCAGCAGGCTCGTTAATCCACTGTTCAGCTTCGAGACAAAGACATCCTCATCACCACCATTAAAAGAGGAATTATACGCTCCGGTCGTCGTCGGAAAGCCTGTTGAATAAGTATGCCCCGTCACATATACGTTCCCGCTTGTGTCGAGGGCGAGAGCATTACCATAATCATAACCAGACCCGCCTAGCGTGAGTTTATTACGAAAAAAGCACATGCTTGCCATAACCCCTTAGCATGTGACATGTTATGGTTAATAAAAACGTATACACTGAAAAATAAGCA
>JACVXV010000190.1 GCA_015661205.1 Candidatus Brocadiaceae bacterium
CCTTCATAATTTCGGACTTGAGCAGGAACCCTCCTTTGACAACCACCCGGTCGCTGCGGCTTAAGCCACTGATGATTTGCACGTAGCCGTCCGAGTGAGCGCCCGTAGTCACATCCCGTCTTAGGAAATATCCTTCATCAAGCGGCACAAAGACAAAGTATTTTTCCCCGTCCGTCTGGATTGTTTCCGCCGTTACTACCGGAAAATCATTCCCTGACGTCGTTGAAAGCAGGAGCATTACCCGTGCAAACATCCCCGGCTTTAATTTCCGATGGTGGTTGTCCACCTCCGCACGCACCTTGACCGTGCGTGTTTTTTCGTCAACGACGTCCCCCATATAGGTAACAAGCCCTTCAAATTGCTCGTCAGGATAGGAGCCGACGTATATCATTACCTTATTTCCAACCTTCACCTTTGAGATGTCTTTTTCGTAAATATCAAACCATACCCACAGGTGGGACAAGTCCGCCACCGTAACCGTGGGGGAAAAGGCATTTTTCAGTTCGCCCATGGCAACGTCTTTTTCAATCACCGTGCCGTCAAAGGGCGCAGTAAGGGTAAACAGCGGTGATACACGGTCTTCGGCCAAACCCTGTATGTCGCTTTCCTGTTGCCCCATAAGGAGCAATTTCTCTTGCAGTGACTTCAACTCTATACATGCCTGATCGTAATCGTTCTTTGCTTCCAGAAATTGTTTTTTAGAACATATCTTTTTGTTGTAAAGCGATTGTTCTCTCGCGTAATTCTTTCTTGACAGCTTCGACATGGCAATTGCCTTTTTGTAATTAGCCCTGGCCTCTCCAAGTTCCACGCTGTCAAGCGTTGCCAATTTCTGCCCCTTCCTCACCGGTTCTCCCAGGTCTACAAACACCTCTTTGACAACGCCCGACACACGGGGTGAGACAATAACAAAGCGGTCACGGTTTGCCCCAACCTCGCCGGTTGCCTTAAGGGTAACGTCCATAGCCAGCAGCGTAACCTCTTTTATGGTAATAATCTCTCCTATGATCGATTTGTCTATCTTGACGGCCCCCACCTCGTGGCGACATTCGTCGCAGTCAATAATGGGGACGTTATGTTCGCAGTGTTTTTTTAACAGCGCCATTCCATTACTGCTGCCCTTGGCGTCAGGAGTGGGCGGGCAGCACGTGTCTTTTGGAGCGGGATTTTCAGAGCATGTTTTCTTCTCGTGGGTATCCTCCCTGCATTTTTCGTTTGCGGCAATGTTTGTTATGGATGTAATTCCCATGAATAGAAAGACAATTACGCATTTGATTGTTTGCGCTTTAGATGGTGGTAAGTGTATCATAAGTTTATTTATCCTGAGATTTAAATTAAGCCTTTCGGCGACTTTTTTCGATGTAGGGCGAAGTGCCGCTTCGCCCGTGACGAAGCAATCGCTTCGTTCTACAACTTTGGAATTCCTATACATTTAAATTAGGCTGTTTGCGACGTTTCTGTGATTAGAGGATGTTATATTTTTACGATACCTTTTCAATATTATTCATGCCGTGAAAAATACGATAGAGTACTGGCAGCACAAGTAATGTGAGTGCGGTTGACGAGAGAATCCCGCCGATTACCACCGTAGCAAGCGGGCGTTGTACTTCCGCTCCGGTTCCCGTAGCCAGCGCCATTGGCAGAAACCCCAGCGATGCAACGAGCGCAGTCATAAGTACCGGACGCAGGCGTGTAATGGAACCCTGAAGGATAGCTGTATCCAGGCTATTATCTTCTGTCCGCAGTTTATTGATAAATGAGATCATGACAAGTCCGTTTAATACCGCCACGCCGGAGAGCGCTATGAACCCAACGCCTGCCGATATTGATAGCGGAATGCCGCGAAGCCAGAGGGAAACAACCCCTCCTGTAAGGGCAAGAGGAACGCCGGTAAAGACCAGAATAGCATTTTTTATAGAGCCAAAGGTAGTAAACAACAAAAGAAATATCAGTAAAAGGGTGATGGGGGCAACAATTTGTAAGCGCTTTCTGGCAGAAATCATTTGCTCAAATTGTCCGCCCCAGGACGTCCAGTAGTTAGCCGGTATGGCAACATCTCGTTTGATCTTCATTTCAGCCTCTTTTACAAACGAACCTATGTCACGTCCGCGCACGTTTGCCGTTACAACAACGCGCCGTTTGCCGTTTTCTCTGCTAATTTGATTGGGTCCCGGTTTAATGTCAAACGTTGCAATAGTGCCAAGCGTTACGTAGCCTGGCCGTTTACTTTCCTCCAAATAGTTCGCCGGTAATGCGCCCCCATAGGAAGCGTCTCTCGTATTAGGTAAAGGAATTGGTAATCGCTTGAGCGATTCGATATTACTTCGCATATTCTCCGGTAAGCGTACCAGGAGTTCAAACCGCCGGTCGCCTTCAAAGACTTTCCCAGCGCTCTTTCCACCTATCGCTATCTCTATTACATCCTGCACGTCGGAAACGTTAAGGCCATATCGGGACATTTCTTTACGGTTCATCTGGATTGTCAGGACCGGCAACCCTGTTACCTGCTCCACTTTGACGTCTGACGCCCCCTGTATTTTTTCAAGGGTTTTGGATATTTTCCCGCCTGTTTCGTGGAGGACGTCCATATCGTCTCCAAACACCTTCACCGCCAGGTCGCTACGCACCCCAGCAATAAGTTCATTGAAACGCATCTGGATAGGTTGGGTAAATTCATAATTATTTCCCGGTATCTTTTTCAGATGTTCCTCAAGCTCATGAATTAACGCCTCTTTTGGCTTGTGCGGATTTGGCCAGGCGGACTTGGGCTTGAGCATTACAAAGGTGTCAGCAACGCTTGGCGGCATAGGATCGCTTGCTATCTCTGCTGTCCCTATTTTGGAAAAGACATTATCCACTTCCGGGAATTCTTTTATCTCCTTCTCAAGGACGTGCTGCATCTCCACTGCCTGTGATAAGCTTGTTCCCGGGATGCGGAGGGCGTGTATCAGTAAATCGCCCTCATCAAGACTCGGTAAAAATTCGCTCCCCATGCGTGTTGCTAAAAGTCCACTCAGAACAACGAGTACGCTCGCTGTTGTGACAACGAATGCCCGATTATGCATAGCCAGATTCAGGATGGGAGTATATCCCTTCTTAGCCCATTTCATGAGAATATTTTCTTTCTCAGAAAGCCTTCCTGAAAAAAACAATGCCACCGCGGCAGGAATAAAGGTTACCGAGAGGATCATTGCGCCGAACAGGGCAACAATCACGGTAAATGCCATGGGATAAAACATCTTTCCCTCAATACCCGTTAAACTCAGGATGGGCAGATAAACGATCATAATAATTAATTCACCAAACATGGTCGCTTTTCGCACCTCTTTTGACGCTTCAAAAACGACTTCAAACCGTTCTGCGCGCGTCAGCAGTCGCCCAAGCCTGTGTTGTTCCCCAGACAACCTTCGAATGCAATTTTCAACGATTATTACAGCGCCATCAACAATAATCCCAAAGTCTAGCGCCCCAAGGCTCATGAGGTTTGCGCTCACCTTGTGGCCTGCCATTCCCGTAATGGTGAATAACATGGATAACGGAATAACCAGAGCGGTTATGAGCGCCGCCCGGATGTTACCTAAAAAGAGGAACAGGATCACTATTACGAGGAGAGCGCCTTCAGCCAGATTTTTCTTAACGGTATTAACCGTGGCATCCACAAGTGTTGTGCGGTCATATATGGTTTTGGCAACGATTCCTTCCGGTAGCGTACGGTTAACATCAATCATCTTTTCTGCCACACTCCTGGAGACCGTCCGGCTATTTTCACCTATAAGCATGAAGACCGTGCCCAGAACAACCTCTTTCCCATTTTCCATGGCAGCGCCTGTACGGAGTTCCTTACCGAGCAAGACCTCAGCTACGTCTTTAATGTAAATGGGTACTCCTTTGTAATTTCCGATAATAATCTGCCGGATATCCTCAATATCAGACACCTGTCCCGGAGCCCTAATCAAATACTGTTCTCCGCTGTGTTCGATATACCCAGCGCCTACATTGGCATTATTCCTGGCAAGGGCTTGAAGAACATCCTGGAACGACAATCCGTAGGAAATCAGTTTGTCCGGATAGGGAGTTACGTGATATTGCTTTTCATAGCCGCCAATGGTATTGACGTCGGTAACACCCGGAATATTGCGTAACTGCGGTCTGACAACCCAGTCTTGAATAGTTCTCAGATCGGTAGTTGTGAAAGGTGTCCCATCCTGCTTCAAAGCGCCGATTTTAGACTCAACCGTCCACATAAATATCTCGCCAAGGCCTGTAGCAATAGGTCCCATAACCGGTTCAATAGCGGACGGGAGCTTCCCTTTGATTTCCTGGATACGTTCGTTGATCAGTTGGCGCGCAAAGTAAATATCCGTTCCATCCTGAAAAATGACCGTTACCTGGGAAAGTCCGTAACGGGATAGAGAGCGTGTCTCTGTCAATCTTGGTATACCAGCCATTGCCATTTCTATGGGAAAGGTAATGCGTTGTTCTACCTCAAAAGGAGAGTATCCTGGCGCCTCCGTATTAATCTGTACCTGCACGTTCGTTATATCAGGGATAGCATCGATGGGGACTTTTTGGTAGTTATATATGCCCAAAACAGCAACTGCCAGAGTTACCATAATGACTACCCAGCGGTGGTGGATTGAAAATTTCAGTATTTTTTCAAGCATATTTTATTTCCTCAGTATTATAAATCCGAAATCCGAATATCGAAATCCGAAGCACGAAGTACGAAATCCGAATATCGAAATCCGAAGCACGAAGTACGAAATCCGAAATCCGAAATCCGAAATCTTAATAAAAGTACCAATTAATATTTATGGTTTCTTCATTTACTTTTTTGAATTATTGCACCAAAGATATTGGTCAATTCTGTGGCTTCTTGAACTAACTTCTCGCGTTCTTTTTCGAGTTCAGTACTATTATCGATGAAAACCAATCTTAACCAATATCTGCTTTCTTTTGCTTCTTTCCTACAAATCTTTATTCTAAAAACAAAATCTTTTTTACTAAACGATTCATTTGCTTCAATGTAGTTTGCTCCTACGGAACCTGATGCATTTATTAGTTGCTTTCCATCTTCAATATTGGCAATCGTTCTAGGTAGTTTTCTCACGAAACTTCTCACATTTTTAGCAAACAGGAAAGTTCGTTCCTCTAAATCATATTGTTTGGTGTTTTGAATTTCACTCATTGGCGTTTGCTTCTCATTTCGTATTTCGTATTTCGTATTTCGAGTTTCGAGTTTCGAATTTCGTGCCTCGGATTTCGTGCTTCGTATTTCGAATTTATTTCTATCTAATGATCATGTGTTGCCCCTGCCTTACCTAATTCAGCCTTAAGGATAAAGCTGTTACGGGCAACGTATCGCTCTCCCGGCGAGAGACCATGTAATACCTCCACCCATTTCCCGTCGTTTCGCCCCAACTCCAACGGGCGTACCTCATACAGGTCACCGCATTGTACAAAAACGACAGACCAATCACGAAATGTTTGTATAGCATCGACAGATAAGGCGACGGGTACTGATATCTCTTCCTGGACAACTTCAACAGTTACAAAAAGGCCGGGGCGCCAATGTCCTTCGGGATTCGGCACAACAACTCTTCCCCTTGCAGCGCGTGTTTGCTCACCAACAAGTGGGCCGAGATACATCAGTGTGCCATTCGTTTCCAGGTTTAATATCTTAGAACTTACCGTAACGTTTTGTCCAACCTTGACCACACCCAAGTCTTTAGCATACACCGTGACTCCCACCCAAACCGTACATAAATCAGCGATGGCAAAGATATCCGCATCGTCCTTTACCGCCTCTCCAACAGCAATATTTTTTTTAATAACGATACCGTCAAACTGTGCTTTTAGCTCATAACGTGTAAGCCCCCTGCCCGTCATTTCCGGAATAGTAACCAAATCAGTTTGGGAAAACCCCAGTGCGAGTAGTTTTTGAGTAGCCGTTTGCAGGTTTATCTCTTCTTCTGCCAATGCCTGGCGACTGGCGAGGTAGTCCTTTTCAGAG
>JACVXV010000059.1 GCA_015661205.1 Candidatus Brocadiaceae bacterium
TTGTTTACTGTTCGACTGTTTTACAAATTCTTCATCCCCTTGTATCCCCTATCACCCTTCTGTTGTAAAGGGTTTTTATGTTTATGCGCCTGCTCTATATTGACGTTTTCAGCAAAAATATTTTTTGTGAAGCTTCATATTCCGCTCGGTATAAGGATTTGGGGCAAATTTTAACGTTGCCAAACTTTTAGCAAAATATTTTGTTTATCCATAAGAGAACTATTCACACATAGGCACAAAGAATTACAAAAAAGATGTTACATTGGCAGATGGAAGTGAAAAGCTTGTTCCGTATGTGGGGACAATTAGGCTTAAATTTAAAAACCGTACGGGTTTTTGTGGCGCTTTGGTAATGGGGGATCAAACGTTGTTAGGGGCTATACCTATGGAGAATATGGACTTGGTTGTAATACCTAAAACCAGACAATTAACGGTTAAGCCAATGAGTCCTAATATTGAAATCTCCGTAGCTAAAAAGGCATAAACAAACGGTACGGCTATAAACTTTCAAATCCTATGGTACAAGAAATCCGGCGTGATTTTCAGCAACCACGCCACGAGGCGCCAGCGTTTTGTTGTAAAGGCGTGCGGTCAATCCGACGGCATAACCTTTACCGGCAAGTATTTTTGCCAGCTCTTTGCCAATTCCAGAACTTGCCCCGATTATTATGACTTTTTTCATCTTTTCATCCGTTAATTCATTCCCCGTTTATAAGACAGCAGACCCTTAGCTTTTCTTCTGACAATAATACTTGTACACCAGGTCTGCAAATACCTCTAGCGCGTAGGAACCTTTTCCGATGTCCGCAAGGCATTTTCTTACCTCGCGGAGGTTTTTGAAGTTTTCTGAGGTGTATTGGGCTACAAAGGTCTCGGCGGACATAAAGTTGAGTTCGGGGCCTTTGTCGTCCTGGCTCTGGTATATTTTATAAGCCACAACGTCGGCTATCGTTTTTAAGTTGACGTCCCGTGTTCTCGAAATCAAGTCTTTAACGACTTCAAAACTCAAAAACTGCTTGTCCTGATGGTAATTATAGATTGTGTCTGCAAGTTGATTGATCGGTTGCATTCCTTTATCAAGACGGGTCAACTGACTCTTGAACGAATCAAAATCGGGAAAATTATCTGAAACATATTGGGCAACCATATCTGCGGCCGCTAAAAAATTAGGCTCTGGCCCTATGTTTTCTGGACTTTCGTATATTTTGTAAGCCACGATGTCGGTGATTGTTTTAAGAGAAATGTCTTCCTTGCTGTGGATTTTACTTTTTATTAATTCTTTATCTATTGCCATTTTATCCCTCCACAAAAAAACTCCATACAGATACTTGACAATGATACCTTTTCGCCCTATATTTAGGTACTAGAAAATACTCTAAGAGACGCAAAATAACCATCACATTATTTATCTTTACTCAATTACGAAGAAATACGCTGATACCAATAGCCTATGGAAGCGAACAGCCGATTTATCAATATTATCACGCTGCCAAACTACGATTTTGACATTAAAGCGCCTGAGTTCCAAAAAGAAGGCGACGCATTCACCATCTGGTTTTTCGAAGACATTCTTAAGGTCAATCCCAATTATGTCGAGTGTCTCATGTACCTGGGCAACGCATACACGGCAAATGGGTTGTACGAAAAAGGACTTATGGTAGACCAGAAACTGAGCGGCCTTAGGCCAAACGACCCTACCGTTCAGTATAATCTTGCGTGCAGCTATGCGCTGCTGAAAGACGCCGACGCCGCAATCGATGCTCTGGAAAAGGCCATTGTCTTGGGTTATACGGATATTTACCACCTGGAAAGAGACAAAGACCTTGCCCTTCTCAGGAAGGACGCCCGGTTTAGAAAGCTCATTGAGAAGATGAAAACCCGTTAGCGCTTTACCGTTGAGGCGGCGGTTATTTTGTAAATGCCTTTGATTCCTTCCAGGGTAAGTTGCGGGATAACGGCGTCAATGAGGGGTACGTCCTTTGCCAGGAGGCTTGCGCTGCCGCCTGTGGCGATTACTGACGGTTTGTGGCCTATCTCTTCACAAAGCAGCCGTATCAGCATAGTTACCATGCCGATGGTTCCCCAATAAATTCCTGTACGGATGGCCTCTTCCGTGTTTGTACCCAATATCTTTCCCGGTTTTTGAGCCGACACTTCGGGCAGGAGCGCCGTATAGTGATGGAGCGCCCTTGAAGAAAGCTCCATGCCCGGCGCAATAATTCCCCCCAAAAAAGCCCCTTTGCCGTTGATTGCATCAATGGTTATTGCCGTGCCTGAATCAACGATAACCGTCCAGTTGTGCGTCCGTTCATAAGCGCCAACGGCGTTTGCCAGACGGTCAGCGCCTACTTTATACGGATGATCGGTCAGAACAACGATGGGAATGGGGATATCCTTCCCGAGGAGCTTCGGTTTTGCCAGGTTGTGCCTTTGGATACATTCAAAGACGCAGGCTTCCGCCTCTGGATTGACGGAGGAGATGATTACGTCCCGCATTTTGGATAGGTCGAAGGTGTTCAGAAAGGCTGCAAGTTGTGTTTGGATTGTGAATGGCGATTCGTTTCTTATCGTGCAGGTTGAGAGTAAAACGTCGCCTTCAAACATTCCGGGGTGAACGTTCGTATTACCGATATCTATCGCTAACCACATAGACTTGTATCCACTTGTGCCTGAATATCATCCAGGGCGCTTGCAACTAACCGTACAAGCGTCTTGATGTTTTTACCCGTAACCATGGAAACGGGACATACCGATTTTGATATGCTCTGTTCCAGGATTCGAATGCACTCCGCGCCATCTTCTTCGTCCAAAAGGTCCATTTTGTTTGCGATGATAATTTCCGGTTTTTCCACGAGCAGCGGATTGTACTGCTCTAATTCTTTCCTTACGATGTTATATGCGTCCAGGGGTTTTGTGGCTGCGTAAGGGGAAATGTCCAGGAGGTGCACCAGCAGCTTTGTCCTTTCGATGTGGCGAAGGAATTCGTCTCCCAGTCCGGTGCCGCTATGCGCCCCTTCAATAAGGCCTGGGATGTCGGCAACGACGAATCTTCGATGATCCTCTACCGATACCACGCCCAACTGCGGTTGCAGGGTGGTAAAGGCATATTCGGCAATCTTCGGCCTGGCAGCGGATAACCTGGAAAGGAGGGTTGATTTTCCCGCATTGGGCATCCCAATGAGGCCGACGTCTGCAAGCAATTTTAGCTCAAGACAAAGCCATCGCGCCTCGCCGGGCTTACCCGGTTCAGCCTGGCGTGGGACTTGGTTGGTAGCGGTGGCAAAAAACTTGTTTCCCCGCCCGCCTCTTCCGCCACGCGCAATGACGACGCTTTCGCCGGCAGTACTCATGTCTTTTATCACACGCCCGCTCTCCTTGTCCTTTACCAAGGTGCCTTTGGGCAAGTCAATAAAAAGGTCTTTACCGTCCTTCCCCCTCTTTGTAGAACCCTTTCCATTGAGGCCACTTTCTGCAATGTATTTTACGCGTGAGGTGAGGTCGAGGAGCGTCTCAATTTTATCGCTAATGTTGAAGATAACGTCGCCGCCATCACCGCCTTGCCCGCCGTCAGGTCCCCCGTGTGGCACGTATTTTTCCCGGCGAAAACTTACACAACCGTTTCCACCGTCGCCGCCTTTTACATAGATAACCGCTTCGTCAATGAACATTATTTATACTATTCCTCGGTTACAACATTTTTTTTGAATTTGATCCTTTGCGACACAAGCGCTTTAAATTTTTCTACAATTCTAAGGTCGTTTATGTCCATAAGGGTTGCCGATAGTAAAAAAATCGTAACTTTTTAGTTTTTTGAAAAAAACCTGATAAACTCCGTGAGGAGCGGCATATAAGGCATACGTGCTAAGTTTAGAAATGAAAAGGCGGGTAAACTCAGCCCAACCGTATTAGCAATACAGCCCCAAAGGGGCGCAATACAACAGCTCAAGGCAGCGCCCTGGGTTTGGCATTATTAGCGAAACAAGCCCTGAAGGGGCGATATTAGGAACAAAATAACGGTTCATTCCGTCTTACTCCCTTTCTGGGCTTGTTGGTTTTTTCGTGTCCCCAGGCATTGCCCTAAGCTAAGCTATTTCGCCCCTCCAGGGCTAAAAGAAACAAAGGTTTGGAAGTAATTATAGGTTTCTTAACTTAACACGTGTGGCATGCCGGGTAACAAAGAGAAAGGGGAAATTGTTGCCGCCGCTTTGTTTGCTTCTACCAACTCTACGGATTCAGCGTTTTCTGTGCTGGGGAAAACGGTTACGAAAATAAAACCCGCTTGATATTTCGGTGTGTGGCCGCTCCGAAACCCACATTAGCGCCGAATTGTTTCAGTGAGAGGGTTCACCGAAATATGTGGGAATAAAGATACCCCCCTGCTTTCTTATTAATGAAAGAAACCAGGGGGTATATTTCCGGCTTTTTATACCAACAAACTACACGCTTGATTTAGGAATTAGATACTGCGTAAACGCTCACACGACGCCTTGTTTCAAATTTCACTACGCCGTCAATATTGGAAAAGAGCGTGTAATCTCTTCCCAGGCCGACGTTCGCTCCCGGTTTAAATTTCGTGCCGCACTGGCGAACGATAATAGAACCCGCGGTTACCAATTGTCCGCCGTATCTCTTTACACCGCGCATTTGCGGATTGCTGTCTCTTCCGTTCTTCGAAGAACCTTGACCTTTTTTATGTGCCATTGTACTAACCTCCAACGAAAAAATTAGGTTGAAAAACCGCTATTAGTTACGCGCCTTGAATTTCCTTTATCTTTATCTGGGTATATTGTTCACGATGCCCTCTTCTGGTCATCGATTCCTTCCTTCTGCGGAATTTTATGGTCATGGACTTGGCGCTCTTTTTGACCCCTTCAACTTCCGCAATTACTTTTGCACTTTTGTTCACTGCCGCGCCGATGGTGTTATTGCCAGCCTCATCGGAGCAAACCAGCACGTCGAGGAATTCCAGGGTATCCCCGGCTTGTTTATCGGATTTCAGATCAATAAAGTGCCGCTCGCCTGCCCTGACCTTATACTGTTTGCCTCTATCTTTTATTATCGCGTACATCGTCCAAATCTCCTTTCATGCGGTAACACAAAAAGCGTCCAACGCTGTATCACCGCAAACCAAATATATAACACAAATCACTTCACTATTAAAGATTTAAGAGAACCGGTTCATCCTTGTGGTTCAAATATTTAATTTCAACTTTACCAATTCCGTAGTTAGGAACACCGAGGATATGGATTTTCTTGTTGTATGTTTCCTCGATTTCTATCACCTGTTTTCTTTTTTGGTTGTGCAAATAGTTTGCAACACTGGTGTCTGTCATTATCTCGACCTTGGCAATCTGGGGTGAGGGGATTGCAAACTTAATGTCTCTCATCGTACTCAAACAAAGGCTTTCAACGGTTTTGGAATAACCCGTTCCATGACAAAATTTGCATTCTTCAAAAAGGACGTCGCGCAGGCTGTGGCGCACCCGTTGACGGGTTAACTCAATAGTGCAAAATTTTGACATTCTCAGCGTCTTTGTCTTGGCCTTATCTCTTTTTAACGCGTCGTTAAGCACCTTTTCTATTGCGTGAACGTGGCTTTCTTCCCGCATATCAATGAAGTCTATTACAATAACGCCGCCGAGGTCGCGTAGCCGTATTTGGCGCGCAACCTCTTTTGCCGCTTTAAGATTTGTCTTAAACGAGGTTTCCTCCGGGTCGGTTTCCTCTTTAAACTTCCCGCTATTGACATCAATAGCCACAAGCGCCTCTGTTTGCTCTATAATAATTGAGCCTCCGCGCTGCAAGGGTATCTTTCTGGTGTTTATTTGCTCAATTTCCCTTTCAAGGCCATATTTGTGAAAGAGCGGCTTATCCTCAGTATAGTGGGTTAAAATCCTTTCGAATTTCGGCATAATCATACGAAAAAACTCTCTCGTTCTTTCGTAGACGGGGGCAGAGTCTATGACGATCTCTTGTATATCCATGGAAAAAATATCCCTGATAACGCGAATTACCAGGTCGCTTTCCTGATAAATAGGCGCCGGTGCATTCACCTCTTTCGAACTTTTAAGGATATTTTTCCAAAGCTTTATTAAATAATGAAAGTCCTTGTGGATTTCTTTTTTCGTTTGCAGCGCGCCTGCCGTGCGGATAATAAACCCGATATTTTTAGGTGGATTAAGGCCTGCAAGTATTTTTTTCAAGCGCTGCCGTTCTTCCTCATCTTCGATTTTTTTCGAGACCCCGTGGCGCGGCACGTCGGGCATTAGCACCAAATATCTTCCCGGCAAGCTAATATACGTCGTTAAGCTCGGCCCCTTTGTGCCAATGCCTTCCTTTGTTACCTGTACCAATACCTCCTGCCCCTGGTGCAAAATATCCCGTATTTTGTAAGGTTCCCGCTGCGGTTTGTTCCGTCCGCCGTTATCGGCTGTATGGGCCTCGTCGCCGCCGCCGGAAACAAAGACGTCTGATACGTGAAGGAACCCATTCTTTTTAAACCCAATATCGACAAATGCCGCTTCAATACTTGACTCAATATTGACGACCTTTGCCTTGTAAATATTGCCTGCAATTTGTTCCCGCGAACTCCTTTCGATGTAGAGCTCTTCCAATACGTTGTTTTCCAAAATAGCAATGCGGCACTCTTCAGGTTCCACCGCATTAATAAGCATCCTCTTTTCCATTATATTGCTCCCGGTTAGCCAGAAGAAGATAGATTGACCTTCGTCCTAATAATTCCAAAGAACACTTTTGTTTCGCTTGCCAATAAGGTACGAACAACCTCTTCGGGCCGTGCCATACCATCCGACGTCATTTTTAGTGAAAAAAGCAATCTATTAGCCTTTACCTCGATCTTTTGAATCGATGGGCGAATGTCAAAATGTTTTTGTTGTCCATTTTTTATGCGAGTTACGTTTATGCTCGACTGCTGCAAAAAATTACTAATATTTATAGCGTTTAAGAGGCTGTTATCTTTAACATCGACCTCGTATTCGGCCTCTGAGACGGAACTTTTCGTGAAATTCGGTATCGATTCAGCAGAAAGAACCTGCATTTCTTCCGGAAGTTGTGGTGACAAAAGTTCCTTCAGCGCATCAGGGGACATCGGCTCATTCAAATCCAGCTCAAGAATCTCATCTCTTCCAACGATCCCAACACCAAGCGCCAAGGGGATGGAAAATATAGGGTGAGGGTTAAAACCTTGCGTCATTGAAACAGGAATGTTGGCCCTTCTTATTGCTCTTTCAAATACCTTCATCAAATCATGATGTGAGATGAAGCGAATATTGCCGAGCTTTGTAAATCGAACACGTATTTTTATAATGTTGCATCAAGCCTTTTCAAAAAATTCAACTATAGGAAAATAAACAACTTGTGATTAATGTTAATCCCGAAAATTCCCGCTGTCAAGGAATTTTTATTATCCGAACGGCTCCGGTAGTATTTCCCGTGCAATTTTCGTGAGATAGGCGATCGTTTTATCCGGGTCGTCAAATTGATAGACGGTTTCGGCAATCTCCTTCGCTTGTTCAAAGGTAACAGACGTTACAATTTTCTTAATTTCAGGTATAACCGTCGCCGGCGCCACACTGAACTCGGTGAGTCCCAGTCCGATAAGCGGTACGGTATAGATTAATTCGCTTCCCATTTCTCCACAAATTCCAATAGGAATATTATTTTCTTCCGCCGCCTTTATCGCAAACTTTAAAAGCCGTAAAATAGCAGGGTGTACCGGACAATAGAGATAGGCCACATGCTCGTTATTTCTATCAACGGCCAGAGAATACTGGATGAGGTCATTGGTGCCTATGCTGAAAAAATCGCATTCCTTTGCCAGTAAGTCTGCTATCATAACCGATGACGGCACTTCAATCATTACCCCCATGTCGATGTCCTTGTTGAAGGGAATTTTTTCCTTATCCAAATCTTTCATTACTTCCCAAACCATTTGCTTTGCGAGCCGCAGTTCTTGAAGAGAAGATATAAGCGGGAACAGCATCTTTACGTTTCCTAATGCAGAAGCCCTTAAAATCGCCCGAAGCTGTGTCTTGAACAGTGCCGGATTTTTAAAGCAATACCGTATCGATCTGCATCCCAAAAAGGGATTGCCCTCTTTTCTGTCTTCGCTGTACTTAACTTTGTCCGCGCCCAAGTCAAGCGTTCTGATAATAACCGGCTTATCATTTATCTCCCGTACCACCGTGCTGTAGGCGTCAAAATGTTCATCCTCTGTTGGTGGGTGGGGAGAGCCTAAATAAAGGAACTCTGTCCTGTAAAGGCCGATCCCTTCCGCCCCGCATTTTTCGTTAATAATAGCTTCGCGTGGGAATTCAATGTTTCCGTAAATGGAAATATGCCTGCCATCGCGAGTAGCTGATGGTTTATCTTTCAATTCGGTGGCCAATTGCTCTTCGAATACGTGTATATTTTTAACAGTGCTTTGATACATCGACAACATCTCGCTATCCGGTCTAATAATAACAATACCCTTATTACCATCGATAATTACCGTATCCCCTCCGAATACATCGTTGGTAATAGTGCCAAGCCCTACCACCGCCGGTAAACCCAAGGCGCGGGCGACTATTGCGGTATGTGATGTTCTCCCTCCAACGTCGGTGGCAAACCCCTTGACCTTTTCAGTGTCAAGCAAGGCGGTCTGAGACGGAGTCAGGTCGTGGGCAATGAGGACAACCTCCTGCGTAAGGTTTTTCAACTCCTCCCGCTTTTCCCCCAGCAAATTCTTCAAAAGTCTTCGCTCTATGTCATAGATGTCGCTTACCCTTTCAGCGAGGTAGGTGTCTTTAATATCCTGGAATTTCCTGATGTATACCCGCAATGCCAAGGATACCGCAAACTCCGGGGTAAAATTGGTTTTTCTGATTTTATCAGTAATCTCGTTTTTCAGGCGGACGTCTTGCAAAACCATCAGATGGGTGCTAAAGATTGATCCGATACTTGAGCCAAGATCCTCAGAGACCTTCTGCTCTAATGCGTGAATCTCCTTTTTCGAATCCTCAAAGGCCTTTTCAAGCCGAATAAGCTCCCCTTCCACTTCGTCTTTTCTTATAATATGGCGAGGGATGCGGTATCCTTCGCTTTCAAACATAAACGCCGTACAAATAACAACGCCCGGAGAGACGGCAATCCCTTTTTTGACCTCCATGGATTCTTCTTCAAATTTGCTCTTTATCAAGCCTTCCAAGGCATCAAGCGCTTCCGCCGCGTCGCTTCCCTTCGCATGAAGGTGCATTTCCGTGCCGTTCTCAGCGCCAAGGGTCAGGAGGTCTATCACACTCTTACCATCAACCGTCTTACCCTTTGCCTTTACGCATATTTCAGAATCATACTTATTGGCAATCTCGGCAAATTTGGTCGCGGGTCTGGCGTGCAGCCCATTGGAATTAGAGATTTTAATTTTTCGTTCTAACAATGTGGAATTTATTGAGTAGGCGTCCATAGTGTATACGGTAAAATATCGTTTTTACAATTTTACTCCGTAATTATTGTGTAAAGAGTTATATCATCGGTTTATTATTACAAAATAAGCCAGATTTTTAAGAATACTTAAAATTAGACCGTGGTTTCGCTGTTTGCGTTGACCGGTATCCCTTAACATCAGGTGCTGCTTGTTATGATGGGTAACTTGCTATGCGTGAATACCATCGACCTCTTTTAATATGTCAACAATGCCGTGTTTGTCGTTAGCCTCACGCATAAAGCGACGGAAATCGTTGTCTCGAACAACCGTAGAGATCCTTTCCAGCGCCGCGAGATGCGAGCCGGTTGAATCGTTTGGAGAAAGCAAGAGGAAGAGCAGATGTACAGGTTCCCCATCCAGGGAATTGAAATCAACCCCGGCTTTCGACCTCGCAATCGTCCCGACGATCTTCTTTGCGCAATCATGCTTTGTATGAGGGACGGCAATACCCTTTCCAATACCGGTGCTGCCCAGTTCCTCTCTTTTCATAAGGGCTCTAATAACATGGTCAATATCCTTTTGACTGATTTTTTGCGCATCCTTAAGGGCACACACCATTTCTCTAATAACTGCTTCTTTGTTTGTGGCCTTTAGCTCTATAATGATCGCTTCCTCCACAATAAAATCAGTTAATTTCATACGGCAAAACACCTCCCATAGAGACTATTTAGACTTAACTATTCCAGAATTATTTTGGAAACCCCCTACTACCGGAGTTGCAAATCTTCACCCCGCACAATTCTGGATTGAATTTTACCAGGTCAAACCCGAAATCAAAATACAACAAACGTTTCATCTTACTTTTTGAAAATGAGAAGTCAAGGAAATTAATTTATTAATTGACACCATGGAAAATATACTCTATAGTAACCGAAAAAAAGATTATTGTTAACAGTCCTGCCGGTGTTCAAAGAATCTGGGATACAAACCCCATACCTCCATTTCCAGGATGTGTTTTTTCAGTCTTCTTTAATAAAGGAGCCGTGTAATGATAAATGTGAAAAATTTGATTTTTTCAAAAGAAAAGGTCTGTTTTAAAAAGAATGAGGTGATCTTTGACGACCAGGACGAAGGAAACGAAATGTATTTCATAGAAACGGGAAGGGTAAAGATTGTGAAAAAAGTAGGGGACGCCGAAGGAATCCTTGCGATTTTGAATGCCGGTGATTTTTTCGGCGAGATGGCATTGATCACGGGAAATAAACGCACCGCAACAGCCCTGACCCTCACGGATTGTAAACTCCGCATTATGGACAAAAAAACGTTTGATTTGAATCTTGAAAACGATAAGGCTTTTATGAAAAAAATGCTGGAAACCCTTGCACACAGGCTCGAAGAGACCGATTTAAACCTCAGCCGGTATTTCCAGAGGGTTCTAAGATTGTCGAAGGTTTTTAAAATATATTGAGCCGTTTGGATTTTTGTTTTGTACGGAACTATCGCTCAATTGCAATAATAAACAATTCTGCTATAAAAATAACACCCCTGTTTTTCCTTGCAAACAAGCAACTTTTAAAACAGGCACGCCATACATAAAGACAATCCTGTCAAATAGTTACAAAAAAACACTTGAAATAAAACTCCGTTTTTAGTATATTTTATATTTTACAACACAGTTTAAACAGCCGCTATTAACGCTGTGTATTCATAACGTTGTGGGGATTTATTTTGATAATAGCGATTGATGGACCGGCAGGGTCAGGAAAGAGCTCCATTGCAAAAAAGATTGCGAAGCGCCTGGGTTTTACGTATCTCGATACTGGTGCGATGTACAGGGCGCTTACCTGGAAGGCCATGCAAACGGGGGTAAACTTGGAGAGCGAGGATGCCTTGTGTAAGCTAATGGATAAAACCTCGATTACTTTTCAGGGTAGCGGTGAAAATGCAAGGATATCAGTGGATGGTGTAGACGTTGCGCAGGAAATCAGGTCTCCCGCGGTGACGAATAAAGTCCATCATATATCCGGCGCAGCCGGGGTCCGGCGGCGGATGGTAACGCTCCAGCAAAAATTTGCATCCGAAGGCAACGTGGTTGCCGAAGGGCGGGATATGGGAACGGTTGTCTTTCCCGGAGCAGAAAAGAAGTTTTTTTTAGATGCCGATATCGAAGAGCGCGCCAAAAGGCGTTTTGGTGAGCTTCAGGCGTCGGGTAAAAAAGTTTCTTATGAGGGCGTTGTGGAGGATATGGAAATCCGGGACAGGCGCGACTCAACCAGGAGCAATTCACCGTTAACGATGAGCCCCGATGCAATCTACATCGACACGACAAAGTTAACTATTGAAGGGTTGTTCAATAGGATCGTGAGAGAGATTAAAGCTGCACTGGAAAACTAAGGCGATCGGCGCCATTCGTAGATGTATTTTATTTCATTGAACTTTTTTATTGTTTAGTAAAGTTTATTTCGGAGAATTTATCAAACTATGTATCGTGATATTTTAAAAGAATATAATGTAAATTTGGAAGACGTTGAAAGAGAAGTTGCGGCCATTATGGCCGAAGAACATACCCAGGCTAAGATTGACTCCACATACCTTACCTCCGTGCAAAATTTCGAAGTCGGCTCCGTGCTGAAAGGGCGTGTTTTAAGGATTCTTGGAGACAATGTTATCATTGACTGCGGATACAAATCCGAGGGCATGATTCCTAAGTTTGAATTTGACGACCCTTCCGAAATAAACATGGGTGAAGAAATAGAGGTGTTGCTGGAAGCCGTTGAAGACGATTCCGGGCTTATCAAACTTTCCAAGCGTAAGGCAGACCGCATACGTGGCTGGGAAAGGGTTATCGAAAAATATAAAGAGGGCGATATTATCACGGGGCGTGTCACAAGAAAAATCAAGGGCGGTTTGCTGGTGGATATGGGCGTGCCTATATTCTTACCGGCGTCACAGATTGATGTGAAACCACCAGGGGATATTGCGCAGTACATTGGCAGGGAAGTAACGTGCAAGATTCTGAAAATTGACGAGTCTCGCCAAAATATCGTTGTCTCCAGAAGAAAACTCATCGAAGAAGAACGCGATAAGAAGAAGAAGGAGTTGATGTCGGAGATCGAAGTAGGCCAGCTCAGAAAGGGCGTTGTAAAGAACATTGCCGACTTCGGCGCATTTATTGACTTGGGCGGTCTGGACGGACTCTTGCACATCACTGATATGAGCTGGGGCAGGATAAGCCATCCGTCGGAAGTCCTTGCTATTGATGATGAAGTTGAGGTAAAGATTCTTGATATCGATAAGGAAAAGGAAAAGGTTGCGCTGGGATTAAAACAGAAATCCGAAAATCCTTGGGTGAACATCGAAGGGAAATATCCCGTTGGTACCAGGGTTAAGGGACAGGTGGTTAATATCATGTCCTACGGGGCATTTGTTAAGTTAGAGACGGGTATTGAAGGCCTTGTGCATATCTCTGAGATGTCGTGGACACGCCGCATTAATCATCCATCCGAGATGGTAGCTATCGGGGACATGGTGGAAGTGGTGGTGCTTAAGATTGACAGGGAAAAGGAAGAAATATCCCTCAGTATGAAACAGACGGAGGTTAACCCGTGGACCATCATAGAAGAGAAGTATCCGGCTGGGACGAAGGTGAAGGGACGCGTGCGCAATCTTACCAATTACGGCGCATTTATTGAAATTGAGGAAGGCGTTGACGGATTGCTTCACATCTCCGATATGTCATGGGCGAAGAAGGTTGGACATCCTTCCGAAATAGTGAAGAAGGGTGACAAGATTGAGGCATTGGTGCTTTCCGTAGACCGTGAGAAGAAGAGGGTTGCGCTGGGTCTCAAGCAGCTTTCCGATGATCCATGGACGAAGGAGATTCCGGATAAATTTAAGGTAAACGACATCGTTAAGGGCAAGGTGACGAAGTTAACCAACTTTGGCGCTTTCCTTGAACTTGGCAAAGGTATTGAGGGACTGTTGCACGTCTCTGAATTCTCGGCCGAGAAGGTGACCAACCCTGCCGACGTCGTTAACATCGGCGATGATTTGGAAGTGCGTGTTATCCGCATTGAGCCAGAAGCAAGGAAGATTGGGCTTAGTCTCAGAAAAATAACGGAGGCGGATTTAAGAGCAGCGCGCAGCAATGAAGCGGCAGCGGTGGCAGCGGCGGCGGCAGCAGCAGACTCCTCAGCAAAGAGTTAAAACGGGGCTGCAAATTCGTAGCTGTTCATATATTGCACCATTCCCCTCTGACCATGAGGGTGAGACGGTATCGGTGTTAAGGTAAGTATTTTGGGGGCGCGGACAAACATGGTTTGTCCGCGCCTTCCTTGTAATATAGCGGTACGGAAACCATTGGAGCTGTTGCTTGGTAACGGTCGCTTGCCTCCAACTGGAAAACGAGGCGGAGCAACCGTGGGTAAGAGGTTTTCAGTTAGTTATGGATACATAACTTAACAGCACAGGGGAGAAGAGGGCGTTGCTCCTCCCCAATCAACTCTTTTAGAAATGTGAGGGGGTATGGAATCTGCATTACAGCTCTATCTAAAAGAGATTTATCAAATTCCGCTGTTGACTCCTGAAGATGAAAAAGCAATTACCCGGCAGGTTATTGCCGGGGATAAAGAAGCAAGGGAAAGGCTGATACGCGCTAACCTGCGATTGGTTGTCAGCATTGCAAAGGTTTATGTGCATCGCGGGCTTTCGTTTCTGGATCTGATAGAAGAAGGAAATATCGGTCTGATACGCGCAGTGCGCGGGTTTGATCCTTCGACTGGATACAAATTCAGCACCTACGCTACGTGGTGGATCAAGCAGGCAATCCGCCGGTCTTTAACCGATAAATCAAAAACAATCCGCATTCCCTCCTATATTGTAGAAAAAATATCTGAATTAAAGGCAACTTCCACCTATTTGTTCGACAAACTTGAAAGAACGCCGGAATCGAACGAAATTGCCGCGCAAATGGACATCACCGCAAAAAAAGTGGAACACATCGAACACGCCATACGATCGACGGGTTCGCTGGACAAAAGCAGCGTTACAGGTTCCGACCTTATTTGGGAACTGGGCAAGGTAATGCCGGATACAAAAACACTCCTGCCCGAAGAAGAATTTGACGAGGCGTACGACAGGGAAACGGTAAAACACCTCCTGGAGATTATTGATGAAAGGCAGGCCACGGTGCTGAAGATGCGGTTTGGGCTTAGCGATGGCGAACCAAAAACCCTGGATGAAATTGGGAAGCAACTGCACATCAGCCGTGAACGTGTGCGGCAGATAGAAAAAGAGGCTATTTTAAAATTACATTACATTGTTACGAAAGAGGGATAAAGATATATGGAAAATTTAAAAAAACTTATCAGAGATGTGCCGGATTTTCCTAAAAAGGGGATTATTTTTAAAGATATTACGCCCTTATTGCAAGACCCAAAGGGGTTGAAAGCCGCCGTGGAAGCGATTTCACAGCATTATAAAGGCAAGAAGATTGACGTTGTCGTTGGGGCAGAGGCGCGTGGCTTTATTTTGGCGCCCACCGTTGCATTTAACCTGGGCGCAGGGTTTGTCCCCGTCAGGAAGCCAGGCAAACTGCCTTACAAGAAGATTAGTGAAAGTTACGCACTCGAATACGGCACCGATACCCTGGAAATGCACAAGGACGGCATTAAAAAGGGACAAAACGTGCTTATGGTGGATGATTTGCTTGCAACAGGCGGTACCATGGCGGCCTGCTGCAAAATGGTCGAATCCCTCGGCGGAAACATTGCGGGATGCGCCTTCTTAATTGAACTGGCCTTTCTTAATGGAAAGAACGCATTAAGCAAATACGATATCTTCTCAGCGATTAAATACTAAAACGTATCTTAATTGAGGACTATTTCGATTGATTTGCCCTCTTTCCAGACCTGATTGAACATCTTTGCATTCTTAAGGGCGTCAAGCGCCTGTTTTTCAATCCACGTGATAACGTCGCTGTATCCGCAGCGAAAACAGCCAACCATCACAGGACCTTTCATCACCTTGACAACCACAGATATTGCCTCACCACTGCAGTTGGGGCATTTTGTTGATGAGATTACCGCCTTGTGTTTTTCTTCAACTTCCTTCTTTTGAAAATGGTCTGACATTTTTAAGCTCCTCCAAGGGGATGAACAAGAATTTGGCTCGACTTTTGACGCATATCTTACTGACCGTCAGTTTCGTCAATCAGTTTGGTGATTCAGTGTATCGCTTTTCTGTTTTAGTTTCAAGGAAAAATAGTAACAAGCGGATTGCTTGATTGTTAGACCGGCTGCAATTCATAACAATGTTACCTTTTCCTTCTGCTTTAGGTTTAAATGGCTTAAGAGAGTGTATTTCAGGCTTGTTTTGGATAACGGTAAAAAAATCTTGACATTGCCAATTGCGGTGCTATTATATTCAAGTTCGTAACACTAACAACGGAGAAAAACATGTCAAACATAGTCAGATTCGGAGTCTCTCTGGAGAAGGAATTACTCCAGAGATTTGACGAGTGTATAAAAGAAAAGAAATACACCAACCGCTCTGAGGCCATACGAGACCTGATCCGGGATGACCTGGTGGAAAAAGAATGGCAGGAAGGCAAAGAGGTTACCGGATCAATAACCATTGTTTATAATCACCACAAGAGGGAATTAACCAATCTCCTCATCAATATCCAACACGACTATCATGATACCATCCTCTCTACACAACACATCCACATGGATCATGACAATTGTCTTGAAATAATCGTAGTAAAAGGGAAACCAAAAGAAATTGAGGCATTATACGGAAAGCTAAAATCTGCAAAAGGGGTAAAACACGGGGGATTTTCTATGACGACCACCGGGGTGGCAATAATTTAAGAGCAAAATTTTTTTCTCGGACGGTGGCACAAATTAAACAATCGTGCTATTATGCGTTTGGTTGAATTCAAAGAGAGATTAAATAGATGCGAAAAAATTGTTACAATTGGACAAGCGCAATTCTTTTTCTATCTGGTGTTTTTATAATTAACACTGCGGCCTTTGCCCATCACGGCGGGGTCTCATCGGCTTTTGGACCTGGCGCGCCAATCGAAACAGCTTCTCCGTTAGCCCTGGGCAAGGGGGATTTTTTACTATTCGAAAAGTTTGAATATGTCCCGTTTGATCACAAGAACCAGGCGGAACCGGAAAACATTGACACCTTTACCTTCTTCAATACGGTTCTCGGCTATGGTGTAACCGATGCGCTTTCTTTTTACGGCATTCTTCCCTTTGCCAGTAAGGAACAAGACGGTCTGGGAACATCGGACGGTTTCGGAGACCTGGGTTTGGTTGTTCAATACGGCTTTAAGCTGGGCGAAAGAGACGGAATTCGCGGTTTGTACGGTTATGGCCCTGAAGACTCTTATGGCGCGGATTATAGCAGTGACGATTTAAAGATGTCATTGATAGCAGGCCTTACCGTGCCAACGGGCACTACCTCAAACCGGGATGATGAAGGAAACAGGTTTGATATGGGCATGCAGCCTGGTTTTGCCGCACCGAGCTTTACCATCGGCTTTGCCGCTTCGAAAATGGTCATTCCTCATGTCACCTTAACAGGGGATACGTCAGTTCTTACCTTTACCGAGACGAACGATGGTAAACCCGGCAGTGAGGTTCGTTTCAATGTGGCGTGTGGATATGAAATCTTCGAAAAGACGAATAGTTTTCTCTCCAGGCTTGATATTATTGGGGAATCCAATTTTCTTCATTTAACAAAGGACATGAATGAAGAGAGTGAAAAAGAAAACGTTTCCGGCGGTTCTATTCTTTATCTCTCTCCGGGTTTACGGGCTACCTTTGGCAAGCATGTGAGCGTTGGGGCATTGATTAAAATTCCCACCTGGAAGGATCTGAATCACGAATCAGAGCAACAGGGCGCAGAAGGTCTGGAAGATTACAGGGCAATAGTTACCTGCTCAGTATCTTTTTAACACATCAGTATTGAAATTTTCATTTACTCGTGTGGGGTTGGGGTGGTATGGACAAACTTTGTTTGTCCGTGACTGCTTCGCACACCATAACAGTATAAAATCTTATGGCACGGTTAAAACCGTACCTACAAACCGATGGGAAAGAGGAGTTTATTATGTTTAAAAATAACCGTTATAAAAAATGTATGATATTTCTGTTACTCTTTTATGCCTGTTCTCTCCATATTGCTTCTGCCCATGAAGGCCATTCTCATGAAGCGGTAATTACTCTTGGAAAGAAGACAGTTGTTCATCTTCAGTCAATCCTGTCAACTTACCAGGAGGTTTATCATCATTTGGTAAAGAAGGACTTGGATGGCATTACCGATTTAGCCCGGAAATTGTCAGACGCAGCCAGGCAAGCCGCTCAAGACGAGCCTGACGGCGCCGGACGTCACATGATGCAACACGTGCTTTCAGGTGCAGAGGATTTGAAGAAGACAAAAAGCGTGCAGGATGCCCAAAAGGCATTTGCGTCGATGAACGAAGCCTTGCTGCCATTTTTTAAGTCCTGGCCGAACCAGCTCAAACAAAATAAATTGAAGATGTGCCAGTGCAAAAATGATGGGCATAGCTGGTTGCAACCACAGAACAGTGCTTCTGCTTGCCCCTATTCTGCTGACCAGACAAATAAGTGTTCAGATATTGAAGAAGTAAAGCAATAGCTAAGGGTTTTGGTTGTACATTCACCGTATTAATCACCTCTTGATTGCATAGTGAGTTTCTCTGCTTTCTTAGCGCCTGGTGAACCACCAAAAGGTCTGCTCATCAATTAACATTTCTCTGCTTTCTTGACGGCAATACGATAGCTCACCTCAGTGAACCAATGGTATTTCATCCGGAAAAACCTCCACGATTTCTCACGTAAAGTCCAATCCGCAGTTATAGAAAACAGTAAAAGAAAGTTCAGATATCCTGACCTCGGGGAAATTATTTTGATACCAAATCGTATACCAAGCGCAAATTCGTACCCGGAAAAATGGTTTCCGTGCTGTTTAAT
>JACVXV010000291.1 GCA_015661205.1 Candidatus Brocadiaceae bacterium
ATCCAAGACGGGCAAGGATAGACGGGGGGATTTCCTTTTGACGATACACTTCTTTAAACTGAAACACAGGGTCTAATAGGAAGAAGGCATGACAAAACTCTTCAAAAACATTTCCCCGGTCAATCTCTGCCGGCAAACCGGCAATTCCAGCCTCAAGCGCAGGCCATGAGGATATGCCTTCTATCAGGGTTTCCAGTTTCCAAGAATCGTGGTGGTTGGTATTCAATGGATTTTTTGTGAAAAGGCCTTTGTGAAGTAACGGTAATGGTGACGTTACATAGTGTACCAAAGTAAAAGCAGGCGCGCAATGCTGATATGTTAAAGTATTTTCCTGCTTAAATTAGGCGTTCGGCGGCTTTTTCGATGTAGGGCGAAGTGCCACTTCGCCCGTGACGAAGCAATCGCTTCGTTCTACAACTTTGAATTTCCTAAACATCAATTTAGGCGTTCGGCGGCTTTTTTGTTTCCACACACGGACACGGGCGCCGTGTCCCTACATCTACTCGTTCCCTCGCTCTGCGTGGGAATGCGGCGTATGGACGCTCTGCGTCCATAGGGCTTCAATTGAATAATGAAAAACCGTTCACAATATCAATTCCACCGTAGTCCACAAAACTTTTTGCCATGGGATACCCTTTAGGTTGAAATTAAATAACCGAAAAAAGTAATGTGAGAAAATGTCTTGCCGCTAAAGCCCTCTCCGCTTAAAATGATGGCATGCATACCGAGACCACAAACCAAACGCCAACCCCTTTGCCGGCAAACGAAATAACGCCAGGCGGTCTTACCGGCCTGGAATCCCCATGCCCAACGAACGCCTACGCCGAAGTAGCCATCAACATACCCTTAAACAAGACGTTCCATTACCACGTTCCTCTCCACCTGCGCGCGGAACTTGCATTAGGTATGCGGGTGCGAATACCCTTCGGGCATAAAACAACCACCGGGTTTTGCGTGGGATTTACCGATACCCCTGCTATTGAAAAAACGAAAGACATTATCAGCGTTATCGACAAGTCGCCGCTAGCCGACGCTGTTATGCTCAAACTTACCCAATGGCTCGCCAATCATTACTGCTGTAGCTGGGGTGAAGCGATCTACGCCGTTATTCCACCCGTTGTACGTAAGGGCAAAAAGGAGAAAACGGGTATCTTCGTGGGACGCGGAAACAATTTTGCGGAACTGGATGAAAAGACCTTACAGTCTATGAAGGCGCGCGCCCCGAAACAGGCCAGGGCGCTCGAAGTCCTCCTGGAGCATACCGGCGGCAAGAACCCGGAATCGTGCCGGATTGTCAACGAAAACGATCCCCCCTTTAACCCTTCTTGCGAAACAAAAGACGTCGCACGTACGGAAGAGATGAGCGTGCAGGAGCTTGTCCGCATCAGTGGATGTTCCACGCCCGGCCTTCACAGCCTGGAAAAGAAGGGATACATCGTTTTGTGCGAGAGAGTGCTGCACGCTAAGGAAGACGCCGTCAATGCGCAAGCGTTGCAATGCCACCTGACCTTTACCCCGGAGCAGCAAAACGCATATAACGTAATTTTGAGAAGACTTGCCCTGCCTGCGCCGGGCGTCGTTTTGCTTCACGGCGTTACCAGCAGCGGGAAAACGGAAATCTACCTCCAGGCGATAGCCAAAGTAATCGAACAGGGACGAAAGGCCATATTCCTTGTCCCTGAAATATCGCTTACCTCTCAGACGATTCATAGGATAAAGTCCCGTTTCCACAACGTGGCGGTTCTGCACAGCCACCTCCTTGGGGCATTTCATTACTCACAATGGAGCGACATTAAGGACAACAAGATTGACATTGTGATTGGCGCGCGCTCTTCTATCTTCGCCCCCTTGTCAAACGTCGGCCTTATTATCATTGACGAAGAGCATGAGAACACCTACAAGCAGGATCAAAGCCCCCGTTATCACGCAATGACGCGCTGGTAATCTTAGGCTCTGCCACCCCTTCGCTGGAAAGTTACCAACAGGCAATTCTCGGCAATTATGAGAAGGTCGTCCTTTCCAAGAGGGTCGGCAACTGGCGCCTTCCCCCCGTTGAAATCGTGGATATGGCGGATGAGGCGCGCAAACGCAGGAACTACCACATCATTTCACAGCGGCTGGAGTATTACATGAAACAGGTGCTTGCCAGGCGGGAGCAGGTAATCCTGTTTCTTAACCGAAGGGGTTTTGCCCCCTATATCCACTGCAAACGGTGTGGGTTTGTGCTGAAGTGCAGCCGGTGTGACATCCCCATGACCTACCACAAGAATTTAAATACCTCCCTGTGCCATTATTGCCACCAGGAGTCGCCGCCTTTGTCGTCATGTCCCGACTGCATGGCCGGCCAAATCAACTTCCGTGGGTTTGGAACGGAAAAGATTGAGGAAGAGCTTGCCATCAAATTCCCAACCTACAAAACCATACGGATGGACAGCGATTCCATGCGCGTGCGCGGCGCCCATGAAGTAGCGTTGACTGCCTTCGAACGCGGCGACTATCAAATCCTGCTGGGCACCCAAATGATCGCAAAAGGACTCGATTTCCCCAACGTCACCATTGTAGGGGTAATTTCCGCCGACACGATGCTAAACCTGCCCGACTTCCGCTCAAGCGAACGCACGTTCCAGCTTCTCTCCCAGGTCTCAGGCCGCACTGGCAGAGGTTCGAAGGGAGGACGGGTAGTAGTGCAATCATATAACCCGCGACACTACAGCATTACGTACGCCGCAAACCATGACTGTGACGGTTTTGCATTGAAGGAACTGGAGTACCGGCGGCAATTGCGCTACCCCCCCTTTGGGCGTCTGGCAAGGATTATCATGCGCAGCCCGCACGAGGAAAAAGTAAAAACCAAGGCGATGGATATTGCCGAAAAATTAAAGGAGATGGTAAAACCGGAAAAATATTATTTTGAGATACTAGGCCCAGCCCCCGCGCCGGTGACAAGGATAGATAACCTGTTTCGCTGGCACATCCTCCTAAAATCGCAGGATGCGGCCTACATCCGGCAGGCCATTCAACACGCGGCAGTGGCGCTAAGGCCATCGCAAGGTGTGCAGGCAATTGTTGATATTGACGCTTATGCCATGTTGTAGCTGCGGTCATGAACAGATAACGTCTTGTTTGGAACAGGTGGTAATTTACGAATTGCCACCAAATATTGAACAAGGAATTTTTTTACTGATAAGAAGTGTAATCACACAAAGGCACAGAGGCACAAAGAAAAAAGATCTATTGCGATAAATCTTTGTGTCTTCGTGGCTTTGTGTGAGGAAACAGAAAAACGGTTCTACCGGAATTAGGGTGTGGTTTTTCATTGGCGTACTTCCGGATACAAGTTTAACCCGCCGCAGTGGAAGAGTATATCGTTTTTAAAACGGCCTTTGTTGCGATAACCGTAGGCTTTCTGTATCAGTGACTGT
>JACVXV010000191.1 GCA_015661205.1 Candidatus Brocadiaceae bacterium
CTTATGCCTTTAAAAAACCCTGGGGTCTGGGGCAAAGCCCCATCCTTTTGTAGCTTATTTTACATTTCAAAATTCCAATTCACGGTGAACCAGCACACTTATCCTTTGAGGGAGATTATGAACAATTCTATATTTCATTACTTCTTTTCTTGCTCCTCAGAGAGTTTCTCAAGCATCTGCTCCATCCTTTCAAGCCGGGTCTCTGTTTCCTGCCTTTCCTTGATTCTCGAAAATATATATGCCCCAACAATTACAGCGCCAGCACCGCCGGCAATACTTAAAAGCGAACCGAGATACGTTCTTGTCTTATTGATAATACTCATCGTTATCCCTCCTCCTTTTTGGACCTCTGCCTTAAAATCTGTTCTACCTTTTCTTCCACCCTCCTGAGTAACTCTTCTTCCTTTTTCACTGTTTCAGCCGTTTTCTCAATGTCTTTCTGATGCGCATGCTTTGCCTCTGCCACGATATCTTCTATATCCTCTTGCACTTTTTCATAATTTGCTATCAACCATTCCTTAAATGTAAGACCTTCCTTTGCAACGCCGACCGCTGCTGGTCTTACCTTCTTTGACATCTTACCAAACCCAATGACAGCAAGGGCGCCTAATGCGCCACCTGCCATAAACCAGAGACTGTGTTTGCTTATAAAACGGCCACCCATATATTTCCCTCCTTCATTTTCGGCGTTTTTGTTTCCTACTCTTTCCTCGACTGTCTCTTCCATAAAGACCTCCTTGTCGTATCTAAATTAACCGGTAACGCAGGTACTAATTCCTTCCCGTCATTACTGCGTTCAGCGCTATTGGAACCAGGACATTCAATGGTTTTGGTAGGAACACATGAGCAAACACATCCATAAAGGCATGTTTTGCGGTGCTTGTGAGAAATATCTTTGAATTCTTTTTCTCTACCGATAACAACCAACCACCGGTCGCCTTATCCTCACCTTCTTTAATAATATGATTGATATGTTGCGTTAAGGACTGTCTATCAATCTGTTTTTCATCAAACTCGACCAGTACCCTCCCCGTCCTGTGGTTTACCGTTACCGCTGTTAATCCTTTTAAATTTATTATGCGTTCCTGCAAGTATCTGCAAATATGCAGCTTTCCAACAAGATATTTGCTTTCATATCTTATTCTTCCTGGCATAATACTCAATGGAGCCATGTTTATACTCCTCCTTATACAGACAAAAAGTTCTTTTTAAATATTTTTTACCGCCGGCGGGAAGGAGGACAGACTTGGCTTCTCCATTGCATCCGCCACCCTTTCTTTTTTTGCATCAAAGTTTTTAGATGCTTCGATGATTCCTCTTATGGCTAGCGCTCAGGACGAAATTGTTCGTTGCATTGGCCTTCATATCCACGTATTATTTCACCGTGGAAACAGGCAACTCCAACTTCAATTCCCTCCCCTTCACCCCGCCGGCGGTTAAAACCCTTTAGGTTACATCTTTACCGTGCTATGCCTCTTCGTAGTTTTTAAAATCCCGGATATACCCATTAGAAATAGGTAGCCACCGAGAACAGGAAGGCGTTGTTTGCTATATCCGCCATATCCTTATCTTCCATGTTAATCTGATAATCCAGCTTAAACACCGTATCCTCTGTGTAGCGGTAGTTGAGGCCCGGCGTAATGCTGTTTCTTAGCCAGTTAATCCTGTCACCCTTAGAAATTTCTGACGTTTGCACCTGGTCCCACCTCAGAACGCCGGTAAACGTTGAATTATCACTAAAAAACTTAGGCGCCAAGGTTTTTAGGCACGTAGGCATAAAATGATACCTTCCTTCTACATAATATCCCCACATGGAGTCCGCAATACCCGCAGACCTAGCCAATGCATCCGTCTCGATAAATGCATAGGCACCTTCACCGACAAGTTCAAACGGTCCCTTTTGATAAGCGAAATCCAACGCAGAAATAGTTAATTGATTCTCGTTATTATCATCATACCGTTGTGTATAAGCAGAGCCGCCGAATTCTAAGCCAATAAATGGGCTAAAGCCAACACGCCCAACAACGGCAGGACTTTGATTAGCATTATCAAACTCATACCCACCTCTCGTATTTCTTGTTCCGTTGCTCAAACTAAAAGTCTTTACTCCTTTCTCATCCAGTCCATGAAATACACCATTGGTAACATAAACCTCATAATCCAATTTAGTCAATTCGGAAGGATAGGTGCTACCAAAAAAGCCCATGCCTGCATCGGTAAGGGTTGTAGGAATAATAAACCGATTTACCAATGGGCGGTCAGTAAGGTCCTGCAATGGAGAATCATGAACTAAATTAAACTTTCCCAAAGGAGTAAGGATAAAACCGCCTCTCCAGTTGATCCAGTCCGTTATCAGGAAATCTACGGTAGCAAATTCAATGACTACCTCTCCACCCCTGCCTCCTTCAACCCCACCATGTTCAATTTCAATTTCTGCAGCAAGTTTTACGCGATCTGAAATGTCTGAATATATGAAGGGTACAAATCTTGTTTGATCAAAACCCTGGTTTCCACTATCCTTTTCATCTTGTCTGAATTGGAAGTCCATGTAACCGCCAAGATAGGTACTCCTGCCATATCTCTTCAAAAATGGTTTTGTATAGACGCCGCCAAAGGCAGGGGCGAGCTTTTTGTCTGCAAATTCAGCGCTTTGCTTAGCGAGGTACGGCATGTCGCCTGACGCTTCCCCGGAGACGTACTTCTGCTCGTTTTTCTTCACCTCCTCTTTTATCGAAGCGATTTCCTTCTTCACCTCTTCTTTCAACGCGGCAATCTCTTTTTGCGGTGTTTCTTTAGCCGTTTCTGTTTTTTCCTTATTCTTGACTTCTTCTTTCAATACAGCCAGTTCTTTGTCTTTACGAATGTCATTTTGCACTTGCTGTTTCAGCAGTCCCTTTATCTCCGACAACTCCTTTTCGAGCGTCTCAACCTTGCTTTTCAGGTCTGACGATTCAGAAGACTGTGCAAAGCCATCCACAGCCATCATGATAAAGAGTAAAGGAACAATAATAAGCATCACATAACGCATTTGATACCCTCCTTGTAATTAAATAAGACTCATTCTCAACATAGGATAAAATAAAAAGCCGCTCAATAATGTAGAGCGGTCCAAAAAAACACCATCAACAATCACTATTTCACAAAACGTAGCAACGACATATTCTCTGTTATGTCAACTGTTTACAATAATTCCGTTATAGCAGGCAACGACAAACCCGGCAGTAGGAACTAACAATCTGATACATTTGTTACAGCAGCGGCAGTATCCGAGACTCATTCTCATAACGGTAAAATTATAATATAACCCTTGGTTTTGTCAAGAAGTATTTTTTTGTTAAAGGAAAGCGGATTGCCGGAGATCGGGCACAAATACCTATATGTTCATGCAAAACCACCCCGTAGGGGCGGGGTTTCCCCGCCCTCGGCACGAAACAAAATACTGACACTGACACCGACACCGAAAAAATCGGTATATTGAATTTCGAACGATGAAGTAATATCATCAACCGCAAATAACCGCAAATTGATGTTGCGCCTTCTCACCGTTGCTGCTCTATATGCCTCTCAATTATCCTGGAAACAATCGTAGTAGTTGAAATACCCTTTACCAACGGCGCATAAATTACTTTGCCCCCGTAGGACTCAACAACTTCCTTTCCTACAATACCAGAGTCCTTCCAGTCCTCTCCCTTTATCAGCACGTCTGGTTTGAGCGCTTTGATAAGTTCCAGGGGGGTCAGGTCGTCGAAATAAACCACGTAGGACACATCTTCCAGGGCGGCAAGCATTTGCGCCCGTTCCAATTCAGGGATATAGGGACGGGACTGCCCCTTGAGAGACCTGACAGAATGGTCGGTGTTCAAACCCACCACAAGCAGATCACCCTGTTTTCTGGCAAACCTAAGATAATCGACGTGGCCGACGTGTAATATGTCAAAACATCCGTTTGTAAAAACAACGATGTCGTGCTTCTTTCTGTGTTCATTGAGTATGCCCACCAGCGTGTCAACATCTTTAATCTTACCCGTTAACCGGCTTCTTCCGCCCATAAGCTCGTGGAGAATTTCCGCCTTACTGACGGGGGTTGCGCCAATCTTTCCAACCTCTATTCCCGCCGCAACATTAGCCAGGAAGGCTGCATCCTCGAAATCATAACCGCTGCCTACCACCATTCCAAAAATACTAAGCACCATATCACCGGCCCCCGTTACGTCAGACACACTGCGTGGCGTGGTGGGGATAATCTTCCCAATGCCATCCTTGTGGTAGAGAAACATGCCGTCCCTATCAAGGGTAATGACGCAATACTCCAAAGAAAGGCTGGAGACCAGCTTTCTGGCGGCATGATTCAGGCTTTCGTGGTTGGTGATTTTGATATCGGTGGCCGCCTCCGTCTCGTTTCTGTTGGGGGTCATAGCAGTAAAACCGCGATAACAGCTATAATCATTCACCAGCTTGGGATCGACGACGGCAATTTTTTTATGCGTATTGCAGAGCGTCACAATCGTCTGCAAAAGCGTGCGTGTAAGCAAGCCCTTGTTCATATCGGAAACCAGTACGATATCGCAGGAAGGAATCGTTTTGCTTAAATAATCGGCAATGCGCCCTTCCGTCTCCGCGGAAAGGGGATGGGTCTTTTCATAATCAACCCGCAGGAGCTGCTGCACGCCTTTTCCGGCGGTCTGCAAATGCCCCATGAGGCGCATCTTCATAATGGTAGGACGGCTATTATCAACGATTATTCCCGTCGTATCAACCTGCATCTCCTGAAAAATATTCATCGTGGTACGTCCATATGCGTCGTCGCCAATAACCCCGCAGGCAAACACCCGTGCGCCCAGCGTCCGGAGATTATTGACGACGCTGCCCGCCCCGCCGGGCCGGACGTCTTCCGAGGAAACGCTAACAATCGGTATCGGCGCTTCCGGCGATATGCGTTTTACCTCGCCCCACACATACTTATCCAGCATCATGTCGCCAACCACCATAATTTTAGGCGAACCGAACTGTGAAACGATATGCAACAGATTGTCCATGAAAAGAATACTCCTATAAAAGCAATACGGCGTAAAAAGCCTGCAACATTTTGAAAATAAAAAAGCCCTTATCCTGTTCCCCAGAGTAGCGGTATCTACAATACGCTACGGCACATGCACAGACAAGCATAATTTATCAATTCTACCCCCTATTTTACCTAAATAACGCAAAAATCATCTACAATAAATTTAGCAAACACAATTGATTACATTCCCAAAAGGTGTAAACTACAATCGTTATTTCTACAAGCCCGCCCAGATACGGACGCTTGAAGAAATTGTGGCGGATATACGGGCAATCGAGAAAGAGACGGATGAGCTATTGAAAGATTTGTTTCCGAAGTTCCGATTGCCGATAATCTGTCCGGATGCGAGCGTTATTGTATAAGTGCCGGAAACTGGTTCCGTTTGCATCCAACCGGTCTGCATTATCTCTGAGACCGTGTATGTCCCAGCCGGCAAGTCGGTGAAACAATATTTCCCTTCTTTATCTGTTGTAACGCTCGAAGTTGACGCACCGGTCAAGTTGATTGTCCAGTTCGGTAGTCCCGGCTCACCCATATCCCACACACCATTGCCGTTCAAGTCGTTGAACTTTTTCCGCAAACTGGAGCAGACGCCTCCGGCTGGTCAGGCAGTGTGGGACGGGCCAGCAGTGGCAGAGCAGATAGGGGCATCAGTGCATGCGGTATGGAGAGTCTTAAGGAAAGAAGGGATATGCCTAACCCGACCTTCGCAATTCGAGGGGTATACGAGCTGCTAAGCCAGTAAATTCAAGGGGTCATGTAAAAAGGTCGGCACTACAGACCCGTGGGCGGCGGTTGATCGGAAAGCGACAATCCCAGTTGTGCCAAAAGGAGAGAAACATCCTTTTCCGGTTGAGTATAGCGGCTCATGACAACGTGACGGCCATCTGTGGTTGGTAAATG
>JACVXV010000060.1 GCA_015661205.1 Candidatus Brocadiaceae bacterium
TGCTTCGAGGGTGCGGACGTTTACCTGCACGACGTTCCAGCCCTCGAATACGTTCGCCTCACGTAACCGGGTCAGTCTCTGACGGACTCGCCTATCGCATACCACCTTGTCCGTACGAACGGACACCGACACGAAACCGTCGTATATCGCGGCGATTGGAACGTTATCGGGCGCGATGGGCGCAATCTGCACGGGAACATCCGATCCCGCGTCGTCAGCCTCGCGCGCTTCGGCGTTCTTACCCATTTCCTCGCCGTTGTCTCCGGTGACACATCCGGGCGGTTCGCTCTCAGGTCGGTTGACGTTCGCTGGCGAGGATACGACCGCCGGAGCGTCAGAAACCGCCGATGTCCCCGACGGCGACGCGCCGGAGCCTCCCACGCCGACTACGCGAAGTCCGCCCTTCCGGTCGCGATCCAGCTTCACCAAGCCTTCTTTCTGGCACGCGCGCATCAAGTCCACGATCGAGCCGTGTTTCCGGTCGTCGAAGTCGGGATAGCTCGCACGAATAAACTGCCTAAACTGCCGCAGGAACATTGGCAAACGTGGTGGCTGGGTCGGGTTGGCCAGTAGACGCCGCACGAGATCGACGCCCTCGGCGATGGCTGCGGCCGTGGCCGGATCGATCTCATGATACGCGCGTGGAACGGACTCGCGAGGAGTCGCCTCGACGGCGGTCATCGTACCGCCATTGGTGACGTCCGCCATCGGCTCGGTTGCGGGCTCCGGCGCCGCATCGGCCATGGGCGCGCCCGCTTCACTGAGTTCCACAAACGTGCTGCGTCCAGCGTGCTTCAACAGGAGGACGCCCCTCTCGACGAGCTTCTCCGCGAAATCGCGGAACGTGCTCACCCCGTAGTCTCGCTCCGAGAACGACGAGTCGAGCTGTAGTAACGTACTCTTCAGCAGGCCGAGTTGTGGCGTGACCTCGCGGTCGGCGAGTACCTTGAGTGCGCGCCGTACCAGCGGCACGATTGCATCGATGTTCATGGTCTGTCCCACGACCGGACGCGACCGATCGGGGCTAACGCGGCTGGTGCTACGGCCCACGATGTTCTCGTAGGCGATGAACTCCGTGCAGTTCTTCTGCATCACCTGACTGGTGAACTGGCGTCCGCCCACGACGAACACCTTCTTGTCATACAGCTTGAGCTTCTCCACGAGCGTGATGAAATCGCTGTCGCCGCCGACGATTACGAAGGCGTTGATGTGGTCGTGCGTGAAGGCCATTTCGAGCGCGTCGAGCGCCAGGTTAATGTCGGCGCCGTTCTTATCGCCGCCGTGCGTCATTACGCGCTGCACAAGCCGCACGGCGTGCTGTGCCATGGCACGTCCGTAGTCGCCACGCTTCCAGTCGCCAAAGGCCACCTTGGTAATGATGTCGCCGCGTTCCTTGACGGCTTCGAGCACAGCGCCGATGTCGAAGTTGAGGCCGAGCGTGGTCTTCACGCCGATTTCGACGTTGTCGAAGTCGATGAACACGGCAATCTTGAGGTTGGTAGAAGTTGTTGACAGGAAATTGATTTTATCCATAAGATGTCCAATATAGCAAAAACAAAGAAAATTGCAACCTTTTTTAGCAAAATTAAGGAACATTGGAAGGGAAATAGGAAGAAACAGTGTGGAATTATCGGAGAAATAGGTGAATTCTCTCATGAAAGAAAAAAGAGAGGGGTTGGGGTTGTCTTTCAGAGAGGCGTCAAAGAAAAAAACAAAATCCGCGGATAGACGCAGATTTCTGGAAGCGTGTCAGAGATAGACAACAAATTCAAAGACGTCCATTATGAAACATACTACGGTGACTCCCTTGCGGCCATAAAGAGAAACTGCTGGGCATAGCCCGCGTATTTTCCAAAGTATTTCATTCCAAAATCCTGGAGTTGTTGTTCCGAAACGTCTTCGTTGTTAAAATACCATTTCCGAAGAATCTTCTTCATCCAGGTATCAACGGGGAATGCCCCGGTAAAACCCAGGGAAAACAAGAGAACGCAGTCGGCAATCTTGTCGCCGACGCCTGGCAAACATTTCAGCGCCTTCTTTGCCTCCGGGTACGGCATTTTCTTTAACGACGCGAGAAACGCTTCGTCAACGGCATCGTTAACGGCCTGGATGTATTTTGCCCGAAAACCGGTCTTTGCCTGCACGATCTTATCATAGTCATCTATCGTGCCGGGATTGGGAAACGCATACCCTTCAGCTCCGAATGCGCAAATTTCTTTCCCGAAGAATTGTGACATGCCTTCGATGTTGGTTTTTATTTTAGGAATATTTGCCGCAGAGGAACATAAGAAAGATATCAGACACTCCCATGCATCCTGCCGCACAATCCGCATCCCCCGGTACTTCCTGATCGCCTCATTAATAAACGAGTCCCTATTGATTTCGGCAAGGATGTGAGGATATGGCTCGTCGAGGGCAAAATAGGACGTCAGAAATTCACGGTCAACCCCCTGAAACTCCAACTGTCCGGCAGACTGGCAAACCCTGAAAATACGGTCTCTCGCGGTCACATAGTGCCATTTCCCCTCCTTATACGTCCGAAACATTTGTCCGCACGAAAGGGTGTGTTCAAGATGGAAATCTTTTATGGGGAGTTTGGGCAAGGTTGATGTGTGTTTTTTAGAATTTGAAAGAGAATTTCTTAAGAAATGAAAATGCCATCATAACACATATCCTCACTCATAAAGATATACGCACAAAACAGCAGGAATATCTAATTAACCGCGCTGCTGCCAAATATATCCAGTCATTTTTTGGCGTTGGTTTGATGGGTTTGTGGATTTGCTATAAACGATCAAATCCTATGGTACAAAAAATCCGGCATGATTTTAAGCATCCACGCTACGAGTCGCCAGCGTTTTGTTACAAAGGCGTGCGACCTCTTTCGCTCTATTGCCCTGTATATCTGCGCGGCAGCCTTCTGCACGGGCGCCATCCAAAAGATTCCTTCGCCCTTTGCCATGTCGGTATCTACAAATCCTGGTTGAACGTCGGTTACGGTAATGGTAAGTTTTGATTTTGCCGCCTTTTGCCTCAGCCCCTGCAGGTAGTTAGAGATAAAGGCCTTAGACGCGTTATAGGCGGGGGCTTCAGCGCCGCCGCGGATAGCGGCTATGGATGAGATACCCACGAGGTGTCCCGCTCCCTGCCGTATGAAATGACGAAAGGCAACGTTTGCAACGGTTACGAAACCTTGAACGTTTGTCGCTACCGTCTCCAGTTCCTTATCTAAATCCAATTCAGGGTTAATAAAGCCGATGCCTGAGCTGATAATCACCAGATCAACACCACCCATTTCGGTAATCAGGCCGGTAAGCCCTTTTAACGTATCACCGCGATTGCGTATGTCGATGGCCTTGATGTAAGTCGTCGATTGTAGTTCTCCCTGGATGTTTCGTAAAGCATCCCCTCTTCTAGCAACCAGTCCGACGGCGTAACCTTTGCCTGCAAGTATTTTGGCTAGATACCTGCCAATTCCGGAGCTTGCCCCGACTATTATAGCTTTTTTCATGTCGAATTCTTTATTTTTCCTCATAACCCCTTATTTCCTCAAGGTGCATTTCAAATCTTTTTAAAGCGTTTTCAATGCTTCCAAAAACACCTATTAGTTTTTCTTCCCAATCCGCATTTTGTAACCATTTATCTTCCATATAACAATACCACGATTCAAAGTCGGGGTTTTTTATATAATTGTTTAACTTTTGTGTTGTTGCTGATTCACTCATTTAGTCCTCCTATGCTATGCGCAATTCGACTTCATGCAATAAAACTGTTTTAAGTCCTTGCCTCGTCATGGAGTCAGCAAAATGCGCCATTTTGTGATGATGTGCGCATATTACACTCAGATTCCAAATAGCGTCTTCTCCACCCTCACAAAGGGATATAATGTGGTGAACTTCAATATATGGCTCATTACTAGGTTTTTTAAAGGTATTCTGGCATCTTGGATATAAACAGTATAAACCAAGTTTTTCTTTTGCTTCTTTAACCCATCCTCTATTTCTTGCATACGTCTCGATTAAATACTCACGTTTTTCAGGTATCTGTACGCTAATCTCTTGAACTTTTTCATCCTCAACTTCCCCTTTAAGCAGTTCGATTCCTTTCAAGGTATAAGTACCGCGACCATCAAGAAACTGTATTAAACCATCATCGCGTAAGAGTTGTAATTGCTGTCTGACTTTAGGAAGCAGATGATGATTATCAGGTTTGAATTGTTTAAAGTCACCTTCGTGAGCATAATAAAATTCCTGCAATGTAAATGTTCTTTTACCCCTCGCATTGCAAAACTCAATAACTAACTGGTAAACAAACTCTTTCCATTTAATCATAGGTTCAATGTTGCTCTCTATAATCGCCTTTCAACAGTCTCTTCAGATATAAAAAACAGGCGGAGCAAGGCTAAAGCCTTGCCCTACCTCTTAACCAATATCTCATCCATTGCAAGCGATTTCTCTTTACACCGCCGTCTCTTGACCAATGCTTGCCAGGTAAAGCAGGCGATTGTTGCACCAGTCGTGTCTGCCACCCAATCAAGGAACTCCACGGAACGGTGTGGCGTGAAGGACTGGTGGAATTCGTCGGTTGCGCCGTAGATGGACGTGAGGGCGATGGGCAGGGCGATTTTGTAGATGCTTTTTGCGCCGATATGGCCGGAAGAAATTGACCAGCATATAAGCGCGCACAGGATGCCAAACTCAATGCCGTGAATCACCTTATCGACGTGCGGGAAGAGGGGTACCCTAGAGGTGTCTTTTGACGATACCAGGAATATTGCGGCGGCGTAGGCGAGGGTCAGCAGGCATCTGAGCGTCCAATGCACCTTAATCTTGTGTAACATCCTCATCCTCTCCTTTAAAAATGCGTACCCAGTATTGTACCTCGTCGGCGGGCGTTCCCTGATATTTGTAATGTGGCTCATCCGTGGTTTTTGGGGTGGGTTTTTTCCCTTTTACGGACGGCACGGGTTTTTTCTCAACCGCGGAGGTTGTTTCGTCGTTTGGGAGTGTTTTAAAGACGTCTTTCCAGTGCTTTGCGTCGTCTTCCGACGGGCCGTTCTGTTTGCATTCCGGCTCTTCGGATTTGGGTCTGCGGCCTTTGTTCAGGTTCAGGGTTTCAAGGATGGTTTTGTACATCGCCTTTGGATCGATGACCTGACAACCGCACTTTTTGACATACCGCTTGATATCGTTGTCATAGGTGACGATGCAGACGTCCTGCGGGTTCTGGCACAGGCTGGTAATACGTTTTATCTCCGTGTCGGCGTCAACACCCGTTTTGGAATAGATTACGGTGACGCCGGAACAGGTTTGTTTCTTTGGTAAATCGGTTTCAATGTGGGTGCCGTCGAATACGATGATGATATCGTACCGTTTTTTTTCCCGGTATCTTGAAAATAACGATGTAATATGGTCTCGTACCGGCTCAATGCGGTTTCTGCCGATATGTCTTTCCAGTTCCGGTACCGTAAAGATAAAATTGTAGCCGTCAATAACGATTAGCATACCATTTGGCAATTATCAACAATTATCCTGCCACCGACAATGGTGGCGATCACCTGCCCCGTCAACTTCCACCCGTTGAACGGACAGTTCCTTGACTTGGATTCAAATTTGTCGGCATCTACCGTCCACTGCTTATTGAGATCGACTATCGCGATATCCGCAGGCATACCTACGGCCAAACTGCCACCATTGATGTTGAATATGCGGGCGGGATTGGTAGACATTATCTGAACAACTTCCCTGAGCGACAACGCGCCCGGATGGACAAGTTTGGTAAGTATCACGCCAAGCGCGTTCTCCAGCCCTATAAAACCGGTGGCGCCTTTTTGGATGTCATCGGCGGAGTGCGGAGCGTGGTCGGTGGCAATGGCGTCTATCGTGCCTTTTTTCAGGCCTTTCAGCAGCGCATCGCGGTCTTTTATCGAACGTAGCGGCGGGTTGGTCTTGGGCGTTGTGCCGTCGGGGTTTTTGCAGGTCTCATCCAGCAGCAGGTGGTGCGGCGTTACTTCACAAGTAACTCGTGCAACGTTCCGCTCCCTGGCCTTTTGAATAACGTCAACCGAACTCTTCAAACTCACGTGTGAAATGTGCAGCCACCCTTTTGCCTGTTCCGCGCATTTTATCTCGCGGATGATAAAGTCCGTTTCATGGCAATATGCCTCGCCCGGGAAATTAGCCGCCTTGTTGTTGGTTGCCGCCTTTTCTAAAGAAAGGTGAGAGTCTTCACAATGGGGGCTGACGACCATCCGGTTCTTTGCGGCCAATTCACAGGCGCCTTTCATCAGCGATTCGTAAAATACCGGGTGGCCGTCGTCGGACAGGGCGCGCACCCGTTTATCGGTCGCCAGCTTGTTAATGTCCGTCAACTCCTCGCCCAACAATCCCTTGGTAATGCATGCCTTGGTATAGATATTTACGACGCCCTTCCGGCGAACGCTATCCATGAGCAGGTTGACCATTTCCAATGAATCAATGGGTGGCTTGGTATTGGGTTCACAAATCAGGGTGGTAAAGCCGCCTTTGGCCGCCGCTTTGGAGCCGGTCTCTACGGTTTCTTTATATTCATATCCCGGTTCGCGGAGATGGACGTGGCAATCTATGAGGCCGGGAATTACGTATTTGTTGGTGGCGTCAATCACCCTGGCGCCAGCGCTTGCCTTGATATCACTTGAAATTGCGCTGATTTTGCCGTCTTTTATGAGGATGTTTCGGCATCCGTCAATCCCTGCCGCAGGGTCTACCACGTGACCACCCTTGATAAATAATTCACTGCCTGCCATTTTCATTCACTCCAATAATTATAAAAAATCGTAACAGCTCACCTACCTCTTGCCCCTCACTGTAGGGGAATCGGCACATTTCCCGGATAACCCTGTCAGGGCGTCGGCGCTTTTGCATGTAGGCGAACTATTACAAAAACTCTTTCAACGGACATTGTTCACAGGATTGTTTCGGTTTGCAATACCTCTTGCCGATATTGACTAACAGGGCATGGTATTCGTTATATAATGGCACGTCCTTCGGAAGGTGATCTTCAAAGAAATCCTTCATCTCGCCGTAGCTGCTTTCTTCAGGAATAAGCCCGTGTCTTGAAAATATTCTGTGGGTGTATGCGTCAATAACGAACGTGGGAAAATTTCCCGCGTACAATAAGATAGAATCTGCCGTTTCCGGCCCGACGCCTTTTATGGACAGCAGTTCTTCCCGTAGCGCGGACAACCCCCGGTCGAACAAATAATCAAGGTCTCCTTCATAACGGGAAAACAGCCAGTTGATAAAGGTCTTCACGCGCTTTGCCTTGACGTTAAAAAAGCCGGAAGGGCGGATAAGCTCCGCCAAATCCGCCTCGCTCAACTGATGTATCTCATGGGGATCCAGCTTCCCCGCCGCCTTCAGGTTTTTTATCGCCTTTTCAACGTTCGACCAGTTCGTGTTTTGCGTCAGTATGGCGCCGATAACGACCTCGAATGGCGTCTCCCCAGGCCACCAGTGCATGGGACCCAGGGCGTCATGCATCTTTTGGTACATGTCTAAAAGGATTTTTGTTTTACTCTTACTCATCTCCAATCCCGATTTTTGAAAGTACGCCCATCCGCAACAAGGGCAACATGATTTCGTGGTGGCCGGTTATTGCGTATCCTTGAGATGTAGGTCTTTTCAGGACGTTCGTCTGCGGACGGTAGTGCTGGATCATATCCATATTTACCGTTACAAAGTTTTCGATCTTATTACCGACGTTCCGCGCAATGCAAAGCGCCTTGAGAAATACTTCGGGCAGAACGACGGCAGAACCCACGTTCAGCCACACGCCGCCTTCAAGGTGGGAAACCACGGAGGCAAGAATTCTGAAATCTATGTGACTGGATTCTCCCACGTCCCTTCCTGAAACGTTTGGATGCATGTGAATGGTGTCAGTCCCTATTGCAACGTGAACCGTTACCGGTATATTCAGCTTTGCGCCGCAGGCCAGTAGGCTTAAATCCTCATAATCACACTTTTCCGCGATTATCCGGTCTCCCATGGCGCGTCCGAGGCCGATATTTTCTTTTACCCCTCTGGCCGAAGCCGCCTGAAACGCTTCCGCAGTTTCTTTTACCATGCCAAAGCTGCCGTCCTTCAGGCTTGCCGCAACGTCTTCCGAGGTTGCCCCGATCAGCGCAACCTCATAATCGTGGATCGCCGTCGCGCCGTTCATGGCGAGGGCCGTAATAATACGGCGTTGCATGAGATCGATGATTAACGGCGATAGCCCGCACTTAATCACGTGAGCGCCAAGCGCCAGTATTACCGGGCGTTTATTCCGGTAGGCCAGTGCGATTGCGTCAATCACCTTCCGCAGATTCGTTGCGGCCAGGATGTCTGGGAGGGAGTCAAAGAAGGCGTGTATTCCATCGGAGGGCAATGCGGGCTTGGCGAACAGGTTGGCGTTGGAGAGATTCTTTCGTTCCTGGATCGAATACGTTTTAATCCTGCCGAGGTCCAGTGGTTTGAAAGCACCCGTCTCATCGTTCATATTGTTTTGCCATTTCAGCCCCTATTGTAGAGACGCATGGCCATGCGTCTCTACACGGGCGTTATACAAAATTCCATCTGTCAAATAAAAACGTATACCCCGAAACCTGCAGTAGCGTGCATTACGGGGCATTGATCGCATCAACGGGACATACCGAAACGCAATTCCCGCAGTCGGTACAGATATCGGCGTCAATAACCCTGAAATCACCCGATTCCGATATTGCGCTTACGGGACATTCACTTTCACATGCGCCACAGTTTATACATTCGTCAGTAATCTTATGGGCCACGACTCTTCTCCTTTCAATGTTCAATTAAATACGGCGTCAATCTTACTTTCTAAAACGCCACAACCTTCCAGAATCCTGATTTCCATTTTCAATGTCCACAATGGGAAATTCCATGCTACACCATCATTTTTTATCTTCACCTTGTCTTTCTGTGTAGTGATAATCGCGTCAGGCATAAGCCTCCGTGACTCTTCATCCAATCTTTTCAGGTCATCAAGGGAATAGGGGTGGTGGTCGGGAAACGTGCGAAATCCAAGCACCTTTGCGCCTAAGTTTTCAATACTTCTCTTCAATGACAAGGGATTGCCGATCGCGCAAAACGCAAATACCCCTTTGCCCTCCAGTTCCCGAACAGGCAATCTCGAACCCTCTTGCGTTTCCAAACAAACGGGACTATGAACGGTTTTAACCACGGGAATATGCCCCGCAATCTTGCGCAAACGGTCGATAATACGTTCAACAGCACCCTGGCTGCATTGGTCTACATGGGTCAGGGCAATCAAATCCGCCCTTTTGAGCGCATCCAGCGGCTCGCGTAACATGCCCCGCGGCGTCAGGTAATCGTAGCCGAAGGGGTTGAGCGCGTCAATAATGACGATATCCAGGTCTCTTGCCAACCGGAGATGTTGAAACCCATCGTCCAGTAACACGCATTCTGCCTGGAAATCCCTGATGGCCTTTAGTCCTGCGGCAACCCTATCCTTGTTTAATAGATTGGGTACATGAGGGATATTTTCCTGAAACACGAGATATTCGTCGTTGCAGGCGCTCCGTGCCGTATCCCCGCTTTTTTGCCTTATCGCGGCGGCGTAGCCCCTACTGAGGATTGCGCTCTTTTTCCCTTTTTCATCCAAATATCTTGCAAGGTATTCAATAAAAGGCGTCTTGCCCGTCCCGCCCAGGGTAATATTCCCCACGCTAATAACGGGAACGGGAAGGCGTGTGGCCTTCAGCACGCCTTTCCTATAAAAAAAAATACGAGTTTTAACTGCAAACCCGTATATCTTCGAAAATGGATAAAGCGCACTTTGAATGCTTTTGGAGCAAAAATCCGCTTGCCCCTCTGCCACTATTTTTAAGTAATATTCCCGTAAGTGAGAAATGTGACGACGTCCTAGAAGTAGCGCAGGCCTCCGGCCTGCAGATGTTATTTCAACGGAACAGACCAATAAGCCTCATCTAAAAACTGCTTCCACGAGCTGTATCTGTCGGAGCGAAGCTTCAGGCTTAGGATAGGACTGTGTTTCGGCCTTATCGGTTTACGGATCAGCTTCATTCCTGCCCCTTCAGGGGTTCTGCCACCCTTGCGCTTATTGCATTCCGTACAGGCGCACACGATGTTCGTCCACGTGGTATTTCCTTTGTGCGCCTTTGGGACGACGTGGTCAATGCTTAATTCAGACGTCGGAAAGCGCTGGCCGCAATACTGGCATTTGTTTTCATCCCGTGCAAAGATATTTCTCCGGTTAAATTTCACGTTCGGCAACGGCAGTTTATCATAACACAGGAGGCGGATAATCTTCGGCACCTCAATTTCAAGCGATACCGTCTTTATCCAGCCAACCTTGTTTTCTTCGGGCAGCCCCAGCTTTACCTTGCAAAGAGAAACGCTTTTCCAGTTATCGAGATTATAGGAATTAAACTTCCCCTCGTCTACGGAAATAACCTCGGCTACCTCTTTGCATAATAATACAAAAGCCCTCCGTGCAGAAATTACATGGAGCGCCATGAAAAATCTGTTTAACACCAAAACACTGGATTCCAGAGCTGTAACTTGCTGCATGTTAGTATAGTTCCTTACTACAAAACAAGCGCTGCAAATGAGTGGCCACAATGAATCGAATGCGCACGACAACTTCTAAACAATTTTCCCCAAAAAACCTTAACTGTTCCCGTGGATTATAACAATCAGGACTTGTCAATTCAAGGGAATTGTATTAGGCTAAAACATACGGAGGACTTCGTATCCCCTGCCCGGTTTGAGGGATGTTTCCATGGCTGCGGTAAGAAATTTCTTCGCCCCGCTAATCGCGTCACACAGGGGGTATCCTTTCGCCAGATAGGTGGCTATTGCAGAGGCATAGACACACCCGGTGCCATGGATGGCCTTGTTCTCTATACGTTTGTTATCAAAGTGGGTTACCGATTTCCCGTCGTACAAAACATCCACGACCTTATCCTTATTTTTTATATCGACCGGGAATGGCGCATGGCCGCCTTTGATAAGCACGTTAGAGGCGCCTAATTGGTAGATACGTTTAGCGGCCTCTTCTGCGTCTGAGAGATTATGTATTTCTATGCCTGATATTCGTTCAGCCTCAGGGATGTTTGGTGTAACGAGGAAAGATAAGGGAAGCAGGTGGGAAATAAGCGCGTCGATAGCGTCTGGCGACAATAACTCTTTTTTATTTTTTGACAACATGACGGGGTCAACAACAAGGCATTTGACGTGATACTCAATCATTTTATGGCAAACGATTTCCACCACGTCCCTGCGCCGTAACATGCCCGTTTTAACGGCGTCGGCTCCAATATCCGTCATAATTGCATCAATCTGTTGGCCGACAAAAGACGCCGGCACTTCAAGGAGGGCTTGTACACCGAGGGTGTTCTGGGCGGTCAAGGCGGCAATGGCCGTCGTCGCGTATCCGCCCAAGGCGGTTATTGTTTTGATATCCGCCTGTATACCAGCTCCACCGCCGGTATCAGAACCGGCAATGGAGAGGACTTTATACAGAGGACGAGATTGGTTTTTCATTATGGAGGCTTAGTACTTCCTGCCCACACATATATATTTGAACCCTAATTTCTTCATTTCCTGCGGTTCGTAGAGGTTTCTGCCGTCGATAATGTTGGGGTGTTTTAGTAATTGCTTCACCCTTTTCAAGTCTAGCGCCCTAAACGAATTCCATTCAGTTACAACAACGAGGGCATCGCAGCCCGTTAGGGTTGAATAGGGGTCGTCACAATAGGTTATGTCTTTCAAGACCCTCTTAGCGGATTCCTGTGCTTCGGGATCGAAAGCCCTGATCTTAGCGCCTCGCTCCTGCAATTGGTTGATAATGGTGATCGATGGAGCTTCTCGCATGTCATCCGTTTTGGGTTTGAATGCCAGCCCCCATATTGCAATTTGTTTCCCTTTCAAGTCGGGAACCAATTTGGTAATCTTGGGAAGCAATGACTTCTTTTGCTGTTCGTTTACCGCATCTACGGCTGTTAATATACTGGCGTCTACGTCATTTGCCTTCATAATTTGCTCAAGGGCTTTAACGTCTTTGGGAAAACATGATCCGCCATATCCGACGCCGGCCTGTAAAAATCGGGGGCCTATCCTGTCGTCCAACCCCATGCCCTTAGCAATGGCCTTAATATCGCCACCTACCTTCTCACAGAGTTGCGCTATCTCGTTCATGAAGGAAATACGCGTTGCAAGCATGGCGTTGCTGGCGTATTTAATTAACTCCGCGCTTCGGATGTCCGTAAACATAATAGGCTTGTCGGCCCTTGCAATACCGCTGTAAATAGACAGCATAATTTGCCGTGCCTTCTTGCTCTTCAACCCCATCACAATCCTGTCCGGGTTGGTAAAATCCTTAATAGCCTGCCCTTCTCTCAAAAACTCCGGATTAGAAACCAGATCAAATGGTATGGACTTGCTCTGACATGATTTTACTACTTTACCGATTTTTTCTACCGTTCCAACGGGAGCCGTGCTCTTATTTATAATGACCTTATATCCATTCATGTATTTCCCGATACTTTCCGCCACGGAGATAATCGCCGATATATCAGCACAATTGTTCTCGTCAGGCGGTGTACCCACTCCAATGAATATGACTTCTGCATTTTGAATGCCTTCCTTGATGTCCGCGGAAAAGGTAAGCCGCTTCTCTCTGGCATTTCTATCCACCATTTCTTTCAATCCAGGCTCGTAAATCGGCAACACACCTTTTTTAAGGCCGTCCACCTTTCGTTTGTCAACATCGATGCATATTACGTCATTACCCATATCCGACAGGCAGGTGCCTGCCACGAGACCTACATAGCCGCAGCCAATACAGCAGATTTCCATATCATTCTCCACAAGAGTGGGGACATGCGCCCCACAAAAAGAAAAAGCAGTATGAAAAATGGATTTAGCATTAATCAATACTGCTTTTCAAAATTACCAAAAACGTCCCATTATTTTAAAGGGTTTTTTATCAATTTAGTACCAAACGCTTGTGCGCATTTTCCTATCCGATATTCACCGTCTACCGACACGCCAACCTCGTAAACCATGCTATTTGCAGACACGTTTTGCGGTTCACCATCAATAAGCCGTATATCGTAGGATAATGCCCAATCCTTTATATCCTTGTCGGGGTCTGTATAGAGCGAACCCAGCTTTTTCGTGAGATCGTTAACCTTGTCGGACACGAATATGAGCCTTATCCTGTCATAGTTAAGCACTCTTTCCTGGAAAACCTTATTGAAGGTAAGCGCAGGCTTAAATTCCGGAACAACATCAGCTATCTTGCCAAGCGGTATCGGACCGTTGAGGAATTCCACCGTATAATCTTTTACAAAAAACACCTTTTTACCGTCAACCACTTCCTGTCCATAGTAGAACCTGATTTCACATTCGCTGCCGTTTCTCTTAACCTTATAAAGGTCGTCAATGATGACATCGTATAAAAAGGTTCCCCTCACGCGGCCTTCATTCTCAAGCGGAACAATCTCATAACGCCGGTACGGTTCCTCTTCACAATACAGGAAGCTCGGTGTGCCGTACTTCGCGCGAACGTCCTCCTTACTTAAGCCAATAACGCCATCATCAAGGGTTTCCCTGGCATATAGATTGCCACTAACAAAAAGCCCAATATTTAACAAGCACAAAAATGGCAATAAACCCCATCTTCTTTTCATAAAACCCGTCCCTTTCCCCATTAGTACTGTATTGTAATAAAATAGTTGACGTCACCCGTTACACAACCGTAAAAACAAAAAGTTTGCTATCCTTCAGTATATAAATTAAGACGGAATGTGTCAATGAAAAATAGGCAAGGAATCTATAATTACGGCTAATCTCTTATTTTAATTAGCCCTTACAAGCTATTCCTTCATTCCAAAAGCACTAATCCGTAAATATTCGCCTCATCATCCTTGCTCTGCAGGGTTTTGATGGTTAGGTTATGGTTTCTTACGGTTTGGTAGACGTCAATGCCGCATGCCTCCATTGAGGGTCTTGCCTCTTCGGAACGGATACAGGCGGAATTCGTTTCGCAATTATCGCACAACTTACAAGGGCCTGCGCCCAGTCCGAACGCCTTGTAAAATCCCAGGGAAAACGCCTCTTTCTCAATCTGTGCGGTAATGTAACGCATTTGCCAGCTCATGCGCCCGTGGATAAGCAACGCCTTGTCATATTCCTGCAAAATTTCCTTCATTTCATCAACAGGCGGGGAATGCGGAGGGCAGGTTAGTTTTTTCCCATATTCTTCGCAACCATATTTACACTTTAATTGTACCCATCGTCTGACGACAATCGTCTCTGCCGGTATTATCATTGCCCGCTCACAACCCAATTTCAGGGAATTTTCAATCAGCTTCCCGGACAAAACGTCAAAATCATGAGACGATGGCTGGGTTTCACGAACGTTAGGAACGGTTGCATCCTGTAAGCGCATGGTGTATATCTCCCATTATTGATAATCAGAAACGAAAAAGGTTGTCGTTAAGGCCGCACGCCGGTGTGCAGCATGATATTTTATTCGCTGTGTTACTATAAACGAGAGGATACGCTTAATCAAACTTTTTTTCCGTAATAGCGCACAACGGCGATTTAAAGCCAAAGGGATTTATCTGTTTGAAAAACAGGGACGTGGTGGTAAACTTAGGAGATTGACCACGTCTGAAGATTATCGCTGCAAAGCGGGTCTGTTTAAAATCCCCAAACATTAATTAAAGGAAAAAAATCCAGTGAAAAGAAGGAGTTGCGGTGTTTTGCTTCATATTACCTCGTTGCCGTCGCCGTTTGGAGTTGGCGACCTTGGGATTGAGGCTTACCGATTCGCCGACTTTCTTACGGAAACCAAGCAAGGCCACTGGCAATTTCTTCCTTTAAATTTAACCGATTCTGCCCTCGGCAATTCCCCCTATTACAGCGCATCGGCCTTTGCATCCAACACCTTGCTGATAAGCCCTGAATTGATGGCCGAAAAGGGGTTCATCAAAAAGAGCGATCTTGAACCGATCCCCTCTTTTTCTAACGAACGCGCCGACTATCACGCCGCAACGGAATACAAGAGGCGACTTTTCAGTAGGGCATATAGCTATTTTAAGGAAAGCGGCAACCGGTATGAGTATGAAGCGTTTTGCTCAGAAAATGACTACTGGCTGGATGATTTCGCGCTTTTTGTCACCCTTAAAAACCAGTTTAACGGTCAGGTGTGGAGCGAGTGGTCACCGGAAATACGGGACAGAAAGCCTGAAACCTTACGGTCGCTCAGGATACAGTACCACGAAAGCATCGAAAGGGAAAAATTTCTTCAAATGGTATTTCTCCAGCAATGGTCTTCCCTCAAGAGGTATTGCAATAACCACGGTATTCAACTTATCGGAGATATGCCCATTTACGTGTGTTATGACAGCGCAGACGTCTGGGCAAACCCCGGTCTGTTCAAATTAGACGAGAACAAACACCCTACTTTCGTTGCAGGTGTACCGCCGGATTATTTCAGCGAAACGGGGCAACTCTGGGGCAATCCGGTTTACCGATGGGACCGCATGAAGGAAACGGGATACCATTGGTGGGTTCAAAGGATGAAGTGTAATCTGAACCTGTTTGACGTGATACGCATAGACCACTTTCGTGGCTTTATTGCGTACTGGGAGGTGCCTGCCGGAGAAAAAACGGCGATACATGGACAGTGGGTCGATGCCGAGGCGCACAACCTCTTCACCGCGCTTCAGAAGCGGTTTCCCTACCTTCCCATCATTGCAGAGGACCTTGGGATAATTACACCAGACGTAAGAGAAATTATACGCCATTTTGAATTTCCCGGCATGAAAATACTGCAATTTACCTTTGGATGGGATCTTCCCACCAATCCGTATGCGCCGCACAACTACGAGCGAAACTGTGTGGTTTATACGGGCACTCACGACAACAACACGACACGGGGCTGGTTTAACAAAGACGCCCTCCCCGATGAACGGAAGAGGTTGTCCGCTTATCTGGGACGGGATATTTACGAGGATACCGTCCATTGGGAACTGATCCGGCTTGCAATGATGTCCGTTGCGAATGTGGTCATCATCCCGATGCAGGATATCCTCGGTTTGGACGAGGAATCGCGCATGAATCGTCCCTCAACTATCACGGGTAATTGGCAGTGGCGGCTTTCCCGCGACCGGTTAACTCCCGATGTCTCGAAAAAGCTACAGGAGCTGACCGAAATTTATGGAAGAGGGTAGTTCCGGCTGCAATTTGCATTACCAATAAAACCGCCGTATAATTATATGGCATTGAACTGGCGAAACAGATACACTTTTGGCATGCTAATAATACGGTTTTCACGTACCAAGTAGGTTTGAAAAGGAGGTGATACACAATCCATAGTAGCCCTTAGCATACCGTGGCGCGATAGGCGCCTGTTATTATATTTTTAAGCTTAAACGAAGAAATTAAGGAGAAAAAAGATGCGATTAATTGGGAAATGGGTAGTTATACCAGCGTTGTTTTTGGTCGTTACTTCTATGAGTGTATATGCCAAAGACGTGTCGAAACACTTTGCTATTGCCGATATCGATCAAGATGGGAAGTTATCTATTGATGAAGTTGTTACCTGCGCTGTAAAAAGGGCAGATAGTAAGACAGAGGAACTATTGAAAAGGTATGATTCTAACAAGGACGGCTGCATAGCAAAGGATGAGTTGAAGGAGAAAAAGGCACAGAAACTGGGACTTTCCGCTGCCGATGCAGACAATGACGGTAATGTGTCTAAAGAGGAATGGGCTTCGTTTCTCCGGAAAAAGTCATCGGAAAGGGCATCCGCAAATTTTAAATTGCGTGACGCTAATTCCGACGCATTCATAACGTTGGATGAGATAAAACAGTTTAAGACGGAAAAAGGCGCAAAAAAAGAAGGCGTAGACGAGCTTTTAGACGAAATTGATGAGCTTTTTTCAAAATAAACGAAGGGGGTGATACACAATCAATAGCCGTTAGTGTATGGCGTTACCGTGTGGGGAGGGTGTGTTATTGTTTTTTTAATTTATAAACTAGGGATTGAGGAGGAAAAAAATGCGTTTCATTGGAAAATGGGTGGTTGTACCTACGTTGTTTTTGGTCGTTACTTCTATGAGTGTGTATGCAAAAGACGTGTCAAAACATTTTACGGCTGCCGATACCGATAAAGACGGGAAGTTGTCTGCTAGCGAAGTTGCTGCCTCCGCTGAAAAAAGGGCGGACACTAAGGTTGAGGATCTGTTGAAAAAACATGACACCAATGGGGACGGCACCATAGCAAAAGATGAGATTAAGGAGAAAAAAGCGCAGAAGATGGGGCTTTTCACCGCCGATGCCAACAGTGATGGTAAGGTGTCGAAAGAGGAACTAACCACGCTTCTCAGGAATAAGACGTCCGAAAGGTCAATAGCGTCTTTCAAAGCACGTGACGCTAATTCGGACGGGTTCGTAACGCCGGAGGAAGTAAAACAGTTTAAGCAGAAAGATGGTGGGAGTACGGTGGAAACGCTTAAGAAGGAAGGGATAGATACGATTATAAGCGAAATTGGCGATCTTTTTTAAATAACGTTAGTAAACGGACAAGACTTTTCTGAAAAAAGCCCGTCTTGGGGTGTTCTATTGCGAGGAGCGGTGTGCCGAAGCAATCTTGGTAAATAATGCAAAACGGTAAGATTGCTTCGCACTCGCCCGCGTCGAAAGGGAAGACCGGCAGGGGTTTCATCCAAGTTAAAAACTCGTAGTGTTTTTACAATAATTCTTGTTTTGTTTGATTAAGGAGGTAATTACCATGGTAGAAGGTGTTTCGTCACGGGCGGCAGCCGACAGTATAGAGGCGGTAAAGATGGCTATAGACGCGGCGAAGATGGAGGGAGCGGTCGTATTAAAGCTTATTAACGATCGAAATAAATCCAGCGAAAACGCGGTTAATCCGCCGGGCGTCGGCACGCAGGTTGATGTGGTCGCTTAATCCACCTTACGTAATGGAAGAAAGCGCGCCTACTTTCTGTTCGTACCCCGATAAATTGTGGTGTTGCCGATGGTTTGCGATTGGTCAACCGTAGTCCCTTTTCCATCGGTGCGGATCGTTATGTTGCCCATCTTTTGTGTCTGTTCCAAATGGGTGTCGCTTCTATCGGTACGGATTGTCGTATTACCGCCAAAAGATTGGTAGAGTAGAAAAAGAGAGACCTGGATAAAGAAAAAGCCCTCCAATTATGGTAAAGTAGTTTTTGGTAAAAGAACTAAACCATAAAGAGA
>JACVXV010000292.1 GCA_015661205.1 Candidatus Brocadiaceae bacterium
AACGATTTGAAGCTTTTCACCATGCAAACCAACAAGCCGTTTAATGTAATTCTTCTTTTTCTTTGAGAATCTTGTCGAGCCACATTGTGGACAGCGGAAGCCTGCGCGCCATTCCGTATCGGGAAGTTGTACAGAACAATTTTTACACTTAAGATCATACAGTGGGTAGATAAATACTACGACGTCCCATCTCTGTGGGTTTTTAAACTTATACCAGAATTTGTTAACCACGATCCTATTCCCGCCATGGATAATCCGATTCGACAGGTTTGACCAGGCGATTGTAGTTTGACATCGCGGGCAATGCCCTTTCCGCCATAACCACGCAGGCCAATTATACTTGATTCTACTGTTGCAAACGTCACAGTACGCAGAGAGACTTATCTCACCCTGACAATTTGGACACGTAGCGCCTTCGCTTTGGCGGTCGGCATAAAAAGACCAGCCGCAATTTGGGCATTTCACATCCTTGTGCTCACCCAATAAGGTTGGAGCCATTGAGCCCGTAGGAATTTTAAATGCCTCTACCACGAAATAGCGAATAGCAAAGGCCAGTGCGATGGCAATGGCTATGGATTCGATATTTTCGCGTAATTTACCTTTATGTTTTTTTGCCTTATCGTTCACTCTGGGGATTGCTTGTTTTTCTTTTATATCGGCCACGCTTCACCTCATTCATCAACGGATAATACAGACAAGAATGCCTTTTGTGGGATTTCTACATTCCCAACGGACTTCATTCTCTTTTTACCTTCTTTCTGTTTTTCCAAAAGTTTTCGTTTCCGTGTAATATCGCCACCGTAACACTTGGCTGTCACATTTTTCGCAATTGCACGGATCGATTCCCTGGCAATAACCCTGCTTCCAATCGCTGCCTGTAAAACTACCTCAAAGAGGTGTCGCGAAATTTCATTCTTAAGCTTTTTAACAAGTTTTCGACCTTTAATCTCGGCATCTTTCCTATGCACAATTGTCGAAAGGGCATCTACCCGTTTTTCTGACACGAGGATGTCCAATTTTACGAGGTCTGCCGGCTCATACCCTATGAAATCGTAGTCCAGTGTCCCATAACCTCTCGTGGCTGATTTCATCTTGTCAAAAAAATCAAAGATAATCTCAGCCAATGGTAATTCATAGACAAGTATCGCGCGCTTTTCACTGAGATAATCGGTACTCTTGTATCTCCCCCTGCGCCCTTCAGCAAACTGCATAACAGTCCCTACATATTCTGTTGGCAGGACAAAACTGGCGCGTACCACCGGTTCCCGAAACTCCTCGATTTCATTCACCGGAGGAACCTTTTCCGGGTTATCAACCCTAATCACCTCTTTATTGGTTTTTAATATCTCATAGGTTACGTTGGGAGCGGTCTGCACAATATTAATATTGAATCCACACCGGAATCCAAATCCAAGCGCCTGTGAGGTTTCCGGTTCAAAGGTAAATGACGAATCATTCAGGCTCAGCCGCTCCAGTGCCTCCCGAAGGAGATGAAAATCGGCATTATCCGCAGGATAAACACCGCAGTACACCATGGGCATGGGCGCCCGATACCCGGGCAACGCCTCTGCTGCCCTTTCCCGGTTATGAGTAACGGTATCTCCTACTTTAACATCATGGAGGGATTTTATATTGGCAATGCAGTAACCTACCTCCCCCGCAAAAAGACAGTCTTTGACTACCATCTTGGGTTTGAAGACGCCGACCTCTTCCACCTTAAAGGAGCTCTTTGTTTTCATCATATATATCTCGTCACCCACCTTAACCGAGCCGTCGAAGATGCGGAGATAAATAATCACGCCCCGGTATTCATCATAGACGGAATCAAAAATAAGCGCCTTTAGGGGCGCATCAGCAATGCCTTTCGGTGGTGGAATACGTTCGATAACGGCGTCAAAAATAGCATCAACACCCTCGCCCGTCTTTGCGCTCACCCGTAATGCCTCATGGGGGTCGATGCCGAGGGTCTTTTCCATTTCGACAAGCACTTCGTCTGGTCTGGATTGTGGCAGATCAAGCTTACTGATAACGGGGATAATCGTCAGGTTGTGTTCCATGGCAAGGTAGGCGTTTGCCACCGTTTGAGCCTCGACTCCCTGTGAGGAGTCTACCAGCAACAGCGCGCCTTCACAGGCGCCAAGGCTTCGGGACACCTCGTAATTAAAGTCAACGTGTCCCGGCGTGTCAATCAGGTTTAATTGATATTCCTTGCCGTTCCTCACCAGCTTCAAGGCCACCGCGCTGGCCTTAATCGTAATACCTCGTTCCCGTTCCAGGTCCATGTCATCGAGCATCTGGTGGCGAAATTCCCGCGACGAGATCGTATGTGTCTTTTCCAACAACCGGTCTGCAAGGGTAGATTTTCCGTGGTCAATATGCGCAATTATGCAGAAGTTTCTAATGTGTTCAGTAGACAACCAGCAGCTCCTATAATCCCGGCATCATTACCGAGTAGTGAAAATAATATTTGTGTATCCTTACGCGACGCCTCAAACGCCTTTTGCTTTACCGTCTCTTGGATAGGGTTCATCAGCAAGTCCCCGGAACCTATCATTCCGCCGGACAGGACTATAATCTCAGGATTCAACACGTGCATGATATTTACCAGGGCAACGCCAAGATACCGCCCCGTTTCCCGGATGATATCCAAAGACGCCTGGTCTCCCTTTAAGGCGGCGTCATTGATCATCTTTGCCGTAATTTCATCAACGCCTTGCAATAACGACGTCTCCCCATTCTTTAACGCCTCTTTAAACCGCCTGACCATCGACGTGGCCGAGGAGTAAGCCTCAATACATCCGTTGTTGCCGCAACTGCACTTTGCCCCATTTATCTGGATTACCATGTGGCCGATCTCGGCGGCAACGTTGTTAACGCCGCGCCAGAGCGTGTTATTAATAACAATGCCACCCCCTATGCCGGTTCCCAGGGTCAGCATAACCAACGAATTCGCATCTTTTCCAACCCCGGCCCATTTTTCCCCCCATGCGGCGGCATTGGCGTCATTTTCCAGGACGCAGGGGACTTTAAACCGTTCCGTCACCATGCGTTTAATAGGAATATCGCGCCACTGTGGCAGATTGGGAGAGAAAAGGATGGTCTCCCCTTTTTTATCAATCAAACCGGGAGAACCAAGCCCGACGCCAAGGATATTTGCAGCGGCAGGCGACAAACCCGCGTCCGTTTTTCCCT
>JACVXV010000192.1 GCA_015661205.1 Candidatus Brocadiaceae bacterium
GCTTGCATTTAAAATATTTCCTAAATCCTTTAGTTGTCGTAGGATAGCTCTTGCTTTTTGTTTTGTTGGCGGGATATGAGGTCAGGAGGTCTGAACTTGAACGTTTTCTTTATATAAGCACGTTTTCATTTCGGGGAAACAGTAAGAAACCGTTTACGGAATACTCCCTCAATGATGGGCAGGATTTTATTACCGCTTATAATCTGACTAAGTTTTTAGCGGAAACGACGGTAAAGAAATTCCACAAAGACGTTAAGGCCTCAATCATTCTACTCGGTTCAATCCTTGGGCGTTCTGATGGATATTTTCCCATACCTTCATTCGCGGGAGTGGGAGGCCTGTCGCATGCAATTGTCCCCGACGGTAAGACGAATTATGGACGGACTCTATCCGCCGCCTGGTAGAGAACCATTGGCAACGGTAAATTCCGATTATAGTAAAACATGGTTTACGAACAAGAAAATTGACGTCCCAGAAACCGACCCGGCTTATTGAAGACATCTTGCCCATTATATTAACGATAATTCCAAGAGCAAAAAACAATGTATATTACCTTTGTTCTACCACCGGCGCAACAGTCTCGCTTTACGAATACCTGATGGTCTGAAAATCAGTGGAGCAATATTATCCGACCAAGTGAAAAGTCTTGATTGGAAAGCAAGGCAAGCAGAATTTATTTGCAAGTTACTACCGGCTACATTCAATGAAGTAGTGCAAAAGTTAATTACTTTAATACGTTAGCAACTTCAAAGTATGTAATTCTGCGAAAACAAAAAACACCCAACAGCGCCAGAGATTACCTTAACCCGAAAGAAATTGAGTATACCCGCCAACAACGCGAAAAATGCAGGGGATTTGCGTTTCCCAGACGGGTTACCATGCAAATAACCAACCTTTGTAATTCCCGATGTAAGATGTGTAACGTTTGGCAAACCTATCGAACGGACAACAACCGCAAATTAAAAGACGAGCTTAATAAGGATGAACTTTTGCAAATTGCAAACGGGCTTATCAACACAGGCACAAAACACATTGACATAACGGGCGGAGAACCTTTTCTCAAGGACGGCATTGTTGATCTGTCTCTATCATATTTGTTGTCGTGAAACTCCTTTTTAATTCTTTATGCAATCCTAACCGGTGAAGAGTAAGCGTCTCTTCTAACCCTTCTTCCAAGCTCTTTGCCGCTGATTCATTGACCGTTATTAACCCCTTTTTAATTGCTTGTAGTGCTTTCCTGGCCTTCTCGTAGGTCTCCTGGTTATAGGCATTCTGAAGCCTCCTTCGCATCTTCTCCGGTGCATACTTTGGCAAATAACTCAGTATATTTTCTCTCTTGTGCCACTGGCATCTCTGCACGATTGCATACATCCCAAAGACCTCACCGATCGCTTTCCTCATCCTCTTTGCCCCATCTATCAGACACAGCAGCCCTTTGTCGTTTCGGTCAGTTCTACAAGAAAATCCCGGCACACAGGATAATTCTCTGTCGCCGCCTGCACAATCCCCAGAATAACCTTCGTCCCTTCTCGTGTTACCCCCAAAGCGGTCACCATACCATCTTCCCCAAATCGCTTACCATCTATTACCAGAGAAACAATGTCATACTTCTCCAGTCTTCGCTCCATGAGCTCTTTTAGCTTTCGGCTGCTGGCCTGTATGTATTTCCTGGACACAGAAGAAGCACTCAACGAGAATGCCTCCGGTATCGCCTCTGAAGATTATTTTTACTGTGATTGAGGGTGCCGTGTGGATTCGGAAAGGGGTTTCAGGCTGAGGTTATCGTACCAACCGGCAACGTAGCCATGTGGGAAATCCTGGCGTGTCTCGGTGAAAACCGTTATGACGTCCTTTGTGGGCAGGATTGTAATAGAAACGTCTATCCACGACGAAACTATGTTGCCGCCCAGGCAGTTTTTGTTTGTGTCCACAAGCGCTTGCGCAGCATTCCAGGCGCCATCCAGAATGCCTATGATAGCCTGGTCGCCCGTATCGTCCCCATAAAATGCGGTATAACCCGTGAGAATATAGGGGACGTTCTTCATTACCTTTACTTCCTGATACAGGCCGCCCCTGGCCGTCCCGTGAGAAACAACTTCCTGCGCCAACGAGAACGAACCGCTTATGATCGGTGGCGAGGGTACTCCAATATCCCCAGGTATCACAATAGCCACATGGGTAGGCCGTTCAACCGGAAAGCCGTCGCCATCCCAGGGATAGGTTTCCCAATACGTCCAACCCATACTATTCCCCGTCTCAAAATCTCCATTTTTGAGCAATTCCACCGCGGAGAGCGGTTTCAGCGGAAGAAATCCGATGATTAAGGCAAAAAGGATGTATTTCATTGCTTTTTTTGTTTTAGTCTTTTGTACGCTGTGTATTCCTCGTCAGCCTCTGTTTGCATACCTTTTTTTTCGTACACAATACTAAGGTTGAAATGGGATATAGCGCAATCAGGGTCTACCGAGATGGCGTTTTTGTATTCTGCCAAGGCCTCATCGTACATCCCTTTCCGCAGGTAAAGGTCGCCAATTTCATTGTATACCTCGGCAGTTTTGGGGGTTGCCTGCGAAGGCGTGGCCGTTTCCGCCTGTGACGTTACGGGACTTTCGTATTCAGTTGGTTTTGGAGGAGGCGGTGTCGGTGGCTGTTGTGGAGAAGGCGGTTGAGGTGGCGACTTTTTTGCCGGGGCTTCAACCTTGGCAACCTCAGGTTTTGGCATAAGGACGGTTACCGTTTTAATGTCTTTTGCGCGTACCAGGGTAAGCTTTACCTCTTTGGTTGAATCTGTTTCCGCCTTTCGTCTAAAATAGACCTTATTTTCAATTTTTTCCGTGTTCCACTCGGTAATAAGGTCTTCCACTTTTAAACCGGCGGTTTCAGCGGCGCTTCCAGGTAAAACACTCACAACGAATACGCCGTTTTGCGATTTCTTCAGTGAAAACCAGTCCCGGCTTTCCCGCGTAACGTTGCACACGATAAGTCCCAGGGTATTGTGCGCCTCCAGAAATTCAACGGCCATGCCTTTGCACCACGTAGTATGTTTTACGCCGTAATCAGTACCACCCAGCTCTCCATATCCGTTCCAGGTTTTTGATGCCCCGGTATCATATTGTACGTTAATTACCGCATCCGCCCCTCCATCGCGCGCCTGCACCCTTATCTTGGCGGCCAGAACGTCGGCGCCGGAAAAGCCATACTCCGCAAGGCTTACCTCACCCATTTTTTTATAGGCAACGTCGATGTCGCCCGCGCAAACGAAGATGCTTTCCGCCTTTACGGTATCGGAAGACCTTTTGCCCGACCTCGACTCAAGCTGCGCTTCTTCTTTTTTAAAAGGAGACAACTCCTTTAAACTCCAGCGATCAGAACCACAACCCGCCACGGCAGAAACCGACGCGGCTATAAGAATAGAAACAATGGTTTTTGTATTCATTCTTTTTTGTTTTCTTTCTTTTTAAACTTTGATTTTAATTTCGATTCAACGTGAACAAGATACTTACAATAAAATCGCGTCCTTTTCAGTCGGTTAACAAGGCGGGGTTTGCCTGGAAAACTCGATATATACAGCCCGGCCAGAATGGTAAACAGCCCCGGTCCTGGGGTAACAATCATTATACAACCAATAATTATTAAACTAAATCCCACGGTGTTCTTTGCCACGCTTTTCATTATCTTTTTCATCCGCACTTCCTAAGCATAAAGTATTTCTGGACGGGACGCAATATTTTTATAAGAACCTTTTGGCCTGCATCCGCGCTTTCAACCGGCTCATTGTGTTCATTCCGCAGATCACATAAGGTCTGTCCAAAATCTTCGCTTAGGCGTCTTCCCATGATTTCCACAGGGGTATTGCAAGAAATTTTGTTTTTTATCAATACCTCAACCTGATTGTCGGGAAGCACATTATTAACCACTCCCACGTAATCATATTCTTTGATATAGGAACTTCCGGGGTGTGTTGTCTGGCCGCGATATCCCTGGTTTCCAAAAAAGAAGCCCGTACCATATTCCCTGTGGCTCACTTTTTCAAGTTCGGATAACCATCGCGGGTCAAATACGTATCCATCCGGATCGGCAAAATACCGGTCTATTGCCTCCCGATACACCCTCGTTACCGCTGCAACGTAGTACAAACTCTTCATCCGTCCCTCAATCTTCCATGCCGTAATGCCCGAATTGACCAATTCCGGGATATGTTCGATCATGCAAAGGTCTTTGGAACTCAGGATAAAGGTGCCGGTTTCATCTTCCACGATAGGGTACGACTCGTCAGGGCGGTTTTCTTCCTTGAGGGTGTAATGCCATCGGCACGAGTGTGAGCAATCACCAAGGTTTGCGTGCCGGTTCGACATAAAACCGCTCAGGAGGCAGCGTCCTGAATACGACATACACATCGCGCCATGCACAAAGGCCTCTGTTTCTCCGGTAAGGCCGTCGGTAATCTCCTTAATCTCTCCGAGCGTCAGTTCCCTTGCAAGCACCGTGCGCTTAACTCCCTGTTTGAGCCAGAACTCAACGGATTTGGTATTGGTCGTATTCGCCTGGGTGCTCAGGTGTATAGGGATATGCGGCGCAATCTCCTTCACCACAAGAAAAACACCCGGATCGGAAACAATCACGGCATCTACGGGAATCTCAGCAAGTTTTTCCAGATAGGGACGGAGTCCCCGAATGTGATAATTACGCGCATAGATGTTTAACGTGATATAAATCTTCTTACCCCGCTGGTGAACCCACGCGGTGGCGTCTTTGATGTCCTGCAAGGTCAGATTGCTTGCGCCCATGCGGAGGTTAAAACCCTCCCCGCCGGCGTAAACGGCGTCAGCTCCGTACTCAATCGCTGCTTTTATTTTTTCAATGTCACCGCCCGGCGCAACAAGTTCCGGTTTTTTATTCAAAAGGCTATTGTTTTTTTTCATCGGCTCTTTACGTATAGAATTTCAAAGTTCTTGTAGGGACACGGTGCTCCGTGTCCCTGGGTGCAGAGCAACAGTAGGGCGACCCTTTAGGGTTGCAACCTCTGGTATGTATTCAAACAGTTACAAGGCTAAAGCCTTGCCCTACGTATAAACAGAAAAAAGTCACCGTAGGCATAATTTAACGTACATGAAATTCAAACGTACGTGTAGTGGCAAGGCGCGCCTTGCCACTGCGCTGTTTAATACCCCAGACACAACAACAAAAGCCCCGCGCCGATAGGCACGAATAAGTTATCGAGAGACCTTAACGGCAGTGACTCTATGAGGCTGGCAAACAACCCTGCAAGTATAGCCGGAAAAAGAGGCAAGTATACACACCCGCACAGAAATGCCGCGATCCATGCAGCAAGTGAACCTTCTATGCTTTTTTTAACGTTATAAGGAATTCTGTGATTGCCGATACTTCTGCCCACGATGGTCGCAATGGCGTCGGCAAAGGCGACAATCCAGATAGCCGTACTTGCAACAACCGGCGAAAAAAACACTAGGGATAGGCATGAACCCAAAAGGAGCGTTATCGGCCCAAATGCAAACCCCCGCTCTTCTGTCTTGCGGATACTCGATCTTGTTATTCCACCCAGTAAAGGAAAAGAATACCCGTTGATTCTGAAACACTCGGAAACCGTATATGCCGCCGTTAATAAAGCGATCACGGTGAACATAACGGGATAAAAGCTGGTGGGGAACAAAGGCATACAGGCAACGAGGACGTGCATACCCTTTCTCCGTATCTCATGGAGCCAGGAGCCGGTCATTTGCTTGCGCATACCTGCAAACAATCTTTTAGAGGTGTCCGCGTCTGCTATGTCCAGTATATCGATTACTTCCGCCAGATTCCCGCTGTCGACCGCAGAGACATAGCGCGGCGAAGCCGCAAGCATTGACACCGATCGAAATCCCCGCTTTTTGCATGATTTCAATATTGTTGCAATCATCCACCAGAACGATTGTTTCCTGCCAGGTGAGGTTGTTTTTTTTCAGTAATTCTTCGACGAGACGGCTCTTCCCCTGTGGTTTGGTAAGTGTACCGTATACTTCGCCCGTCAAACACTGATCGTGGACACCAATCTGAACGCCATAGCCTTCGTTTGCAGACAATCTTGCAGCCAGGTCCTTTACAAACAGGTCCGGCACGCCGCTGCTGATCAAAACAACGTAATAACCGTGGTCCCGCAATATCTCCATCGTTTCTTTCGCGTGATTTATCAGCGGAATATCCCGGTAAATCTTTTCGGTCTGTTCAAGGGTAACGCCCTTAAAGCGGGAGTATGCCGCCGAGAGCATCTCTCCAATGGACAATTTGCCCATATTAAAGAGGACGCAGAGGAGGGAGGTTCTGACGTGTATCAATTTTCCCAGGTATCGTGCAGTGTAAAGAAGGAATTGCCCCTTAAAAATAACACCATCTACGTCCAGAATAATAATTTTCTTGGGTTTATTTACCATAGCAAATGAGCGCGTTACCTCGTGAGAACCATTTTTACAATATGCCTACTACGATTTTTTTGAGAAGACTGAGTCCGAAAAATACCACCACCGGCGAAAAATCAATACCCCTGAATGGGGGGATATACTTTCTTATGGGATTCAGTATAGGATCGGTAATTTTATAGAGGATACGGATTGCCTGGTTATAAGGGTTGTGAGGCACCCACGAAAGCACGATCCGCACAATCAAAGCAATTTGATAAAGATCAATGAGCTTGCCTAAAATAACTCCCACGATAAAGCTCCTTTATTGAATGATAGAAGAATGGATGTTTTCCACAGTTACTGCAACAAAGCAGGTTTGAATTTTATCATAGGTTATTATACAGAGCAACAAAAAACGGAATTGTTTGCGGTGGAAGGCGAAGTGGCGATGATAATGTTGGGGAATATAGGGGAAAGTGATTGTCATGAATTCTGGTTTGAAATACCGAAACATTTCCAAAATGTTCGATTGGATGTGTTTGTTGTGATGCCGAACCATATTCATGGGATATTATTGATTGGTGATAGTGAGGGTGGGAATAAAAATATGGACGCCAAAAGCCCGACGACGAGCGGTGCGTATGAGACCTCTTCTAAGGTTGGGAATGAAAATGCGGACGCCGAAAGGGGCGGGGAGACCCCATAGGTGTTAAGTTAAGAAGCCGATAATTACCACCAAACCCTTGTTTCTGTTAGCCATGAAGGGGCGAAATAGCATAGCCCAGGGCAACGCCCTGGGTAACGAGATAACACCATCAAGCCCTGAAAGGGCGTAATACAGAATGAACGGTTGTTTTGACCTCAATGTCGCCCCTTCAGGGCTTGTTTTACTCATC
>JACVXV010000061.1 GCA_015661205.1 Candidatus Brocadiaceae bacterium
ATGGGGTTGTGTAGAGATTTGACGATCTGTTGAAATGATAAATATTGCAATATGGCAGGGTAATACACACACTGAATAACACAACATATTGCTGCGTAATAGGTTATGGGGGAAGAAAACCGAATTTTAAGCGTAACTTGTAAACTGGGGCTAGGTTAAGACGCTTTTTGATAATTGCAACAAGCACATATACTGCGATAGCAATCCAAACCTGGGTTTTTACTGAATTTTCAGAAGTACCGTAAAACGCTTTTATTCGCAAATGTTGTTTAATCCACTTAAAAAACAATTCAATGTTCCGGAACGAGTTCGTCAAGAATCTTTACATCATGTACTTTGCCATCAGTAATTTTGATGCTGGATATGTTTTACAACTTGTTGGGGTCGAAGAAGAGCAAGAAGATTGAGCTTGCTGTAATGGGCATGTGGAAAGCCTTCAAGGCATTGACGAAAAAGCATGTTCCCCAGGCGGCTATCCTGTATGATAAACGCAACCGTTTGTGATACAGCATAAAAGGCTGGTGTGCTATAATAAAGGGGCAATCCTGGGCGGTTAATCTATCCACATTCACCCGTACCGGCTTGCGGAATAAATACCTCAATCATTTCTCTCTTCCATGATCAACTGCGCCCTGACAAGCCGTATTTCCTCATAAGAATAATCTTCGCCCAGTTTTTCTTTCAACGGCGTCAATAGTTCCGTGTCCATTTCCAGACACACCTGCTTGATATGCTGTTGTTTTTTGGAATCCATAAGGTTATCCAGCACAACGGCCTCGCCTTCCAGGATGAGTTTTTCCAGATGCGAGTAGATGGTGGATGGCGCCAGTCCCCGCCTGGCCGCTATTTGCTGGAGGCTAAGTCCCTGCTTGTACAAATCGAACGTTACTTGCGCCGTAAGCGATTTTTGCTGTTTTATGGGGGCTTCCTGATATTTAAGCGTGTTTGGTTTTTGTTTGATGCCCTGTTGCGTGCAATAATTAAGTATCTCCCTTAAAAAGGCGTCTCCGTATTTTTTTAATTTCATTTCCCCAACGCCGCCTATTTTGCGCAGATCAGCCAAACTTCCGGGATAACGGATAGACATCTCCTTTAAACTGGTGTCATGGAAAATAACGTAGGGCGGCACGCCCTCTTTGTCCGCCGCCGCTTTCCTCAATGCCCTCAAACGGTCAAACAATACGCGGTCATAATTATCTCCGGCTGCAACCTTCTGAATAATGTGTTTTTCTACAGGCTTTGTTAAAAATACCTTTTCGTTTTGCATCAACACCTGCCTGCTCTTTTCACCTAACTTCAGGATGGGGTATTCATCGCCTTCGAGCCTGGCGTATCCTAATTGGACCAACTCGCGGATAAACGTCTGCCACTGGATTTTCGAATATTCCTTGCCCACGCCGAACGTTTTAATCTCGTCATGGTGATTCTGCAATACCTTCTGGTTCTTCGACCCCAGCAGGACGTCGATGACGTAATTTACGCCAAACCGCTCACCCACACGGTAGATGCACGACAGCGCCTTTTGCGCTGCGACCGTTCCCTCAAACAGTTCTTTCGGTTCCAGGCAAATATCGCACGCGCCGCAGTTTTGCTCGCTGAATACCTCGCCGAAATAGGCCAGCAGCATCTTTCTCCGGCAGACGTTGCCTTCGCAATAGTTGGTCAACTCCCGTAATTGCTTATACGCGACCTCCCTCTCGTTTTCGTCTTCCTTCTGTTTGATAAAATGTTCTATCTTATACTTATCGCCGTAACTGAAAAAGAGGATGCAGTCGCTTTTTAAACCGTCCCTGCCTGCGCGTCCCGTTTCCTGATAATATCCTTCGATGCTTTTCGGCAGGTCGTAGTGGACTACGTAGCGCACGTTCGGTTTATCGATGCCCATGCCGAAGGCGATGGTTGCCACGATAATCTCCACGTCGTCACGGATAAACCGTTCCTGATTTTCAGACCGGGCTTCAGACGGCAATCCCGCGTGATACGGCAGGGCGCGATATCCCTCCGACTTCAGGCTGCCGGCTACGTTTTCAACGGTTTTACGGCTCTGGCAATAGATAATCCCTGAATCGGTCTTCTTGCCGTCCAGGTACCGGAGGAGTTGCTGGTAGGGGTTTTCTTTCGGGCGGATTTGATAATACAGGTTTTTCCGGTTAAAACTTGCCTTGAAGGTCTTGCCGTCCGCTATCTTCAGTTGTTTAATAATGTCTTCCTGAACGACAGCCGTGGCGGTGGCCGTGAGCGCCATAATCGGAACGCCCGGAAAGCGTTCCTTCAGCATGTTTAACTGGCGGTACTCAGGGCGGAAGTCATGACCCCATTCTGAGATGCAGTGCGACTCGTCGATGGCAAACAGCGCAATCTTCAAGCCCTGTAAGAATTGCAGGAATTCGGGCATTACCAGCCGTTCAGGCGCAATGTAAAGTATCCTGACTTCGTTGTTTGCCAGGCTTCGCCTGCGCGCCTCGATTTCGCTGTAGGTCAGAGAACTGTTTATGAGCGTCGCCGGAATGCCATCGGCGAGCAGCCCGTCCACCTGGTCTTTCATTAATGCGATTAGGGGGGAGATAACGATGGTCAATCCGTCGAGGAGCATGGCCGGCAATTGATAGCACAGGGATTTGCCGCCGCCGGTGGGCATGAGGACAAACACGTCCCTTCGGCTGAGCGCCTCATTGATAATTTCTTCCTGGAGGGGATAGAAGCTTGTGTATCCGAAGTATTTCTGCAGTATGTCATACATGATAATCATGTCAAAACGAAATCGTTCGAATCCATAACACGTTCGCAATAGTGGCACTGTAGTCTTATGGGGTTTTTGTTAAGAACGTGCAGTTTTGGTTCCAGATTGTGGTGGTTGCTTACGCAATTGGGGTTGAAGCATTTAACGATACCTTCAATCGTTTCCGGCACGGCGACTTTAAATTTTTTAACGACGTTGTAGTCCTTGATGATGTTTACCGTTGCATTTGGCGCGATGAGGGCAATCTTGTTTACCTCTTTCTGGTCGATAATCTTCCCGCCAATTTTTATAATTCCTTTTTTTCCCAAACATTTGCTCTCTAAATTCATGCCGACGAGAACCACCCGTTCTTCGTCCTGGATGTTTAAGATCGTTGCAACTTTTAATGTGCTTTTGCTGTCGATATGGTCGATTACGGAACCATCTTTAATAGCGGAAACGTCCAGTTTGTTGTCAACATGACCGATTACGGATTCATCTTTAGTGGCGGAAACGTCCCGTTTTTTCATTCGATAGCTCCCAAAACCGACGCCAATAGCGCCTTTCTCACGGGTATGCCGTTGCGCGCCTGATGAAAGTAAACGGCAAAGTCCGTCCCGTCCAGGCTTTCGTCCATCTCGTCCACACGGGGCAGGGGGTGCAGTATCTTTAAGTCGTCTTTTGTCCCCATTTCTTCAAGCTGCGCCTTGCTGAGCCGGTATACACCGCGCACCTTTTCAAATTCAACGGGGTCTGCGAACCGCTCCTTCTGAATCCTCGTGCAGTAAATCACGTCCAGCTTTTTGCTTATGCCGAGCAAGGACTCCGTTTCGTGGCAAGTCACCTTGCGCTGCCTGAGTTCCTCAAGGCAGTCTTTCGGCATCCGCAAGCCGGATGGTGAAATGAAGTACATCTCCGTACTAAAGTGTGACAGGGCGTACGCCAGTGAGTGAACCGTTCTGCCGTATTTCAGGTCGCCCAGGAAACCGACGGTAATGCCTTCCAGCGTCCCTTTTGTTTTTCGGATGGTATAGAGGTCTAGAAAGGTCTGCGTGGGATGTTGATTGGCGCCGTCGCCCGCGTTAATGACCGGCACGCCTGCGACGTCGGCGGCCAACCGGGCAGAACCCTCAAGATAGTGCCGCAGAACAATGATATCGCAATAGCCGTCGATAATCTTTACGGAATCGCTGAGGGATTCTCCCTTTGCCGTAGAGGAGGCGCCCGGCTCCGCAAAGCCGATTACCGTACCGCCGAGCCGGTTCATGGCTGATTCAAAGCTCAGCCTTGTCCTTGTGGACGGTTCGAAGAATAACGAGGCAAGCATCTTTCCCTTCAGGATATCGGTGTGGTTGTACCCTTCCATGTGCTTTGACAGGTCGAGGATGTACAACAACTCTTCTTTATTAAAATGCCGGATAGAGATAATATCCCGTTGTTTAAAGCGTGCCATGGTTCCCCAATCTGAAGTTGTCAGGCGGTTGTCTTGAGTGGCTGAAAATTTTATGCTACCAGGATTTTAACTTTCGGTGTGATTGGAATTATCCTATCAGACATTTTTCGAGATTACAAGGAAAATCAATATTGCAAGAAAGCAAAACGCATGGTTGCGGCGTGTGAATTTTATTGACAATAAACATTTTTATCCGTTATAGTAAATCCTCGTCAAATCTTCTTTACATAAACGTTTTGTACGCTTTATGATGCGTCAGTTTTTTTCCCACGGAATTTGGCGTCACCGCTTTGGGGGTTGTCGTATTAGACGGTAAAAACTTCATTTTTTGTAAGGTTTTTTAACACCTCCGTATGTCCCATACGTGTTAAGTGGAGAACGAGAAAACGAAGTTGGTGCTTCTGACGTAGGGGTATTAGCTGGAGCTTGGAAACGAGAGAAACCCAGCCTAACCGCATTTGCAATGATAGCCCCAAAGGGGCGCAATACTATAGCCCAGGGTAGCGCCCTGGGTTTGGTAATGTCAGCAAAATTAGCCCTGAAAGGGCGATATAAATGTGTAATTCCGTTATTACGCCCTTTCAGGGCTGGAAAAACAAGGATTGTGTGACAATTGTAACTCCTTTACTTAATACGTATGCCTTGTGTTCCCCCTTGCGAAGGGGGGAAAGAGAGAACTATTATTATGAAAACATTCAATGTAGGCCTCATCGGAATGGGGACGGTTGGCGCCGGGGTTGCAAAAATCCTTTTAGAAAAGAACTCCCCTCTTCACGAAAAACTTGATTGCGTGCCGGCGCTGAAAGGCATTGCCGACAGCAACCCCGAAGTGAAAAGCAAATTAAACCTGCCTTCGGACATCTTTTTCACTCATGACGCAAAGGCGCTTCTCAACAATCCCGATATCCAGGTCATTGTAGAGCTTATCGGGGGAGTGCATCCCGCAAAGGAGATCATCCTGGAGGCGCTTCAAAAAGGGAAGGACGTGGTGACGGCAAACAAGATGCTTTTGGCCTTGCACGGCGCCGAGCTTTTCAGCCAGGCGCGCCGGTACGGTAAGAGCATTTCCTTTGAGGCGAGCGTCGGCGGTGGCATTCCGATTATTGCCGCGCTGAGGGATGGGTTTATTGCAAACAGGATTCAATCTATCTTAGGCATTGTAAACGGCACGACAAACTATATTTTAACCAAGATGACCAAAGAGAACGTGAAGTACAGCGACGCTCTCGCCGAAGCGCAAAAGATGGGCTATGCGGAAAAAGACCCCACGATGGACGTTGAGGGCATTGATTCGTCGCACAAGCTTGCCATACTGGCAAAGATCGGCTTTGGCGTGGACTTTGACTATGAGCGCATTTATCACGAAGGTATCAGCAACGTGGAGGTTTCCGATATTTGGTACGCATACGAGCTTGGATATACCTTAAAGCTGGTGGCTATTGCGAAAAAGGAGGAAAACATGATTGAACTGCGCGTGCATCCAACCCTCCTCCCCCACGACCACCCGCTTTCTTCCGTGAATGGAGTCTTCAACGCGGTTTGTATTCAGGGCAGCGCGGTAGGGGAAACGATGCTCTACGGAAGGGGCGCCGGCCAGATGCCTACGGCCAGTGCGGTAGTGGCAGACCTTGTGGACGTTGCGCTTGGCAGGGCGGGTATCACGTTTGGCGCGATGAAGGCGTTTTCCGGGTGTTGCGAACGCGTGCCCATATCCGATATCAATCAGATTAAAACGAGATATTACCTGCGGTTTTCCGTCACAGACAAGCCCGGCGTGCTTGCAAAGATTTCCGGCATCCTGGGTAATTACGACATCAGCATCGCATCCGTTATCCAGCACAAGGCGAAGGAAACGGGCATTGTCCCGCTCGTTATGCTGACCCATCTGGCGGAAGAAGGCAACCTGCAGAAGGCGCTTGACGGGATTAAACAACTGGACGTGGTAAAGGATAACACGAAATTCATTCGCGTTGAGGAGTAGGGTGCGGCGCATCTTGTCGTTACCCATGTATCAGAACTGCTGGAACCACAGATTTCACAGATGGAAATCGAAGAATAGAGGTAATAGTTGATTTTGAAAACTCCGGCAAACCGCTAATGAACGCCAATAAACGCTAATACATGCGAAACGAAGAAAAGTATTAGCGTCAATTAGCGGTTATTAGCGGTTCAACTCTTTTTCCCATAGATGTTATTGCTGTATCTTTTTACTCTTCCGACTTGTTCGGGCTAGGAGGTTTTTGGTGAAATACTGTATCATTATCCCCGACGGCATGGCTGATTATCCTGTGGATAAACTCAGTGGCAGAACGCCAGTAGAGACGGCCCGTACCCCTAACCTTGATTTTATCGCACAAAATGGTCTGCTTGGCACGGTTCGAACCATCCCGTCCGGGTTTCCGGCCGGGAGTGACGTTGCAAACCTTACGTTATTAGGCTACGACCCTAAGAAATATTACACAGGCCGGGCGCCCTTAGAGGCAGTCAGTATGGGCGTCAAACTAAACATCACCGACTGGGCGTTTCGCTGCAACTTTATTACCGCCAGCGAGGACGTGCTGGAAGATTTCTGCGCTGGACACATCAAAACGGACGAGGCGGACGTCCTTATTAAACTGCTGAATCAAGAATTTGGCAGTGAGACCATTCATTTTTATACGGGCAAGAGTTACCGGCATCTTATGGTCTACACTGGCAAGCAGAAAATGAATGCCAAGTGTTTTCCGCCGCACGATATTATGGGAGAGTCCATCCAGAAGCACCTTCCGAAGGGGAACGGTGGCGAGATACTGAAAGATATTATGGTTCGTTCCCGGGCAATCCTGGCAGACCACGATATAAACAAGGTGCGCATAGACCTGCAGGAAAATCCTGCAAATATGATCTGGTTATGGGGACAGGGAAACCGCCCTGATATGCCCACCTTTGAGGAGCGGTTTCAACTCACCGGCGCGGCTATTACCGCCGTGGATTTAATCAGAGGCATCGCTGTTTGTATTGGCTGGGACGTTATCGACGTCCCTGGCGCAACTGGCTACCTGGATACGAATTATGCCAACAAGGGGCTATATGCCATAGAGGCGTTGGAAGACCACGACGTGGTGGTTGTCCACATTGAGGCACCAGACGAGGCGGGACACGAGGGCAACGTACACGAAAAGGTGCTGGCTATTGAACAGATAGACAACAAGATAATCGGTCCCATCCTCAATGCCAAAGACCGATTCCGCCACCTGCGCATACTGGTGCTCCCCGACCATTATACGCCCATCGTTAAACGGACGCACACGCCGGAGGCCGTACCTTTTGCGGTCTATGGCTCAGGTATAGCGAAGGGCGCAGGTCTTTCCTATTCCGAGGCGAATGCCAATGCGTCAGGCCTCCATATCAAGGAAGGACATCGGTTGATAGAACACCTGATTTCAGGCTCTTTCTGACGGTGACACGTGTGGAAATATGAAGAACGTTTATCACTTAGACCTCAACGCAGAAAAGATTCAAGGCGCCAAAATCGCCCTGTTGCCGGGCGACCCTTTCCGGTCCCAAACCATCGCCGAAACGGTTGCCCGTACCTATAAAACGGATTGTGTAAAATTAGCGTGGAAGAGGGAGTTTTGCACGTACCTCACCGGCATAAAGAATCAAAGGATACTGGTCACCTCAACGGGGATCGGCGGCCCTTCCACGTCCATTGCGATTGATGAGCTGGCGCAGCTTGGAATAACCACCTTTATCAGGGTGGGAACGACGCGCGCTATCCAGGAGTACATTGATATCGGCGACGTTGTTATCACCTCAGGTTCCGTGCGGCTTGACGGCGCATCGACCCATTACGCCCCCATTGAATACCCGGCAGTCGCGCACCATGAAGTCCTTAATGCCCTTATCAGTGGCGCTAAAAAGATAAATGCACGGTACCACGTCGGCGTTACGGCCTCTTCCGACACCTTTTATTCCGGCGAGGAGCGGCAGGACTCATTCAATAAATATATCCTGCGAAAATTTCAGGGAAGCACCGCGGAATGGCAAAAGCTCCACGTGTTGAACTATGAGATGGAGTCATCAACCGTCTTAACCCTCACGGCATCGATGGGCTTGAGAGGCGGTTGTGTAACGGGGGTAGTTAATAAGCAAAACATGCAGGACATCAGCGCCGAAAGCCTGAAGTCTGGAGAAGAAACGGTCGTACACGTGGCCGCCGCCGCCCTGGATTATGTATCCGCAATCGGCTGAACCCCTGTAGCTCAGGGCTTCAGCCCTGATGGACTCTGGCTCAAAGTGGCGGGCGGGACGATCTTGCTGCTCTCTACCATCCACGATTTGCTCTTCGCGGAAAAGAGGAAACGGGAAGTTGCTTGGTTTTGGACTTTACTGAAAAAATCAAAATCTTCTTTAGTTTTTGCTTTATTGGTTTTCCGGTGGGGAAAAACACTTTTCTATCATCCCCAAACTTTCAATCAGTACTCCGAGAATGGATTTAAATAAACGAATGGCACGTGATTCAATATTAGGGCGACTCGTCGAGGGTTGGCACGTTCAATACGACCGTGTCATTTGGAATCTCTATGCAATTTTACTTGCCATTGCCGGATTTTTGGGAAAGATATAATACTTAGCGATAAGTCACTCCAAGAAATACTAAAGGCGGGGTCTGTTGCAAGTTGGTATGTGCTATTGGCTACTTTGATGCTTACATCGTTTTTGTTTTGGTACAACTATACATCTTTGTTATTAAGTTTTGCAAGCTTTCTGCTGATTGAAAACGATGCGCTTTACAAGAAGTTCTGGGCGGATCGTTCAAGAATACGTGCCAGCACGTTCCAAGTTCTCGTCAGCAATTGCATTTTCTATGCCCTTCCTTTATTTGTCGTTGTTTACTATAATATTTTTACTCTTGCGGATTTGAATACAAATTTAATTTTCAATGTTTTTGCTATGTTTTGCGGTCTTTATTTCCTTACAGCTTTTATTATGCGGATTATCACACTTCTCAGAATTAGGGCTAAGTTCAAGCTTCTCTTCGAAAACATTGAGAAGCAGAACAGCAGAACAAGCGACAGTCTGGACTATTGACAATGTTTACATGAGAGGTATAATCTCAAAAGATTTACTAGTTAATGTTCCTCCGTCGCCTGTACCAAGTGTAACATCCATCAAACCTGAAGGTTTGAGCTGCAAGAATATTTTATAAAGATTGTGACTATTCCCGGTTTATGAGTGAACTGCAAATCCTGCACATAGGGCATTGGCATAACTTCCTGTTTGCCTTTATCCCGCTATTTATCGCCATTGATGTCCTCGGCGTGCTGCCCATCTTTATGTCGTTAGTGGAGGGGATGGAAAGACCCCAGAAGACAAAAGTGGTAAGTCAGGCCATCATTACTGCCATTTCCGTCAGCATCGCGTTTCTTGCCGTTGGAAAATTTGTCTTTTCAGCGCTGGGAATCGAGGTATACGATTTCAAAATGGCGGGGGGACTCCTCCTGCTGGTCTTTGCCATCCACGATTTGCTCTTTGCGGAAAAGAGGCGGCGGGAAGTTACCTCGACGATGGGCGTTGTCCCCTTAGGAATCCCGCTGGTGGTAGGCCCGGCCGTACTGACAACGATCATCGTAACCGTAGACACCTACGGTTACATTCCAACAATCACCTCACTGGTAGCCAATCTGCTTATTGTGTGGATCATATTTCTGAAATCGGAATACATCTACCGGCTGATGGGCGACGGCGGCTCCAAAGCGTTCGCCAAGGTCGCATCCCTACTGCTCGCCGCCATTGCTGTAATGATGATCCGCCGCGGGCTTCTCGATATGCTGCTCTGTCTTGGTAAAGTATGAGCCATGTAGGGTAGGCATCGCCTACCCCATATTCGAAGGCGCTTGTGGTAAGTGTTCAGATATGGACAGAAACGTTATACCAATTTCAACGCAAGTTTTACGAAAGGGTCTTTTACGTCCTTTGCGATAATGATATGAATCTTTTGAGTTAGTGGTCTTTGTTGAATTCCACAGTTTAAAACAAAATCAAACTTTTATAAAAAGAAGATGCATAAGGGTTTATTCTTGATAGGACAAAAGGCAGCCACCATGTTTATTACCATGCAGAAAAGATAAAGAAGGGTTGTTGTCCCTTTTCATAAAAAAGACCTGCCTAAAGGAACTTTGTATGCAATTTTAAAACACGCAGGCGTAGGTAAGGAAGGAATACAGGTACTTATGAAATAATCATGTTATAAAATACATTATTCCGCCTTTCATTGGTTGAATTGCAACGTCCATACGAGGCCAAAACAGCGGCTGTTTCTCACTTAACTACTAAACATTAAAGTCAACCCCCAAAACTAACATGATAACAACAGATATACTAATTATCGGCGGCGGCATAATAGGCATTTCCGTTGCACGAGAGCTGAATGCCAGGTTTCCGGATATGCACATTACCTTGATAGAAAAGGAACCCACCGTGGCCTGTCACGCAAGCGGGAGAAACAGCGGTGTGTTGCACGCCGGTTTTTACTACACCGCCGACAGCCTAAAGGCGCGCTTTACCGCAGAAGGGAACAGGCTTTTAACTGGCTACTGCTTAGAACACGGCCTCGCCATTGACAGGTGCGGAAAGATTGTGGTGGCGCGGGACGAAAATGAACTGAAAGGCCTATTTGAACTCAAGCAGCGGGGAGACCGTAATGGTGTCAAGCTGGATGTAATCGACGAAAAAGACCTGGCAGAGATGGAGCCAAACGCGAAAACCTTCAGCAAGGCGCTATACTCGCCTGCAACCTCGGTAGTTAAGCCGAAAGAAGTTGTTGAGCATCTGGCCGCTGATTTACAGGGGAGGAAGGTCAACGTCGCGTGTAATGAGAAATTTATAAAAAGAGAAGGTGCTTTCACTATCAGCACAAACAGGCAAAAGATACAATATAAACACCTGGTCAACGCGGCAGGCCTCTATGCGGATAAGGTAGCCCACCTATTTGGCGTTGGGGAAAAATATACCCTCCTGCCCTTTAAAGGCCTTTACATGGAATATAAAGATTCCCGGCATTTCCAAAGGCACATATATCCCGTGCCGAACTTGGGCAATCCATTCCTGGGTGTGCATTTCACCAAAACGGCAGATGGGAAGATGAAAATAGGGCCTACGGCAATTCCGGCCTTCTGGCGGGAAAATTACCAAGGCTTTTCTCATTTCAACTTGGGCGAATTCCTTGAGGTGATATCCGCCGAAGCAAGGCTTTTTTGCACCAATGCCTTTAATTTTAGAAGCTTGACCTTGCAGGAAATCAAAAAATATTCCAGGAAATACTTTATACGGCAGGCCGCATCTTTAGCAAAAAAGGTGGATATTACGCAGTTTGGCGGCTATCTTACACCGGGCATCAGGGCGCAATTACTGAATACGGAAAAAATGAATCTGGTGATGGATTTTGTTATTGAACAGGGTGAAGGTTCTACCCATATACTGAATGCTGTTTCACCGGCGTTTACTGCAGCGTTTTCATTTAGTAAATACATCGTGGATGAAGTAGAAGGGAGACTGTGGCATTAAAGGGTAGATTTTAGGAAAGATAAGTGTCGATGCCATGTTAAGCATTCTTTTCTGTCGCCCCTTCAGGGCTGGTTATATTATTCCATTTACCAGGGGCTTCACCCCTGGCTATATCCTTTCAGCCCTTCGGGCCTGTTGTAGAGCGAAGAGGTTCTTCGCTCTACATGGAAAAGTCGCAGAAGGCCTGGTTTACGGTGACCAGAGGTACATGAATGATGGAGCACCCGACTTAACAAACGTTTTCAGGTCAACATTGATAAGGTTGAATGACTCAATTCCAGTGCCTGTGGCGCCGAGTTGAGAGTAGATGTTGTTTTTGTACGCCCCCGGGCGGTGATAAATGATTACCCGCGCCGCCGTCAAACCGGCAGCCTCCTTCGCCAGCGAAACGGCGTCGTCCAGATATCCGATCTGATCAATAAGCCCAAACTCCAACGCCTGCCGGGCGGTGTAGATTCTACCGTCTGCCAGCGGTCTGAGTTTTTCCATGCTAAGTCCCGGTCTGTTTTTTACAATAACTGCCAGGAATTTTTGATACATATCATCAAGCACCCCGTGAAAAATCTTTTGTTCCTCTTCCGTCATGGTTTTAAACGGCGACCCCATATCCTTATGCTCGCCCGTTTTTATGGAGGTGTCTGCAACGCCAATCTTTTGCATAAGCCCCTCAACGCTGAGATGGAGCATAATGACGCCAATACTGCCGGTAACGGTAGTTGGGTGTGCCACAATCTTGTCCGCAGAAACGGCCACATAATAACCGCCGGACACCCCCAAGTCCATAATGCAGGCAATAACCGGCAAACCGGACGCCTTTTTGAACTGTTCTATTTCGTGATAGATGATATCCGACGCGGTAACCGTACCGCCAGGGCTGTTGATGCGGAGGAGGATGGCCTTGATACTATCATCCTGTGCCGCAGTGGTAAGCTCTTCTTTAATCCTGCTGACCGTATTAGGTTCGTCAGAAAGAAAGACAAGACCATGCTTTCCTTCATCAGAAATAATGCCGGAGATATCGACGATAAGTATCTTGTCCTTTCCCGTCCCCATGACCGTCGTTTCCTCAAACGGTTCGACAGCGGGCATCAGCGAGACCGATATAAAACTGCACCCCGAAAAGAAAAGGAGGCTGAGGCCAAGCAGCATAGAACGAGCATAAATAAACGAATCCTTCATATCTTCTCCTGACAATGATTTCAAGTAATTTTGCTATAGTTCTTCAACTTGCGGGTTCACCAATTCCCCTCCAGGGAAGGGTTAGGGGGGGCTACTTCCCTTGCAATGTTTCACCACCACCACCACCACCATCACCACCAACTAATAAGCCTCACGACCCTCCCCTTTTTTCTATAATCAATCCCCTCGGCGGTAATCCGTATGCCTGTTGTGGCATCCAGCATGTTTCTTAGCTTGCGTAGCCACTTACCGGATATTCCGGCATTGGCGGACATGATGGTGTTGCTCCATTCCAGCAGTTTTTCCAGGGTGTGTTCAGCCGTAAAGTATGGGGCGGGGCGGTCTGTCAGCCAGTAATCATCGGCCACCAGGCCTTTTTGCTTCGCCATCGTATAAAGCTCGGTACCGGGGAAAACCATCGCCTCGGAAACCGATACGAAGTCGGGGCGCGTCCCCTCTATCATCTTTACCGTATCGTTTATCGTAGCGTCATTCTCGCCGGGATTGCCTACCATCAGGAGCATCTTGGTCTTCATACCCGACTGTTTTGTAAGCATGAAGGCTTGGGCGATTTGTTCAGGGGTGGTCTTTTTTCTGATGGCCTTGATTACCGCCTCCGACGCGGATTCTACGCCAAAAGAGATGCAGTAGCATCCCGCGCGCGCCATCCAGTCAAGCATGTCCTCCCAGATAAAATTTACGCGCGTTTCGCAGTCCCAAACGACGTCCAGCTTCCTGTCGATAATTTCTTTGCAGAGGTCTATCACGCGGGTCTTGTTAACGGTGAATATGTCGTCGGCAAAGTTAAAAAAGCCGCAGCCAAAGTCCTTGACCAGGAACTCCATTTCGTCCACGACATTTTGTGTGGAACGCGTCCTCCAGCGTTGCCAGAAGGAGGGTGTTGAGCAAAACTGGCAATTCCCCACGCAGCCGCGCGTGGAAATGATGGGAACGAACCGCAACTTTTTCAGAGATTTCCCATTCCAAACGCCGTCCAGGATTTCGTATCTCGTGTACTTGTCGAAATCGAAATATTTATAGGCAGGAAACGGTATGTGGTCCAGATTTTCAACAAGGTTCCTCATGGGGGTTTTGATAATAGTCCCGGCGTGCTTATATGCAAGGCCTGCTACTCCTCCAAAAGGCTTGTTCCCTTCAAGACAGACGATCAACTCCCTGAGCGTTTCTTCCCCTTCGCCAAGCACAACAACGTCCACCGTCCAGTGTTGCAGTGTTTGTTCATACATGATGGTCGGGTGGATGCCGCCCGCGATGACCAGGCAATCTTTATTAACGGCCTTACAAAGCCGTGCCGTCTCCCGCGGACTTGCCCGCTGCTCGGTCAGGCAGGTAATGCCGACAACGTCCGGACGTTCATCCTCCAGGGTTTTTCTGACCATGTCCCAGGAAAAGTCAAACATGTCGATGGCCTTCACCGCAAAGCCGCTTTTTTCAAGGTTTGCAGCCAGGTAGGCAATACCCAGCGGAGGGCCGTAAGGCAAAATAAATGGCTTGCCGTAGTTGCGCTGGTCGTACATTGGCGGATTAATAAGAAGTGTCTTCATTGCTTAACTTAACACGTATGGGACATAGGGGGTATTGAAAAGACTTACAAGAAAAAAAATTTTCAAAGTTAAACGGTACTTATAAGATAATAGAGGGGTAATTGCAATAAAAATTTGCCGTAGGGAGGTGGAAATGGGTAAACCGGCTAAAGACGTCCATAATTCCACGCAACCGGTTATTTCTCCTGATGCGCGAGATTTTTTTATTGCAATCCTTTGCTTAAGTAATTAGTATCTTGTCTTCTGTTAATTATATTTCCGTAACAGTTTGTGCGCCGTTGGCGGCGGAATATCCCTCCCTTTTTTAAGAGAAGACCCAAAGGTATTCGGTGGGGCGTGGGGCTGGAGCTTATATTTCGTCCTTTTTAGATACCGGCGGAACTGCTGCGGTATTTTTTGTAACGACACCATACCGTAACCTCAAAAGGAGCTATCATAGGTACAAATATGACAGATTTGCTTTTCGAAATCGGCACAGAGGAAATCCCCGCCGGGTACATCACCCCGGCCACACAACACATAAAGACGTTTTTTACCGAGCAGGCAAAAAAACACCGCCTGGAGGCGCAGTCCGTCTATTGCACCGGCACACCAAGAAGGCTCACCCTCTTCGTAAAGGGGTTGCCTGAAAAACAGGAAAGCGTTACCGTAGAGACGCTGGGACCGGCGGCGTCCGTTGCCTTTGACAAGGCGGGAAACCCAACAAAGGCGGGCATGGGTTTTGCCAGGTCTCAGGGCGTAGACGTGCAGGGGCTTCAGATGAAAAAGACTCCAAAAGGCGATTACTGTTTTGTGATCAAACACATCGAAGGCAAAGAGACCTTGCTTATTCTCACGGAGATGTTAACGGACGTCATCAAGAACGTCCCTTTCCCCAAGTCCATGAAATGGAAGGGGAACAGCCTTTTCTTTGCGCGCCCTATACGTTCGCTTCTTGCGCTGTTCGGCGACACTGTTGTGCCTCTGGAAATCAATGGCATCAAGGCAGCCAAACTTGCTGCCGGACACCCTTTTTTGTCCGGGCGCAAGATTGAGATACCCTGGGCAGATTGGGACTTATACAAGCAATTGCTCAAGCAGGAATACGTGGTTGTCGATATGCCGGAACGCCGCGAGGAACTGCGGGTGAAAATCGCCCAACGCATGGCAGCCCATAGCTCGGCGATTGACGATGAAGAACTGCTCGACGAGGTGACGAACCTTGTCGAATATCCAAACGCCATTGAATGCAGCTTTGACGAGGAATTCCTTGAAATCCCGTCGGACGTTATCGAGACGGCCATGAAGGAACACCAGCGGTATTTCCCCATCAGGAAAAAAGGCGGACGGCTCTTGAACAAATTTATCGCCACGCTCAACCGCGACGAAAATAGCGCCCACACGACCATCCAGGGCAACGAGCGGGTGCTCAAGGCGCGCCTTTCCGACGCGCGGTTCTTCTGGAAAGAGGACAAAAAAATCCCGCTCAAAAACCGGGTGGAAGACTTAAAAAACATTGCCTTTCTGGAAAAACTGGGAAATTACCACGATAGGACGAACCGGATCGTTGCGCTTTCGGACGTCATATCCCACGCCCTGGTGGCCGCCGGCAAGCTTTCCCTGGAAGAGGCCTCCCTTGCCAAGCGCGCGGCCTTTTTGTGCAAGGCAGACCTTTTAACGCAAATGGTCGGCGAATTTCCGTCTCTGCAAGGAATCATGGGGAGGGAATATGCCGGGTGGGATGGGGAAGCGTCGCCCGTTGCCGTGGCAATTGCGGAACATTATATGCCTCGCTTTGCCGCAGACAACATCCCCGCATCGAAGATCGGCGCCGTCGTGGGCCTGGCCGATAAATTCGACACGATATCCAGTTGCTTTGCGCTACAGCTTATTCCCACGGGTTCGCAAGACCCCTATTCGCTGAGGCGGCACGCCTACGGCATCATCCGTATACTGGGCGAACATGAGCTTGCCCTGGAAATCGGAGAAACCGTTCGCTCGTCTCTATCCCTGCTGCCGGTGATAAAAGGGCCGTCCGCATCCGTTGATCAGAAGGCCGTGAGTGAAAAAATAGTTTCCGACGTCAGGGGATTTTTTAAAGACCGTCTGTTTCAGGTTAATATTGAAAAAGGCTACCGGTATGACCTGGTGAATGCCGTCCTGAATGCGGGCAAGGGGTTTGACGACGTGCATAACTTCTCCCAGCGGTTAAAGGCAACAGAGGCTATTTCACGGGAGAAGTGGTGGGCGGAACTGGTTACCGTGGTAGAAAGGACGTTTAACATCGGCAAAAAAGCCAAAAGCGGCGACTTGGTAAACGAGACATTGCTTGCCGAAGCTGAGGAAAAGGCGTTGTGGAAGGTCTATCAGGACAAGGGCGGCGAGATTCAGAAACTGATGAGTGATAGGCGATACGTAGAGGCCGCCGGGCTTTATTACAAGGCGTTTGCCCAGCCCGTCCACAGCTTTTTTGAGAAGGTGTTTGTGAACGTTGAAGATGAAGGGGTGCGCAACAACAGGCTGACGTTGCTCAAAAAAATAAACGAGCTTTATTCGCAGGGATTGGCAGAGTTGTCGCAAATTGTAATGCCGGAAAACGGGTAAGTTGCGGCGTAGCGCGCATCTCTCGTTCCCACGCTCTGCGTGGGAATGCGACTATGTGACGCTCCGCGTCACGTTTTTTTAACTCGTTCCCAAGCTCCAGCCTGGGAACGTGCCTGTGTCAGAAGCTCTAGCTTCATTTTTCTTTGCGGTTATTATAGATTTCTCAATTTAGTACGTAATCTTTTGGGGTTGCCCATCATTACGAGACGCCCCGGACATCAGGGTTTCATGCGGCAGGACGAACTGTTACCATTTTACAAATTTTAACAATGCAGGTTTTATCTTTTACATTTATTTAAAGAAAGTGAGGGATTTTATATGAAGAACGTAGAATTTTCAGTTGAAGGGAACACGCTTACCATAAAGGTAGATTTGGCAAAAGAGTTTGGTCCGTCAACGTCGGGAAAGAACATCATCATCGCGTCCACCGAAGGGAACGTCAGCGTTCCTAGCCGTGAAGAATGCAAGATAGGCCTCAACATTTATCGCAAGAAATAGCCGGGCAGGGTAGGCACTGCCTACCCTACGTCAAGCTTCGTTCGGCAGGCTGAAAGCCTGTGCTGCCACGCGCGTAGCGCAGGCTTCCAGCCTGCCGAATTGGGGTAGCCGAAAACAATCGGGGAGGATGCTTGTGCCATGATTGACAGACAGAAAAACAGCAGGCAGGATGCCTGCGCTACGGATAACCAGCTTCATTCAGGCATACACCATCGCGGCTATCTTCCGCACGTCAAGAGTAAAACAGGCATGAATTTCGCAAATGCGTCCAACGTTACGAAGGCAATTACAAAGTAAAAAGCTTTTCATGCTTTGATCAATTTCTCTGTATGGCATTTGCCCA
>JACVXV010000193.1 GCA_015661205.1 Candidatus Brocadiaceae bacterium
CGGGGACATGACACTCATGGGCCTTTATCAAATCTATGAGGACAATCATGAACTTCCGACAAAAAAGATTACGGGGGGAATAGGCCTGAAAACACCAACAGGGAAAAATGATGAGCAGACTGACTCGGGAACCCTTGTGCACGCCATGATGCAGCCGGGCAGCGGTTCGTGGGACCCTCTTTTTCTCATTAATTACATGCAAACGTTTTCTCCGGTAGTATTTCAGACCAACCTGCTGTATCAAATGACGACAGAAGGCGACGAGGGCTACGAATTTGGCGACAAGATATCCTTAGACCTTATAGGAAGATATCGGGTAACTGAATATTTTTACCCCGGTCTCGAACTTAATGGACTCTATGCAGGACAGGATACCGATCACGACGGCAAGTATTCACGACGGGATGTATCGCTTTTGGACAATCCTGACAACACCGGCATTACCTCCCTGGCCATTACCCCGGCAATTCAGGTAAAAGTTCCAAAGACCGGTTGTAATATCGACCTCAAGTTCCAACAGCCGTTATACCAGGATGTAAGAGGAACCCAGCAGGTAGTGGATTGGAGGACAATGGCTGCCATTGTGTGGACGTTTTAACCGCGAGTTTGGGCGGCACTGTTTTAGGGGAGTCTGTGCCACCCTTTTAAAGGGTGGCACGCTTCCCGGAAAAACATGTTGAAGGTATAATGAGGCATTGGCGGCTTTTACCTGTAGAACGAAGTGGTACTTCGTTCTATAACCGTGCATTTTTGTAGCGCGAAGAGGCTCTTCGCTCTACAAGCACAACTTTGAATTTTCTATACGTGAAGCACTTTATTTTTGAAAAGGAGTAACTATGAAGCGGTTTTTATTGGAAAAGTATCGCATTATTTACATAGTTGTGTGGGTAGTTGTGCTTGCCTGGAGTTACGCAGATCGGGTGATTGCTTGTGACCTTTGCACCCTGGGAGGGTTTGGAGGAACAACGGGCGCTATCAACCCAACGGCTGCTGAAGCGCCGGCTAAGAATAAGTTCACCGTTGGCTATATGTTTGAGTACCAGGACTGGGAATCGGTTGATATTCACAAAGCGCATGAGCTACATGAGGAAGGGCGTGACGCGCACGCGAGGGAAAACGACATCTCAAACAGCATCTTTCTCGGTTATGGCATTACTGACGCCTTTTCTGTAAGCCTCCAGTTGCCTTACGTTGAAAAGCGTTCTAAAGAAGTGCACGATCATGAACTATTGGGAGAAAACCAAACGTCTTCCGGCCTCGGAGATTCGATACTCTTGGGTAAGTATAAGTTCTATGATAAACAATTTGGGTTGGCCGGTATTTTCGGTTTTAAAATACCCACGGGAACCACGAATGAGAAGAATGAGTCCGGGGAGAAGTATGAGCCGGAACTACAGCCCGGCACCGGGTCTTTGGACTACATAATCGGTCTCTCCGCCAACAAGAGAATCAACCAATGGCTTCTTTTGGATAGCAATTGCCTGTACCACCTGAAAACAGAGGGAGAGCAGGATTATGATTTCGGCGATATGGTCAGGGCAACCGTTGGAGCCACCTTTAACGTCATTTCCGGAGAGAATAAACCAACCTTCAACGTCATCTCAGAAATGATTTCGCAATTCGCGAACAAGGATGAACATGCAAGCGAAACGGTTTATGATTCAGGAGGAACAACCCTCTTTTTTGCGCCAGGCATTTCATCACAAATAACAAAACAGCTAACAACCACGTTGTCTGCCCCCATTCCTTTCTACCAGGCATTGGGCGGACAACATCAGGAATTGGATTTCAACATTCTTTTTAGTATAAGTTATGATATTTAACCCTTTTTGGTATTGATAGAGTCATATTGAATTGATATAATGCAATAGTATTACTGATAAAAAAACTTAGCGTCGTTATCAGGTAAACTTCCATCGCCATTATAACATCAAGGGTCTGGAACTAATATGAGTGTTTACGAACAGGTAAAACAAGCATTACAAGACATTGTAGCCCCTGAGTTAAAATCAATCCAGGTAGAAATAAAGCGATTGGATAATAGGTTTGACTCTGTAGAAAAAAGATTTGATTCTGTGGACAAACGGTTTGATTCTCTAAAATTTGAAATAAGTGCTGAAATAAATTCCTTAAAAACCGTTTTGACGACAGAGATCAAAAGGCTGGATTCCAAAATAGACTCCCTTGATGATAAGATTGAAACTGCTATCCAAATTCGTGAACGACTTGCAGCCCTGGAAGCAAAGGTGGCTGTTATTGAATCCCACTAACCGGCGTCTACATCACCCCGCTTACAACCCGGTTGTCCTATAATACGGCATTGACGTCGATTCACGAAAAGATGTCCCTTGTAAATTTCTTGTTTAATTTGTTTGTCCGTGCCTGTTTTGTAATCTACAAAAGTACAAACGTAAATCAGAATGCAAGAGGCGCTTCCCTTCACTGTCCGTGTGGATGCAGCATATACTTGTTATTTTAAACGGCCCTTAGCCAAGTAAGCCAAAGGCACAGGCAAGATGCCTGTGCCACCAAGTGGGTGGCTGGATGAATATTATGAACTTAAATAAATCACCCTATCCAAGACTCATGATCGCCGGCACCCACAGTGGCGTAGGCAAGACAACGATTACCCTGGGTTTAATGTCTGCATTGAAGGAAAGGGGAATGGTTGTGCAGGGATACAAAGTCGGACCTGATTATATCGACCCCTCCCACCACACCGCCGTTACGGAAAGACCTTCACGCAATCTGGACACGTGGCTTATGAACAAGGACGTGTGCCTGGAATTGTTTGATCATGCGAGAGACGGGGCAAATATTGCGATAATCGAGGGTGTCATGGGATTGTATGACGGTTGTTTGGACGGCACTGAATGCGGAAGCTCTGCGCACGTTGCAAAGATTACCAATACGCCTGTCGTGCTGATTTTGGACGCCAGGGGCATGTCCCGCAGCGCAGGAGCCATCGTCCTGGGATACAAAAACTTTGATAAAGATTTGAAGATTAGTGGCGTCATTATAAACAGAATCAGAAGCGAACGGCATTATGCCTCCGTTAAGAAAACCATCGAAGATACCTGCGAGATACCGGTGCTTGGATACCTTCCTTTTGAGGATAAAATTACGCTACCCGAGCGGCACCTGGGACTGGTACCCTCTGTTGAACAGGTGTTTGCAAAATCCACGTATAATGAAATCGGCAAAGCCTTGTCCGGTACTGTAGACATAGACAAATTAATTAGTCTGGCCGGTTCCAGCGGGGTTGTACCTCCATTTCAGAGAATTATATTTGACGGGATTACGGAGAAATTTCCGTTACGTTTTGCAGTTGCATCTGATGAGGTATTTAACTTTTACTATCAGGACAATCTTGACCTCATGGAGGCCTTTGGGGTTGAACTTACGTATTTCAGTCCTTTATACGACAAATACGTTCCGTCAGACGTCAATGGAATATATCTAGGCGGTGGTTTTCCTGAGATGTACGCAGGGATGCTGGCGGCAAACACGACAATGAAGGAATCCATGCAAAAGGCATACAAGAAAGGCGCTGTGATTTACGGAGAGTGTGGAGGGATGATGTATTTGTTTGAGCGCTTGATCGACTTCAAGGGGAAGAGCCACGATATGTGCGGCATACTAAAAGGCGTGACAAAAATGGAGAACAAGAGGCAAGGGCTTGGTTACATCACGGTAAATGCCGTAAGGGATAATTTGTTGAGTAAAACAGGTGATACCTTCAGGGCGCATGAATTTCACTGGTCTTCATTACAATCGCCGGATGACACTACGTATGCTTACACCGTGGCTAAATATGGCGATAAAAAGTCAAAATATGATGGAATTCATCATAACCGTATACTCGCCTCTTATGCACACGTTCATTTTGCGACAAACACCGAGTTGCTAAAAAATCTGCTCCGGTATGTTGCAAGCAACCGTGGATGAACTGCTGCAAATCAAGGGGTTCCTACGCCCTTTCCGCCATTGTTTCTAGCCTTCGTCACGGCGCTTTCCAATGCGCACAGCAGGACGACATATTCAGCGCCATGTTCCGGGAAAGATACAAGCCCAATGTTTATCGTTATCTTAACTGGCTCTTTTGATGCAGGGGTATCAAAACCTAGCGATTCCACGTGCCGGAGTATCGTACCCGCCTTCTCAAGGGCGGCGGGTGTGGCCGTTTTTGGCATTACTATAGCAAACTCTTTTCCCCCGTAACGGCAAACGATATCAGACGTCCTCATAAAATCTTTCAGCATTTTACTTATCTGCTGTAATACCTTATCCCCCGCGGGGTGCCCATGCGTATCGTTAAACTCCTTAAAATGGCCTAACTCTATGACAATAATGGATACCGGCTCCCCATATCTCTTTGCAAAAGACAACTGCTTCTCTACGGTCTCGGTAAAGAATCTTTTGTTATAGAGACCGGTAAGGGTATCCGTTACGGCCAGTTGTTTTGTATGATTTGCAAGTCTGACATTCTCAATGGCGGACGCCGTTAACGCTATGTACGCTGAAATAAGCCTTTGCTCCTCCTCGTTTCCCCAGTAATCTTTTTCTTTCTTCACAACCAGCGCCGTGCCAATAGCGCCGCTGCCCGCCATCATGGGGATACAAATGTACCCGCCTTCTTTCATTTCCGGGAGAAGGTTGTCACAACACGGCTCTTTGTTGACGTCCTTAACGACTACGGTATGGCCCGTCCTCATGACGCGACAGAGGGCGGGATTGAGAATGCAATCCTGCTTAATCACTTTATCCAATGGCAGCGCGGGTTCCACAAAGGCAACTTCAATCACGTTACTGTCTTTGCAGTGCATCAGCATGACCAGAAAATCCGGCATAAAACGCTTTTTCAACACCCTGACCAAATGTTTCATTATTGCCTCTTCCCTTATTTCTCCTTTTATAAAGGCGGAGAATTCCAGCAGGTGTTTCATATCCTGGATGTGTTTATTCTTTTCCGCGAGGGTTGTTTTTAGATGCTCTTCCGTTCGCTTGCGTTCGGTAATATCTGTCGAGATACCACAAACCGCATAAACGGCCCCGGAGAAATCAAAAAGGGGAAACTTGACGGAGAGGTACGCATGCACGGCCCCATCATCGTGAAGCGCAACCTCATCAAATTCCATAGACGCCTTTGTAGCAAATACCTTTTGGTCATTCTCCAAATGGGAGATTGCTATCTCCCGGGGAAAACAGTCGTAAGGGGTTTTACCAACCAGTTCGTCCCATTTGAGGTGGAACAACTTTTCAAATTGTTTGTTGATGAAGGTATATCTGCCCTCTCTGTCCTTGATATTAATAACTGCCGTGGTGTTGTCAAGGATAGCGCGGAGCTTTTCTTCACTGCCTTTTAACGCCTTTTCATACAAATTCCGTTTGGCGACTTCCACGCGGAGTTCCTCATTTGCGTCCCGTAGCGCCTTTGTGCGCTCGGCCACACGCCGTTCAAGAGACTCAGTCAGCCTTCTCAAATCTGTCTCTAACTGTTTGCGTCCGGTAATATCAACCATAAACCCTTGCAGATACGCGGGACCGTCCTCATCCCGGACGACGTTAGCGAAGTCATGCAACCACACAATATCCCCATTTGAGGCAACCATCCGGTATTCAAATTCAAGGTTTTCGCTGGTAGCTCTGTGGCGCAGACAATAATCGGCCGCCCATGCGCGGTCGTCGTGGTGGATATGTTCAACCCAAAAATTGTCCGCATACCAGGCATCTAATGTGCTGGTTCACCGTGAATTGGAATTTTCAAATCAAAACTAAGCTACTATAAGGATGGGGCTTTGCCCCAGACCCCAGGGTTTATTTTAGGCATAAGA
>JACVXV010000194.1 GCA_015661205.1 Candidatus Brocadiaceae bacterium
AAACCGACAAAAACTGAAGTTTATTATCGTTTTTGCCTGGCAAGGGCATTATAGAAGACCGATTTTCGCTACGCGAAAATCAATTGCAGAATTTAGGTGATATTTTTTACTGGAACTCCAATATCGAATATCGAACAAGTCGTCATGTTGCATTTGCAACACCCAGAAACGATGAAAATTCATAAGTATTTATATGATTGGCACTTAATTTCGAATTTTCGAGTCAGGAATAATGAATGTCGAAGGATATTGAATCTAATCGATTTTAGAATCTCAGCAACTGAAAATGAACACAAATTGATACCAAGTTTTTTCTTGGTTTCGTATTTATTTGCGTTCATTGGCGTTCATTCGCGGTTGATGAAAGTGAATAAGAAAACTTCATAATTCGAAATTCCTTGTTCAATATTCTAAATTCGTTATTTAGTAATCACCCTTTTTTTGGTTGCGGCTTTACGGATATATGAGATTTGGTTATACAACCGGAAGCTGTGCTACGGCGGCTGCCAAGGCGGCTGCCATGGGCTTATTTATTGGGAATATCCCCGATGAAGTGGAGATTGACACCCCGGCCGGCGTAAAACTCCATCTCAAAATCCACGAGAAACAATTGTCCTCCGAATCGGCGACGTGCGCGGTTCAGAAGGACGCCGGAGACGACCCCGATGTAACAAACGGATGCTTCGTCCATGCAAAGGTTGAACGAAGTGCCACGCACGCCATAGAAATCGATGGTGGCGACGGCATTGGGCGGGTAACCAAGCCGGGTCTGCAAATACCCGTAGGCCAGGCGGCCATTAACCCCGTGCCGAGACGTATGATTGAAGAGGCGGTGCGGGGGATTATCGGTAACGGCGCAGGGGCAAAGGTGGTCATTTCGGTTCCCACCGGAAGGGCTTTGGGGGAAAGGACATTTAATCCGAAGCTGGGCATCGTCGGTGGGATATCCATTATCGGCACCACGGGCATCGTCCGCCCTATGTCGGAAGACGCCTTTCAGACCTCACTCCTGTGCGGACTCGACATTGCCCGGGGGAGCGGTTACGAAACGGTGGCATTAGTGCCGGGCAGTCTGGGTGAACGGTCACTTTTGGGTTTGGCTAACGTAGCGAAAGAGCAGGTTGTTCAGATAAGTAACTTTGTCGGCTTTATGCTCAAAGCTACCGGCGAGAGGGGTTTTAAGAAGGTAATCGTTGCCGGACACCCCGGAAAGCTGGCCAAACTGCTGAGGGGTGACTTCCACACCCACAGTGCGGTTTCAAAACCTGCCAACGATATCCTGATAGAAACCGTTTCGCAATACATTCGAACAGCACATCTCCCATTCCAACCCCCACCACCTCACGAAAAGGCCAAAGGGGAGGCGGAAAGCGCCCTTGAGGAAAAAGGTATTCGTCCGAATGGTAGAGATACCGGGCATCCGCCGGGTGAAATCATCAATACATTAAAGGAATCCCCTACGGTAGAAGGTATTGTTGAACTGTTAAAAGATTCGGGATTTTTATGGGTAATGAACAATGTGGCGGAAGAAATCGAGGTTAAGGTGTGTGATTTTTTACAGGGCAAGGCCGCTCTTATCCCAGAGATGGTTGGTATCATTTTATTTGACATGAAAGGCGCCGTAATCGGTATTTCAAATAACGCTCAAACATGGCTAAACACGACAAAAACAAAGTGATCATCGTAGGCTGTGGGCCAGGACTCAAGGCGTACATCCACCCCAAGGCGATATACAACATTAAGAAGGCCGACGTTCTCGTGGGGAGCAGGCGCCTGCTCAAGCTCTTTCCCCGTGTTGGCGCAGAAAAGATTGTCCTTGAGAAAAATTACACCGTCCTGGTAAACAGGATTGCGGACTGGCGCGGCGCAAAGCAGGTGGTTGTGCTGGTCAGCGGCGACCCGTGCTTCTTCAGTTACACCAAAATGATCGTGAAGAAGATCGGCCGCCAGGCCTGCGCCATCATTCCCGGCATTAGCAGCATACAGCTTGCCTTTGCTGCCATTGGTGAAAGCTGGGACGACGCCTGTTTTATCAGCCTGCACGGCAGGGATATTGAATATGCGCAGCTTATCAAGAAGGTGCGGTCGTTTGAGAAGGTTGGGATATTGACCGATCAGCAAAACACGCCGTCGGTCATCGCGCGCCGGTTATTGGATGGCGGCATTCGGAAGAGGAACCTGTTTGTCTGCGAAAACCTTTCCCTCCCCGACGAACGTATTCTCGAAGTGAGTCTGGCGGCTGCCGTTAATATAAAGGCTAATGGGGCCGCGGTGGTTATTATAAAGAAGTTGTAGATAAACGATTGCGAAGTAACACAGATGTGCAGGTGTGCATAGTAACGCGGCGAATATCGAATATTGAACGCAGAGCGTGGGAACGCGTCGGTGTAGGGACACGGTGCCCGTGTCCCCATGTGTGAACACAAAAAAGCCGCCGAATGCCTAATTGAAACGCATCGGGAGAAGGCACAAAAAGGAGATTTTTTCAGATGAAAACAGGTAATTTTTACGGTATCGGTTTGGGGCCGGGCGACCCGGAACTTCTGACGCTAAAGGCGCTGCGTACTATTCAAAGGGCGGATTGTATCTTTATTCCACGGTCTGATACCAAGGAAGACAGCCTGGCATTGGAAATCGTTACCGGCTACATACAGGGGAAAACGGTGCGGGAGCAGATATACCCCATGACAAAGGACAAATCCGTCCTGAACGCGGCGTGGGTCAGGGCCGCAAAGGAAATTCATACCGAGGTTGCCGCCGGACACGAAGTGGTGTATCTAACCCTGGGCGATCCCATGACCTTCAGTACCTATATCTACTTGCTGCGGCACCTGGGCGAATTGTTGCCGTCCGATACCATACACACCATACCCGGCATTACCTCATACAACGCCGCCGCAAGCGCCGCCAATTATCCGTTATTGACGGGGGACGAAAAAATGGCGGTGATACCCGTCCCGGCCAATACAGAAAACCTGCGCCCCATCCTGGAAATGTTTGACACCGTCGTTATGATGAAGGTGGCCAAGAAGCTGGACGAAATCATTCAACTCCTGGAAGAGATGAACCTTTTGGAAAACGCCCTGTTTGCCTCCTATATCGGGCAAAAAAACGCCTATCTCACGGCAGATATTTTACCGTTGAAAGGCACGGGCAAGGGATATATGTCGGTCTTAATTGTAAGGCGGGGAAGAAAAGAGGATAGCCTGCAAAAGTAAGGGTAGATGGGGTGTATTCCCCAATTATTGTAAATTTGGGCATGCGCCCCTGTAATCCTTTGTTAATCCTTCCCGATGTCAAGATATTCTGCGGCTAGAATCGAAAGAACCTCTTGCTCTGCCAGGCTTATAATGGATTTTTGGGCATGTTCCGGGGCGAACATGGAGACGAAACCGTTATAAATAAGGGATAACACCTCCAACCGGCTTAAAGGTATTTGTTTCTCATTATTAATCATTCCTGAAAGCCAGATAAACTCCTCGGATAAGGGATAGGAGAATGATTCACCATGTGAGGTCTTGTGTGATATGGTGGGGTTATCGGTGTTGCTAGTTATAAGCATCTTCCCGCGTATATAATCGTTATTATACACATATTCTTTCCGCAGGACATTATCCTTATTCCCTTTAGCTTCCTCACGAAATACCTTGAAACCGTTGGTAAACTGGTTGCTTTTGGGAAATAACAATCCTCATTCTTACAGTTGAGCGCGTCTACAAAAACCTTTTTAAGAGCGCTTCTCAAGGTATAAAGGTCTATTCCAGTAGTGGTAAAGGCGAAAGGGACAATACTTTCCCAGTCTCGAATATCACGGGAAATGCCCAATAAATCTTTACATTTTTTAAAATCTTTATCATCCCTTTGGAATTGGAATACCTCGTCTATTCCAATTCCAAATTGACGCAAACTATCGAACAATGCGGCCAGAACACCCGGTTTATCATAGCAGCAAGCCCTTACCATCCAACGATTAAAATAAATTTCAGTGGATGGCTGAACGTTTGATTTTTCTGCGGCTATTTGCAGGGTTGAATTAGAAATTGTTCCGCTATAGACATCTGCAAGAACCGCGCACGCAGTGGGCTGCGGGCCGGCGCCTTTGCCCTGGAGATCGATGTAGCCAAGATGTTTTGACCGTACGTTGACGTAGTTGTCAATGCCCTCTATTTTGGCAATTTTAGAGTTGAATGGTACCAGCATCGGATGTACTAAGAAGAATGGTTCTTTCCTCTGCTGCTCATCAAATGCCGGGAACGTGAGAGCGATAAGTTTTATCGTGTGCCGTAAACTGTGTCTGGCATACCAAAAGTCGCAGTATCGGACACGATCAAAACAATCTTCTTCTGCATTGATTTCCCTAACAATATCTGAACGAAGTACTTTGTTAGCATTAATCTCTTTTCCGTATGCTATGCGTGCAAGAATCAGCAATTTGTTTCCGGAGTCAAGCCCATCCACATCGCCTTTGCCTGTTGGCTCTGCGTATCCAAGTTTAACTGCATCCAATGCCTCATGGTACTGATCTTTTTCGTTAAAATCGGCTTTTGATAACCGTTCAAGGATGTAGTTTGTCGTTCCGTTGAGGATCGCCACCAGGCCTAGAAACTTATCGGCGCTAATATGTTCTGATAACGAACGGATAATTGGCAGACCACCCGCAACAGATGCCTCCATACGCACGTCCATATTGTCTGAAAAATACTCTTTCATGTTTTTTGCTACCGCAGCCTTGTTCGCCGTTACAAATGTCACCTCTTTATTCCACACGCACGGATTTTCCGCAGGAAGTTTACTGCATCAATATCACCCGTAGATTCAATAACAGCATCCACCTTTTCTACATTGACCAGTTCTTCAACACTTGTGATGATTTGGGGGGATTCGCCCTGTATTTGTGCGATTTTATTTATGAGTTCCAATTTCTTCTGCTTCTCAGGAGTTCTATCGAGAATCCATCGTACCTTACCTTTTCCGGCAGCAAGTAATTGTCTTGCAACTTCCTGATTAACATTGCCAAATCCAATAATTCCAACCGTTAATACTTCTTCTTTATTCATATAACCTCCCTTTAAATTGTGTTATAAAAATAACCTATTTAAATGCACCGTAATGAAATCGATTTTAATTTCGTGGTTTTACCATCGGAAACGGAATAATGTCCCGGATATTAGGTGTATCTGTCAGAAACATAACCAACCTGTCGATCCCCAGTCCTACGCCCCCGGTTGGTGGCATCCCACAGCCCACGGCTTTGATAAAATCTACGTCTAGCGGGTTATCTTCGTAACCCTGGTCTTTGCCCTGCATATCCCTTTGTTTTGTAAACCGCTCCAATTGGTCTATCGGATCTGTCAGCTCACTGTAGGCGTTGCCAATCTCTATGTGGCAGACAAAAGGTTCGAATCGTTCTACAAGCCGTTTGTCACCACGTTTCACTTTGGTTAGGGGACTAACGTCGATGGGATAATCTAAGACAAAGGTTGGTTGTACCAGATGTTTTTCACATAAAGATTCAAACAACTTCATTACTATCGCTCCCCAGGATAACGGTGCTTCCTGTAAATCTTTCATACCGTGCCTTTCTAATTCGATGGTAAGTTCCCCTTCCGTCATACGTGCGGCATCAATGCCTGCATGTTCTTTCAATCCCCCCAGTATTGTCATGCGACGCCATGGTGGTGAGAAATCAATTGGTACGCCCTGATAGACAATGCGGGTAGAACCGCAGGGCAACCTCATGAAATAAAAAAACTTAGGCCCCAACTGCCATTGTAAAACAGCCACAGGCAAGAGAAACATTGCTTTCTGACGTGAAAGCGATGTT